>JBIOWC010000438.1:0-6190 GCA_044868105.1 Blastocatellia bacterium
TGCCCTGCTTGAATCCATCGCCAGCAACCATGCCGCGCAAATGACGGCCATGGATTCGGCAACCAAAAACGCCGGCGACGTGATTGACACGCTGACCTTGAATATGAACCGCGTGCGACAAGCTTCAATCACCCGCGAAATCATTGAAGTCGTTTCCGGCGCCCAGGCGCTAGGGTAGCCGCAGCGTGTAGAGAACAACTTGTAAAAGGCAAAATCGAAATCGGTTTTGCCTTTTCTCTTTTGCATTCAAAGCGCCAAATTTTCTTGTTATGATTGACGGCAAATGGCAGAAAATTTAGCAACGCCACAACTCACCGTTCCCGAACGTATAATTCGCTACTGGATTCCGGTTGGGTTGATGTTGTGTTTGATGTATTTCTTCTCTACGGATGTTTTTTCCGGTCATAACACCCAACGCCTGATTGATTGGTTCGTCAATTTATTCTGGGGCGATGATGGCAAACCGAGCGTGCGGACGACCAATTTCTGGGTTCGTAAGTTCGCTCACTTTTTTGAGTATGCGGTTCTGGCAGCCCTGTTGTTTCGCGCCTTCCGCGCCGAAAGTCGGATTCACTGGCGGTTGAAATGGGCGCTCTATTCATTCTCGATTATCGTCATCTGGGCCTTGCTGGACGAGTTTCATCAGTCCTTTACAAAATTTCGCGGGAGCTCCATTTATGATTCTTTGATTGATTCAGCCGGTGGTCTGTTCTCTCTGACCTTGATTGCCCTGTACGGTTATTTCACACGCCGCAAACGCGATTCCTTGATTTCTTAAAAGCGCTTCGAAAAAGAATTTTTTCTCCTTTAAAATATTTTTTGAAAATAATCTGCAATAAAATATTTTGCCGGCATTCAAAAAACTTGAAACAAGATTTCAAACGCTCGCGTAGTGATGAGTGCAAATAAGCGGTATTTCCTAAGCTTTTTTGAAGTTTTTTTTAAATTTTAGAAAAAAGTTGTTGACATTGTTGAAGCAAAGTTCGATACTGTCGCTTCTTTTTCAACTTTCTTTGGAGAATGAAAAGCAAATGATGCTCAAAGGACAAAGACAAATAGCACAGGGTCGCGTGACACGCAGGTGGAGCGCCGAACGGCTGACTGTCGGTACGTTCTTTGGGCTGAACCTCCGCCCGTGTTCACAACCCACATTATCGAATATTAATTCAGTCGGCTTTAATACCATCAATAATCAGGGTATGGCGAAAACCCATGGCACTGATTATATGAGTATCAACTGATACAGCGGGAGCGGTTCTCCCGCTCCCGAAAATCTCGAAAAATAAATTCCCAACAGAGACTTTCCAAGGAGCGGGCAGCTTCCGAAATTTGATTCGGCAAGTTGTTCTGGCTCCTTTTTTGTTGTTTGACAATTTAATTCGCCTTTTTTAGTTCGCAAGTAGCGCCGGATTGGCAGAATGGAATTGCGATGGTCTGTAAAACCATGGGTCAAGATGATCATAGAGGTTCGATTCCTCTATCCGGCATCGCGTTAGGAGCGTGAGGTAACGGGCAACCTGAAGGTCTCCAAAACCTTTCATCCGAGTTCAACTCTCGGCGCTCCTGTCAGCTTTCGGGGGGTTCGCACAACTGGTAGTGCAGCGGTCTTGAAAACCGCCGGGTCTTTGCGGGCCTGTAAGAGTTCGAGTCTCTTACCCTCCGTGCGCGTTGGAGGTGTGGGTGAATGGTTAAACCAACGGTTTGCTAAATCGTCGTCTCACCAGGGATGTACAGGTTCGAGTCCTGTCGCCTCCGTTTTGGATCCGTAGCTCAGTTGGACTCAAGAGCGCTTGTCTACGAAACAAGAGGTCGCAGGTTCAAGTCCTGCCGGGTTCATCAACTCGCCCATCATCAGACTATGACCATTTATGGATGAGCTGTTTTTACATAGATAACTATATCGGTATTTAACAAAATAACTGTTAAGCAAATGCGGAAGTGGCGAAACCGGCAAACGCAGCAGCCTTAAAAGCTGTCGCCTGAAAGGCCTGTGAGTTCGACTCTCACCTTCCGCATTCAAAGGTGTTCCGTTTAACGCGGTTTATAGACAGGGCGAGAACTTAATAACCGTGTTGAGCGGAGCTAATGCGGGAGTGGCGGAAACAGGCATACGCAACAGACCCAAAACCTGTTCTTTGTGGGTTCGACTCCCACCTCCCGCACCAGACTATGCGGAAGTGGCGTAAACGGTAAACGCGCCAGTCTTAGAAACTGGAGTCTTCACTGACCCTGCGGGTTCGACTCCCGCCTTCCGTATCAAGTGGCACGAAATCGGCTTCCGTAGCCGGTTTGAAGGTGAAAACAATGAGTGGGTGTAGCTCAGCCCGGCAAGAGCGCAGGTATGCCACACCTGAGGTCGCGAGTTCAAATCTCGTCATCCACTCCACAACACATATAGGCGCGTGTCGCCAAGATGGTTTAAGGCGTGGCTCTGCAAAAGCCATCATCGTGAGTTCAACTCTCACCACGCGCTCTTAATCTCAAGAAAGGAACAACAGCCAATGACCGTTAGACCAGCAGAAATTTCTCTCTTCGATTCAATCTCTAAAGTTCGCGACGAGGTTTCTGTAATGGGCAATGGGCGATTTGCTGGAGTTCGGTTTCTGGAAAGGAGGGACAACCAAAATGGTCTTCGATACGACGATCGTTCTGTTAATTGCAAAGGTAGTAGCGAAGCTGGCGATGTTGGCAATCAGCGGGTTGTTTCTCCTGATTCAACATCTGTTCTAACCCACCCGTCTAAAGCCTTGTTTTAGGCGGGCAGCTGCGGGGCGTTATGCAAGCGGTTAAGCGACGTGGCTTTCAATCACGTAGACGCGGGTTCGAGTCCCGCACGCCCTGCTTGAATGGTGGATGAGGCGCTGTTGGTAGCGCGCGCGTCTGTGGAACGTGTCGGCGCGGGTTCGATTCCCGTCATCCGCCCCAACTTGAGGAGGCGTAGCTCAGCCCGGTTAAGAGCACCCGGTTGTCAACCGGTAGGTCGTGGGTTCAAATCCCATCGTCTCCGCTAACTGGATCGGTAACTCAACTGGCGAGAGTAGCTGATTCTTAATCAGCAGGTTGTGAGTTCAACTCTCACCCGATCCATCGCCGCGCCCCTGTAGTTTAATTGGCAAAACAGCAAGCCTATACCTTGCAAGCGCCAGATCAGCGCGTGATTCGAGTTCGAGTCTCGACGGGGGCATCGGAGTAGTGCTGAGGAAAGGATGAAGGCGGAAGGCTGAACGATCAATTCATTCTTTTGTTCATCTGGCAGCCTCTCTCCAAGAAATTTAGTGACCCGGTCATTAAACAAATTTGACATCGGGTTGGTAGCTCAGTCGGCTAGAGCAAGCGCCTTTTAAGCGCGAGGTCGTGAGTTCAACTCTCACCCGACCCACTTGTAAGGTTGTGAAAAGGTGAAGGGGTGATGACGAAAGATTTCCTCACCAATGCCTTTTAACTGCTCTTTCAGGATTTTTTGCGGAGTAGTTCAGTAGGAGAACAGGGGTCTCATAAGCCTCAGGTCGCAGGTGCAAATCCTGCCTCCGCAATTCTATTTTGATTCGGCGTAACTCAGTTGGCAGAGTGTCCGCCTGTTAAGCGGGAAGTCGCTGGTTCGAATCCAGCCGCCGGAGCCAGTTTCGGGGTGAAGGCAAATGGCAAGCCCCTTGGCCTGGGACCAAGAAAAAGAGAGTTCGATTCTCTCCGCCCCGCCCATTTTTGAAAGTGCTGTTTGAACCTAATCTGATGGCTTGAAATTGGCTGTCAGAGCCAGTTTCGGGGAATAGCTCAGGTGCGCTCAGAGCACACGGCTTGGGACCGTGAGGTCGCTGGTTCGAATCCAGTTTCCCCGACTTTTTTGGGGTAGTAGCTCAATTTGGCAGAGCGCTGCGCCTGCACCGCAGAGGTTGTCGGTTCAAATCCGACCTATTCCATCCCTGGAGCGTAGCTCAGTTTGGCGAGAGCACTCGGCTGATAACCGAGAGGTCAAGAGTTCAAATCTCTTCGCTCCAACTTTATGGTTTGCCTCGCTGACCGGAGCGTCATTGGACGCTTGCGCGCGGTACGGTCTTTTCCTCCACCGTACCGCGCGGCGCTCGGAGGCTCAAATTTGCATAGTCAACCCGTAGGTTGACACATCAAGACACGTAAAAAAATTCGGGGTGTAGTTCAGCGGAGCCAGAACGCCTGTCTTCTAAACAGGAGGTCGAAGGTTCAAATCCTTCCATCCCGGCTTACGGTTGGGTAGCTCAGTTCGGAAGAGCACTGGTTTGAAAAACCAGGTGTCGGCGGTTCAATTCCGTCCCCAACCACTGATAAAAGCAAACAGCAAAAGGTAGCAACCGAAAGGCAAAATGAAATTGAGAAACCCACGACAAATTGAGCGCCGCATATTCAGGCGATGCTATCTTTTGCTTGTTGCTCTGCGCTTCGATTTGCGGAGTAGCGTAATTGGCAACGCGCTCGGCTTTGAACCGAGAGAGTGCAGGTTCGATCCCTGCCTCCGCAGTACAAGGGGTCGGTGTGAAGCCTATAAAATGTGTTTCAATTTCGAAGCGGGCAATTTGCTAAAACGTCCGCCGCCCCTGGCAGATTTAACTGCCGATGTAGCTCAGAAGGTTAGAGCAACGGTTTCGTAAACCGTCGGCCGTGAGTTCGACTCTCACCATCGGCTCTTTGATTTTGCAGGTGTAGCTCAGATGGTTTAGAGCGCGAGTCTTCCAAACTCGAAGTCGTGAGTTCAACTCTCACCACCTGCTCTTTGAAACCGTGCTGAGGACTGAGTTTTCGGAAAGGATGAAGGCGGAAGGCTGAAGTAAGAGGAAGTATCCGGTTCATCATTCATCGCTCATACTTCATCGTTTCCTGATTAACTCAGTCCTAGAGTTGAGGTCGGATAGCTCAATCGGCAGAGCATCGGTCTTACAAACCGGAGGTCGAAGGTTCGATTCCTTCTCCGACTATTCGGAAAAAAGCCGGTAAATCCGGGCTTTTTTGAGCAAGAAGGCGAATTGAATGTTGTTCTATGCGAGAGTGGGAAAGGAAGCATCCATTTCAAAAAGGAGAAGCAGATGATGCCACTGACGAGAAAAGTTTTGCTCTTGAACGCCTCATACGAGCCGCTTGGCCTGATCAGCGCGCCGCGCGCCCTTCGCCTGGTGTGGAAAGAAGCGGCGCAAGTCGTAGAGCTGGATGGCGACCGCGTCTTGCGTTCTCCGAGATTTGTTTTCCCTTTGCCTTCGGTTGTGCGTTTGATTGAGTACATCAATGTACACAAGAAGCGTCAGGGGCGAGTGGCGAATATGCGTGCCAGCATCATCGCGCGCGACCGTCACCGTTGCCAATACTGCGGCGAAAAAGGAACCGTATTTGAATTGACACTTGACCACATCACACCGCGTTCACGCGGCGGTGCGTCGGTTCCTGAAAACCTCTGCGCGGCTTGCAAGTCGTGCAACCAGCGCAAAGGCGACCGCACGCCGGAAGAAGCCAGAATGCCGCTGTTGTCTAACCCCAGTGCCCTTAGATATGGCTTGGACAAGGCAACGATTTACGCGGCCGCCGAAAAGCGCCCCGAATGGCGCAAGTATCTTTTCCTTGAAGATGCGAAGGAAATTGTTGCTTGAAATAATGATGAACGCGGAACGATGAACTCTTTTCAGCGCACGCTCCTGGTTATCGTTCCGACTTCATTATTCATACTTCAAAATTGGGAGGTACACCGTAATGATTCACGTACGTTTTGAAGGTCGTTCATATGATTTCAAGGATATGCAACTTGGTATCGTTGGTGGCATGGACGATGCACAAATCAAGTCACAACTTGCGCGTCATTTTGACGTTGCAATCAACCGTTTCGATTTTTACGTTGTTGACCGTACGCCGACCGGCGATTTAATTATCCGCCCTGAAGCTGTGTACGGTTAAGTCGTAATGAGTGCTGAGGACTGCGTGCTGAGTAATCAATCACTCAGCACGCAGTCTTCAGTCCTCAGCACTTTTAGTTTTTTCCGCGCCCTGACCGGTGAAGCTTACATACTTTACAGGTAACCCTGAGGTGTTGGTTCGAATCCTTCGTCCCCGATGAATGTGACGGGGAGTAGCTTAACGGCAGAGCACAGGGTAAAAGATGAAACAGCTTTTCTAACTTGCGCGGAAACCCCCTTATTTTGATTTTTAAATTTTTATTGGCTCTTTGAATTGATTT
>JBIOWC010000439.1:0-5722 GCA_044868105.1 Blastocatellia bacterium
CTTATCAAGCCTTACCGAAAAAAAAGAGCTTCAACTGACGCAAGGCAAAGACAGCACCTTTAATCCCAAATGGTCGCCCGATGGACAATGGATTGCCTTTGTGACCACAAGAGCCAATCCGAACGCCAAGCCTGCGCCTCCCGAAGAAGGGCATAAACCACAACTCTGGCTCATCTCGCCCTTTGGCGGTGAAGCTTCGGCGCTCACCGAATTTGTGCGCGGCGTCACCAATTTTGATTGGGCGGATAACGACACCCTCATCTTCGCTGCGCAGGAAGACCCGGCGCTTTACGAAAACAAAATCAAAGAGAAGAAGGACACCTCAATCGTCGTCGAAGATGAAGTCAATGCGCCACCTGCGCGGCTGTTCAAATTTTCGCTGAAAGCCAAGAAGATTACCCGCATCACCGATAACGCTGACCGCATTCAAAATTTCGCGGTCTCGCCCGATGGCACGAAAGCGGTCACCTTTCACGACCGCAGCCTGCGCTATGTTTATGACCAGAAGGTGAAACCCGCGACTTTCCTTTACGATTTAACCAGCGGCACAGGCAAACAGATTTTCAGCGATAAAAAATTCAACATCGGCGGCGCGGTTTGGACGCGCGACGGCAAAGGGTTTTATGCCGAAAGCGCTTACACGTCGCACCCAACTTATGTGAACGCCTCCGTCTCAGACCTCTATTACTTTGACCTGGCGGCGAATGCGCCGACCAAAGTTGATTTGCAGTGGGAAAACGGACTCGCCAGCGACCTGGCGGTTACCGATAATGGCTTTATCGCGCTCCTGGCAAACGGCGCGCGACATCAAGCGGCGCGTTATACAAAAAACGGCAGCACCTGGTCGCGCGAATGGCTGATCGGTGACCACGCGAAAAATATCTTCAGCTTTGAACTCGGCAAAGATAACCGGACGCTGGTCTATCTGTATTCGACAGCTAGCACTCCCGCGCAGTGGTATCGCGCCCAACTTGGCGGCGCCAAGATTGACGCGGCCAATCAGCTCACTGACCTCAACCCGCAACTCAAAAAGAAGACGATTTCCAAATCGGAAGTGATTCGCTGGCGCGGGGCGCGCGATGAAGAGGTCGAAGGTATTCTTTATTATCCGCATAACTACGACGCGGCGAAAAAATATCCGCTCGTGGTGATGATTCATGGCGGTCCGGCGGGCGCGGATTTCGACGAATGGGAAGAGTCCTGGGCCTATCCGGTCAATAACTACACGCAACGCGGCGCTTTCGTGATGAAGCCGAATTATCACGGCAGTTCGAATTACGGGTTGAAATTCGTCGAATCCATCGGCGGCGGCAATTATTACGACCTCGAAGTGCCGGACATCGAAAAAGGAGTTGATTCATTAATTGCCAAAGGGCTCATTGACGCCAACCAGCTTGGCGTTCTCGGTTGGTCGAACGGTTCGATTTTAACGATTGCTTTGACCGTGACGACGACGCGCTACAAAGTAGCCGGCGCCGGCGCCGGCGATGTTGACTGGGTCTCGGATTGGGGTAATTGTCTCTTCGGCGCGTCGTTCGATAACTATTATTTGGGCAAAACGCCGTTTGAAGATTTGCAACTCTATATTAAAAAATCGCCCTTCTACAAAATGGATAAGGTGCGTACGCCGACGATTATCTTTTTCGGTACCGAAGACAAACAGGTGCCGACTCAGCAAGGCTGGATGCACTATCGCGCTTTGCAACAACTCGGCAATACCGATGTGCGTTTTATACTTTTTCCCGGCGAAGCGCACAGCCCGCAGAAACTCGTTCACCAACGCCGCAAGGTTGAAGAGGAACTCGCGTGGTTCGATAAATATTTATTCAAAACCTTGAAGCCGGAAAACGAAGCCTTAAAGCCCGATTCGCCGCTCGCCGCGGCGCTCAAAATGAAACGGGGCGATGGCACGCGATTCGGCGTGATGATGAAGACTCTCTTGATTCCCGAAACCGTCAAACACACCGACCTTGAAGTCGGGCGCTTTGAAATCACCCGCGCGCAATTCGCGCAATTCGATAAAACCTATACCGTCGAAGCGGGCAAAGAAAACTTTCCGGCGAACAATATTTCCTTTGAACAAGCGCAGAGCTATTGCGAATGGTTGAGCAAAACGACGGGTGGCACGTACAGGCTCGCAACCGAAGAGGAAGCCGAAAAACTTTACGGCGCGGCCGGCGCGAGTGAAAACACGCTCGATTATTGGGCAGGATACACCTTGAACCCCGAAGATGCGGCGCGCCTCAAACTGAAGGTTGCAGAGATACCCGGACGCGCGCCCCTGCTGAAAGAGGTCGGCAGTTTCAAAGGGGTTGGCGAAAATTCGGTTTTCGATTTGGGCGGTAATGTCGCCGAATGGGTGGTTGCCAAAGATGGCAAAGGCCGGGTAACGGGCGGCAGTGCCGACACGGCTGCGGATGCCAAACAAAAAAACCGCAACCCGGCGCCTGAATACACCGGCTTTCGCGTGGTCAAAGGCGCTGCCGCAAAATAATGGATAATCGCCTTCGTTTTTGCGCCACGCCCAAGGAAACCGTTGACACTCAATCAAGGGGTTTATAAAATCGGTAGCGTTCCAATAAGCTTCCGCTCCATATTCCTCACAACTAAATTCCGGAGGTAAAGCAATGATGTATAAATGGGCTTCAAAGGTTTCTCTTACTTTCTGTCTGCTCGCTATTTTTCTAGCACTCCATACGGATGTGCTGTTGGCCCAGGGAAAAAGCGACAAGGCGAAAGAAAAGCAGGCAAATAAAGTTGATAAAGATGCAAATAAATTGGCGAAGACCGCCGAACAAGCCAAAAAAGGCATTGGACGGGATGCGGTCTTTTGCGTACTTGCAGCGCACACCACAGATGTCGGGACGGCGCAGGCGTTGCGAGATAAATTCAATGGTCTTGAAGATTTTCCGTTCGGTCAATTCGTTGCCGCCGTCATCATGGCCGACCGCCTTGATAAACCGCTGGATGAAATTCTCTTAAAACTTCAGGACGGAAAATCACTGGGGCAGATTGCCAAAGAGTTCGATGTAGATATGGGAGAATTGCGTCAAGGCTTTGGCGAATTTCGCAGTGAACTGGCGCGTTCCATGACCAATCCGCCGACCAAAGATTGCTTCGCTACAACTGGGAGTTAGGGCGGTTTGCCAGTGAGGCAACTGAAAAATCAAGAATCTCTAGGTTAGAGCAAGCTTAGCGTTCTTGGCGGTTCTTCGCGTCTTTGCGTGAAACTAAGCCTGGACATCAACCCTCAGGAAGGTTCTCGCAAAGACGCAAAGCGATCGCCAAGTTCGCAAAGATTTCTCCACACGTGCAGCGATGCGTCACTTTTTGAAAAGCTTGGTGACGCATCGCTACCCCTGCTTAGCCAATCGCTTTACCGCATCGTGAGTTCACGTTTGCGCAACTCTTTGAGCTTGTCGCGCAATTCTGCGGCGCGTTCAAATTCGAGATTGGCGGCCGCCTGCCGCATCTCGCGTTCAATGCGCTCAATGGTTTCTTTGAGGTTTTCCAGCGAATAGCCTTCGACCTCTTCAAGATCAATCGGCACTTTGAAATAATCGGCTTCCGAAATCGAAACCAGGGTTGAGTCAATGGCTTTGATAATGGTTTGCGGTGTGATGTGGTTTTCCTGATTGTAAGCCCTTTGCTTTTCGCGCCGCCGCTGCGTTTCGCCGAGCGCCCGATTCATCGAATCGGTCATCTTATCGGCATACAAAATGGCTTTGCTGTTGACGTTTCTGGCGGCGCGTCCGATGGTTTGAATGAGCGCCGCTTCCGAGCGCAGGAAGCCTTCTTTATCGGCATCCAGAATAGCGACGAGTGAGACCTCCGGTAAATCCAACCCTTCACGCAAGAGATTGATGCCAACCAGCACGTCGAATTCGCCGCGCCTGAGGTCGCGCAAAATCTTGATGCGTTCAAGCGTTTGAATATCCGAATGGAGATAACGAACCTGGACGCCGACTTCGGTGTAATAATCGGTCAAATCTTCGGCCATCTTTTTGGTCAGCGTGGTCACCAGCACGCGCTCATTGCGCTCCGTGCGAAGGCGTATTTCATTGAGCAAATCGTCAATCTGCCCGCGCACCGGTCGCACATCAACTTCGGGGTCAATGAGGCCGGTCGGGCGAATGACCTGTTCAATGACTTCGCCGCCGGTCATCGTCAGTTCATAAGGGCCCGGCGTTGCCGAAACATAAATCAGTTGCCCGACGCGCTGTTTCCATTCATCGAAACTGAGCGGGCGATTATCCTTGGCCGAAGGCAGCCGGAAGCCGTATTCGACGAGCGTGCCTTTGCGCGATTGGTCGCCGTTGTACATGCCGCGCACCTGGGGAATCGTTTGATGGCTTTCGTCAACCACGACGATGGAATCTCGCGGCAGGTAATCGAGCAAGGTGGGCGGCGGCTCGCCCGGTTTTTTGCCGGTCAAATGGCGAGAATAGTTTTCTACGCCCTGACAGTAACCGAGTTCTTTGAGCATCTCGATGTCGTACATGGTGCGTTGATGGAGGCGCCCGGCTTCAATGGTTTTACCTTGGGCGACCAGTTGCGGCTCCCACCAATCCAACTCTTCCTTGATGCTCTTGATGGCGCGCTTGACGGTTTGCGGCGAGGTAACGTAGTGGGTCTTCGGATAGACCGGCAAGCGTTGGTGTTTGTCGAGGACTTCGCCAAGCAGCGGGTCAATGGTTGAAATCGCGTCTATTTCGTCGCCCCAGAATTCAATGCGAATGGCGCGGTCTTGATAGACCGGATAGATTTCAACAATGTCGCCGCGCACGCGAAACGAGCCGCGCGCGAATTCAATATCGTTGCGCTGGTATTGCAACTCAACCAGTTTTTTCAATAGTTGGGTGCGCGAAATCTGTTGCCCACGTTCAACGAAAATAATCATGCCGTAATAGGCATCGGGGTCACCCAGACCATAAATGCAAGAGACTGAGGCGACGACTATACAATCGCGCCGCTCAAAGAGGCTGCGCGTGGCCGAGAGCCTGAGGCGGTCAATCTCTTCGTTAATGGTGGCTTCCTTTTCGATGTAGGTGTCGGAAGCCGGAAGATAGGCTTCCGGCTGATAGTAATCGTAGTAGCTGACGAAATATTCGACCGCGTTATGCGGGAAGAAGGTTTTAAACTCCTGATAGAGTTGCGCCGCAAGCGTCTTGTTATGCGCCATCACCAGCGTCGGACGATTGACGGTTTCGATGACTTTGGCTACGGAAAAAGTTTTTCCCGAACCGGTCACCCCGAGCAGGACTTGATGCTCGGTGCCCTCGTTCAAACCGCGCACCATCTGTTCAATCGCCTGCGGCTGGTCGCCTTGCGGAACATAATCCGAGACTAATTTGAAATCCATTTCATGCCTTTCCGGGTACAAGGTTCATATTGATTATCAACACAAAAAGCCATTCGTTCAAACTGTACACGGAGGCTGTCAAAGCAGAAGGGAAAGCTAGCTGATGCGCCTCAGAAACCCGTAAAGAAGAGCTAGGCGAAGATTGTGCACCCGCGGCGCTCAAGGTCGCCAATCCATTTCGGGTAAGTGGCTAAATGGTTCCAGCGCAAATCCAGTTTTTCGAGATTCGCCAGCCTCGAGAAAGTCGCTGGCAGGGTGGTCAATTGATTGGCGCGCAAATCTAGCGTGCGAAGATTTTTCAAATCGGCAAAGGTATTGGGAAGCCCGGTCAATTGATTATTCCGCAAATTGAGGTCGGTA
>JBIOWC010000440.1:0-6777 GCA_044868105.1 Blastocatellia bacterium
TCATCAAACAACACGACCCCATAGAGACCTTCCAGATCAGCCGTGTTAAACCACCTCAAAGCGCGCCGCAGGTGTGCCACAACGCCCAGCGGAGGATGATTACACTGATTAAGAATTTCCATTATTAACTGACTACAAACGTCAATGCGACTGCCTAACTTTGATTTATGCGTAGGTGCATCGTAACGGGGAAAAAGCCCGTTCATGCGCACCTGCGTATAATACGGCGTTTTCGGGTATTATATGCACGTGCGTATAATACCGATTTGTTCATTTTATTTTTCAATCCATAATTTCAACGCCTGCACAAAATCCACGTGATTTTGCGGTCCATCTGCCAGTTTGTTATATGCAATTCCCTCTAAGCAGTCAAGTTTGGTTACCCGATGGAATTTACTCTGACCAGCCGTGCTGCGACCTGCGCCGTTCCAGATATTTCCTGCGTTAGCTGAACCGTTTACCTGCCCCTGGCAGATAGACCACGGCCCGGAAAAATAAAAGCTCCGTGAGAATAACTCATCGGAGCTTTTATTGCGGTTCAGACAACCGTTATCAATCGCGCTTGGCAACGCCTTTGGCGCCAATCTCTTTCAACAACTCCTGCACGGCGGTCTCCAGTTGGCGGTCGCGCCCCGCGAGGTTATCTTCCGGCGTGTTCTCAACCAGAATGTCGGGTTTGACACCGTAATTTTCCATGTTGGTGCGCGTCTTATCGGCGAGAAAAACGCCGACGCCGGGGGTGCGCACCGTCGAACCGTCAATCAACGAATAACTGCCGGTGCCGATGACCGCGCCCATCGTCGGTGTGCCGATGACCTTGCCTAATCCTAAAGCGCGGAAACCGGCCGGAAACATTTCCGCGTTTGATGCCGAACGCCAATTTTGCAACACGACTTTCGGTCCGAAGTAACCGGCAAACGGTCGGCCGGTCGGTTCGGTGCCGCGCGGTTGCCAGATTTGATATTCGCGTTGCACCAAAATCGCCAGCAATTCCTGTTCGATATTGCCGCCGCCGTTCCAGCGCTGGTCAATAATCAACGCCTCTTTGCCACGATTTTCGCGAATCTCTTTTTCAAATTTGCGCAAGCTCGGCGGATTCATCGCTTGAATGTGCAGGTAACCAATCCTGCCGTTCGAGAGTTTATCAACCGCTTGGCGACGTTCTTTCACCCAGCGCTCATAACGAAGCTGGCTGTATTGACCTGCCGGAATCGGGTCAATGCGCGAGGTCCAGGCGCCGTCTTCCGACGGCTTGCTGTTGAAGCCAACGCTGACCCGGCGATTGAGTCGCGTGCTACTGAGCATCGTCCAATAATCATCGCCGGCTTTTACCGATTTGCCATTGATGCTGATGAGGTAATCGCCAGGCTTTACCTTCACCCAGTCTTTATCCGCAGGCCCGTCTTCGTAAACATAGGTGACTTTATAACGACCCGCTGCCTCGTCCGCTTCCAGTTCCAAACCGAGATGCACTGTCGAGATATTGCCTTCGCGTCCGCCCGCGCCAGGCGCTGCGCCGGTGTGCGAAGCGTTCAACTCGCCAATCATTTCGTTGATGATGTTCAAGAGTTCCTGACGGTCGCCGACAAATTCGACCAGCGGTTGATACTTGGCTTTCATGGCGTCCCAGTTTTTGCCGTGCATCTGCGGGTCATAGAAACGGTATTTCATGGTGCGCCAGGCATCATCGAACATCTCAGCCCATTCGGTGGACTTATCAATTTTGACTTTTGCGGTAAAGGTCACGCGCCGCCGCCCGGCGGCGCCGCCAAATGGCGAAGCGGTCTGTTGTTGAGCCCCACCTGCGCCCGCGCCCCCGGCTTGCAGCGCCGTTGAATAGACCGACTGACCTTCTCTGAAAAAGAGCGTGCGACCATCGCGCGAAATGGCAAGCCCTGAGATGCCGCCGCCAAAGCCGCCAAAGCCGCCGCGTCCGCCACCGTCTTCATTGCCACCCGGCGCTTGTCCTGCAGTGACGCGATTCAGTCTGCGTCCGTCATCTTGAATGGAATAGACCACCGGGGTTGAACCTAAACCGGCGGGTTCGGTGGTGACAAAGACAATCGTGCGATTGTCGGGCGAGGTCGTATAGTTGAAGGCGCCAAACGGCATCCGTGTGACCTGTCGGGTTCGCCGTTTGAGTCCATCCCAATCAACCTTGATCTCTTTGGGTGGTTGCGGGTTGCGCTGCGCCTGCATCCGTTGCATGGCGGCCTCGGGCGTATCGCTTACATCGGCGCGCTCTTCGGGGTCGTTGGGGTCGCGCTCTTCGCGCTCAAGCGCCATGACGTAAATCTGCGTTCCAGAGCGGTCGCCGCCGCCGCCCGGGCCGCCGCCGCCTTCGTTGCGCACGAAGTAGAGTTTTTTGCCGTCGTGCGAAAATTGCGGATTGATATCGGCATAAGAATCAAAGGTGACTTTCTTCTCTTCGCCGCCCGCCGAAGGAATTAAGTAAACATCGCTGGTGCGCGTTTCGTCAGCTTTTGCATAAGCAATCCACCGGCCATCGGGCGACCATACGGGCTGACTGATGTTGCCGTATTTCGAGGTGAGCAGTTCGGCGGTCTGCTTGCTCTCAACATTGTATTTTCTGAGTTTGTTGTCCGAGGCGTTGAAGGCCAGCTCTTTCGAGTTTGGCGACCAGGCAAAGCCGAATTTAAGGGTATCGGAATCGCTGATCTTTTGCGGCTCGTCGGACCCATCGCTGGCGGCAAGATAAAGCTCTTCGCGCCCGCTCTGGTCAGAGATAAAGGCCAGCCATTTGCCATCGGGGGAATATTGCGGGTCTCTATCACGCCAGGGGCTATCGGTAATCTGTTTCAAATCGCCTTCATCGGTTGGCGCAGTGAAGATTTCGCCATGCACTGAAAAAACGATTCGTCGGCTTGCAGGCGCCAGATCATAATCATCAACCTGGGAATTGAAATCGCGATACTCGGCGAGGTTTTCCTGCGTTTCAGCGGCAATGTCCAATTTGATGGGGGTAACTTTTTTGGAAGCGACATCGAGTTTCCAGATGCCAAAATCGTGCTCGAAAACAATCGTCTTGCCATCGGCGCTGATGCCCGGAAACCGCACATCGCCGGTCTTAAAGGTGGTCACTTGTTCAGCCTTGCCACCGGTTTCGCCGACTCGCCAGATGTTCGTAAGCCCGTTGCCTTCGCGGTCGCTGACAAAATAGATATTGCCGTTCGTGCTCCACATGGGCCAGGAATCCAGGCCGTCGAAATCCGTGACATCGGTAAATTTCTTTGCCGCAATATCCAGCACCGTCACGTCGGTTTGATAGGCGCCGCGATAATATTTGCGCCAGTAAACCTGGCCCTTGCGGTTGATGGCGAGTTTTTTGCCGTCGGGCGAATAACAAGCCGCAATGCCCATATCCGAACCGGCATTTTTCGGCAGCCCGCCATCAATGCTGACGGTGTAGAGTTTGCCCATAAAATCTTCGCCGCGCTGCGAAGCGAACAACACATTTTTTGAATCGGGCGACCAGCCGAGCACTGTATCGTCGGCCGAATGGGTGGTGAGTTGTTTGGCGACGCCGCCTTCCGAAGGCATGATGAAAACATCCATATTGCCATTGCGGTCGCTGGAAAAAGCAATCCACCGGCCATCGGGCGAAAACCGCGCATAAGCATCACGGGCTTTATGCACCGTCAGGCGACGGACATTCTGCCCGTTTTCATCGGCCGTCCAGATGTCCGCAAGGTAGGTAAAGACGACGCGTCCTTGATGGTAGTGCGGATAGCGTACGAGTTTGGCTTCGCGCGCAAAAACCAGAATCGGCAGAAAGACCAGAAGCGAAAACGCCAGGGCGAACAATTTTTTCATAGAAGACTCCTCCAAGGATTGGCTTTGGTTCGAAAGCAGTTCCAACGCCTGAGTACGGACTGCGTCCAACCGGGTGATTTTTCTTCAAGCTGAGTTTGTTGTTTTGCTGAACGACTATGACGTTTCTCAAACTGATACGGTTACAACGGAAAGCCGAGGTGACCGCGAAGCGCCGGCTTAACGTTATACCATAATCAAAATTCTTTAATAAAAATTCTTTTCCTTGCGGGCTGAAAATGCCGACTCTGGTAAGGGAAGAAATTGCTCTCTTCAGTCGTCTAAGGGTTGAGGTCGGCGTGAAAGCGCCTCTACATTTATCAAAAATCAAAATTTAAGGAGCCCCGCTTCCATGAAACAAAGCGCCAAATGGGTTTTACCCTTCTCGTTCATCTTTCTCTTCTTATGTTCGGGCGGCGTCCTGCCGCAGACCAACGGCAACGCCAGTCAAACGAATTTCTGCGAAAGATTCAACCCCTGCCAGCTTCTCCTTCAAGCCGATGCCGAAAAAATCCTCGGGCAACCGGTGCGCCTGACGCAAAACATCTCTGAACTTAAAGGCGATGTTCGACAGTGCAGTTGTGCGTACATCAGCGTTGCCAAAGATAAAACCACCGGGCAGGATACGCACCTCTATTTCGCGGTCGAGCAAAGAGAGGTCAATCCGTCGGCGGAACAAGCGCAGCAGGTGATGGAATCAACCAGAAGCTCGAATGCCCATGACACGACCATCCTCACGCTATCGGGAATTGGTGACGAGGCCTTCCAATTAGGCGATCAACCCAACCGCCCGTTCATCATGGCGAGAAAAGGTGGCGTCATCATCCGATTGCAAATCAGAGAAGCAACCGCGCTCACCTCACTGGAAAAACTCAAGGCCTTTGCCGGTGAAGTCGCAAAACGACTTTGAGCGGAGATGTCAGCGTTTGATTTTTATGGCGCTCAGGAGTGAGGCGACTTCGACGTGCAGGCGACGCGTGGCCTGTTGGTAATTGTCGGAACGGAATTCGTTGACATCAAAGAAACCGTTGCCGACTTTTTCGTCGTCCACTTTGAGTTCGGCAAGCGACGACAACCCGGTGATGCGAACGCCGACATCGTCAGGAACAAAAATTTCAATATCGCCAAAGAGCGAATAGGCGCTGATACGCGTTTCGCCGACCGCCAGCGGCGCGGCGGTTAAATCTACTTTGACATTGCCAAAGACCGCCATGGCTTTATGTTCGGCGACATCGATCAAATCGTTGGCAACCCCGGCCTGCCCAAAAAGCCCCATCGTCAGCCGCCCGCGCCCGCGCCAGCTTTGACCAGGCACTGAAGCATTGGCTTGGCGAATCGAGCTTGACCCCGGTTCACCAATGGCTTCCGATACGGCTGTGAGATTAGTGCCGCATTTTCTACAAAAATTTCCGTATTCAGATTTCGCGCCGCATTTCGGACAAAACATGACTCAATCTCCGTTCAGGCTATGCTACTCAGATATGTTAAGAGAAACAAGTTCATTAGTCGTCGGCCGCCGGTTATAGAATTTGAATCACTAGCTAAACCCCCTATCTTAACCAACCGCGAAACAACGGACGAGCGATGTCTGAAATACTGACTACGGGTTACCGACCCCCGACTACCGTTTGCCGGCGACTCGCGCTATAATGCCGCAACCGAGAAGGCGAAGGAGGTCTCCAAGCCATGAAATTCCGATTACGCTTATTCGTTTTACCGCTCATCGTTGCGATCACCTTCAGCACATTCGCACAGAACTCAAATACTTCACCGATCCATCAAAATCCCAACAACATGATTCGCGGCAAGGTGCGCGCCGCCGACGGCACGACGATTAACAATGCGATGGTTGAATTGTATCAGGGCAATGGCGGTATGGTGGCGCAAGCGGTAACCCGCAATGAAGGAGATTTCACCTTTGCGCAAATTCCCGCCGCCGAATATGAAGTTCATGTGGCGGCCAGCGGTTTCGAGCCGGTCGCCCAGTCGGTCAAATTCATGCAAACGAGTCGGGCGACTTTCGGCGAAGTGGTTTCGGTTGAAATCACCTTGAAAGTCAAAGCGACGCCAAGCGCGCCAACCGTTGGCGTGCGTTTTGCGCAAGAAGTTCCCAAGGCCGCGCGCGCCGCTTTTGATAAGGCGCTGGAGAAGTTGCGCGAAAATAAATATGAAGAGACGCTCGCCTTATTGCGCGAAGCGGTGACGATTTTCAACGATTATTTCGATGCCAATTTTATGCTGGCCAGAGAACTGCTGCGCATCGGCAACGACCAGGAAGCGCTTGAAGCCTTAGAGCGCGCCCGCCGCGTCAATGAACGCGAAGGCGCGGTCTATCATCTCTTTGGACTGGTGATGCTCAAACAAAAAAAATTCGTGGTGGCGGAGATGGCCTTCCGCGAGGCGATAAAATTTAACCCGAATCAACCGATCTTTCATCTCTACAGAGGCAAAGCGTTAATCGAACTGGCGATTTATAATCAAGACCAGACCCGTCAGCTTGAAGATTTAAGTAACGCCGAAAAAGCCTTGAATCAGGCTTGGGAACTCAGCGAAAAAAGATTGACCGAAGTCTATTTGCAACGCGGGCGAATCTATGTCCGCAAAAATGAAAAGGAAGCGGCGATCAAAGAGTTCGAGAATTTTTTGAAAGCTGAACCGAATGCGCCTAATGCCGGCGCCATTCGTCAAGCCATTGATCGGTTACGGACGGACAAAAAACCTTGACGGTCATTTCTGTTGCTTAATCCACGCGGCAATATCATCGACGACATAGGGCGCCACATGGCCTTCCTGGGCGTAATTTGTCGGCGCCGCCTGGCCCTCGGTTTCAATAAAAAGATGAAAGAGTTTTGCATACGATTTGAACGCCACATTTTTTCTTGAAGCGAGCCCCGCTTTCCAGTTTTCAAAATCTTTCAAGGTCACCTGGTAATCTTTTTCGCCCTG
>JBIOWC010000441.1:0-4172 GCA_044868105.1 Blastocatellia bacterium
GCCGGCGGTGTTGTCAAAAACTTCCAGTGAGACGCGGAGGTTCTTGGTATCCGGCCCGCCGAGCGCCGTCACCACGGCCCGCAACTGAACCCGCCCGAAGCGATCGCGTGTGGTGTGTAGGCTGTCGGCGCTGATGTCGAATGACCTGAACTGCTCAGTCGGTATTGCCTCCGGTTCCGGGGAGCGGGCAAGGGTGCGGCCTTCACTGTCGAGGAATTTCCAGTTAATGATATAGCCGCCGGCCTCGCCGCTATTGAACACGGTGAGGCGGGCGGTCTGACCCTGCGCCAGGCCGAACGGCGGCGGCGTATCTTCGTTGTCTCCTAAAGCGGCTACCCGGTTTGCGCCCCAGGCGGCCCAGGCCATCGCAAGGGCGACCAGAACGGTTGCCATGGCGAGGAGTTTGGTTGATCTATCCTTAGCTTTCATGGTTTTCTCCTTCCCAATGTGAATGGTTCGTCAGTTTTTGCGCCTCTGTTTGGCGCAGGCTGCGGCCGAGCGAGTCGAGACAGATCAGCACGCCTCCGACAGTCTCTGTGAAATGGACTTTGCCGGCCTCGACTATCCGGTAGATCGCCCGCACCCCGAGGCGCGCCAGCCGCGCCGCTTCGTCCGCCGTGAGCAGACGCACCACCTCCTGGCAGGCTTCGCACATGCCGCGATGCTCGACCCGGCCTTGGCGTATGACCCAGACCCGCTCGGTTTCGATCGTGAGCTTTGTCGTCCGCTTCACCTGCTTCGCTCCCCTTTCGGCAAGGCTTCTCCTGGCCATTGCCCTGTTGATTTCAAACTGCCGCCGGTCGTAAAATGAGCCCAGCCTCGCCGCTTCACTACTCCTCACCAGCCGAGGCCAGTCAACGACTTGATTTCGATTGCAATGCCGCTTGCATCTGCTCTTCGCAGAGCAGACCATACTGCACACGTTCTCTGGAAGTCCTAAGGATTCTCAAATTTTGCTCAAGGAAAGTTCCAAGCGAGTTCTAATGGAATTCAAAGAGGTATTAAATGATGGCGATGAGCAAGCCAGTAAAGCCCTTATGCGAATTCGGGCCGTTTTCGATAGATGCGACTGAGCGCGTGCTGCTGCGTGACGGGCAGGTGGTGCCGCTGACACCGAAGGCTTTCGAGCTGCTGCTCGTGCTCGTAGAAAACCGCGGCCACCTGGTCGAAAAAGAGACCTTGATGCGCCGGCTCTGGCCCGACACCTTCGTCGAAGAGGCGAACCTGACCAATAATGTCTCGCAGTTACGCAAGGCGCTCCTTGCCGACGACGCACCTCCCTACATCGAGACCGTGCCGCGCCGCGGTTATCGCTTCATCGCCGAAGTGTCCGAGTCGGTCAGCGCCCCTACGGAGTTTGTTTTAGAAGAGCGCAGTCAAACGACGCTGACCCTCGAAGAGGTCAGCCATCCACCGCCCTCAACCGCCGTCGGTCAAGAGCCGGCGGCAAAGAAGGGCTTCCGATGGCTGACGCTTACGGCCGTCGCGGCGCTCATCGGGTTGGGGTTGGCCGCTTATCTCTTCTGGTCGAAGCGCCCCCCGTCGCCGCCGGTCCGGTCACTTGCAGTCTTGCCCTTCAAACCTTTGATTGCCGACAGCCGCGACGAAGCCCTCGAATTAGGGATGGCCGAAATGCTCATAACCAAGCTCAGTGGCATGAGGGCTGTTACTGTGCGGCCACTCGGGCTGGTGCGCAAATACGCAGTGCTTGAGCAAGACCCGGTCGCCGCCGGTCGCGAATTAGGCGTCGAGTCGGTGCTGGATGGCACCATACAGAAATCCGGCGACCGCATACGCGCCACCGTTCGACTCGTAAGCGTGAGAGACGGGGGCCAGCTCTGGGCCGATAAGTTCGACGAAAAACTCACAGACCTGTTCGCCGTGCAGGATTCAATTTCCGAGCGCCTGGCCACAGCCCTTGCCGTGCGGCTGACCGGCGAGGAAAAAAGCCTGCTGGCGAAACATTACACAGACAACAGCCAGGCCTATCAGTTTTACTTGAAGGGTCATTATTATTCCTGGCAATTCACGGACGATGGCGCGAAGAAGGCCATAGAGTATTTCACCCAGGCCATCGCGCTGGACCCGAAATACGCGCAGGCTTACGCCGGGCTCGCCGAAAGCTACGCCATCAGATCGGGTGAAACCTTGTCGCCCACCGAAGCCATGCCGAAGGCAAAGGAGGCGGCGTTGAAGGCGCTGGCGCTGGACGACGCCTTGGCCGAGGCGCACTACGCGCTGGCCTTAATCTACTGGTGGACTTGGGATTTTCCAGGAGCCGAGCGAGAGTTTAAGCGTACGCTGCAACTCAACCCCAATGAAGTAGAGGTTCATTTCTCCTACGGCCAATACCTTGCCGAACAGGGCAGGGGCGATGAAGCCCTGCAGTCGGCCAACCACGCGTTGCAGTTCAACTCGCTTTCGGCGAGTGCTTATGTCAACGCGGCCTACATCGCCTACCTGGCGCACCGCTATGACCTGGCCATCGAACAAAGCCGCGAAGCGCTCGAATTAGACCGCAACTTCAATCGCGGACATCTTGTTCTGGGCAAGGCGTACCTGGAAAAAGGGTCATATGACCAAGCCATAAGCGAATTGGAAAAAGCTCTGGAGTTGCCCAGCGGGAAACTGGGGATGCTCGGCTATGCTTACGCGGTCACCGGGCGCAAAGGCGATGCGCGGCGAGTGCTCGACCGTTTGGCCGGGTTATCCCGCGAGCGCTATATCTCCCCTTTTGAGGTTGCTCGAATTCATGTTGGGCTCAAAGACCGGGACGCCGCTTTCGAGTGGTTGGAGCGGGCTTATAGCGAGGGCTCAGACTACCTGACGCTGCTGAGGGCCGACCCGACGTTTGCCAGCCTTCATACTGATCCGAGGTTCGAAGCCCTCACGCGCCGCCTTGGCCTGCCGTGACGGCGCGGGCCGGCGGCGGCCGCGGTGTGGCGCCGGTGTTCAGTAAAGCAACGGCAAAATCACCGGTCATTCACCGCTAGTATCTTTTGAGTCAGCGGACATTCATGCTCCGGCAGTTTCTGCATCTCAGTGGCGCGCACCTGAAAGTTGCCCGGTCAGTTTTCACGCGACTCCGGCCTCATCATTGATCTTAAATTTCAACATGGCTTCGCTGAGGCTCTCGGCGGTGTTCACCAAACTGTACATGGTTTTTGAAGATTCATGGGTCCCTGTACTGGTCTGGGTTGCGATGCTGGACACCGTCTGCATAGCTTCGGCGATGTCGTGCGAAACCCTCGCCTGTTCTTCAGCGGCCACGGATATTTCTTCAACCAGGCTGGCCGATTGTGTTACCACAACCGAAAAATCTTGAATGGATTGGCCGGCGATTTTGGCAAGTTGACTGCCGTTTCGGACTTCTGTCATCGCCTGTTCCATGGAGGCGAGCGCCTCACGGGTCTCCGCTTGTATGGTTTTAATCAGGATGCCAATATCTTTCGTTGATTTGGCGCTTCTTTCGGCGAGCTTGCGGATCTCTCCGGCGACAACGCTGAAGCCAAGTCCGGCTTCGCCAGCGTGCGCCGCCTGTATCGCCGCGTTGAGAGATAAAAGATTCGTCTGTGAAGCGACCTCATTGATCATATCCAGGATTTCAGATATCTCAGAACTGCGCTGGGCAAGCGTGCGCATCTTTTCGGCAGTTAATTGCGCCGCCGCGTCTATCCGCTCCATTGCTTGGAGAGAATTGCGCGTTGCCCCGTCGCCCTGTCTTGCCATATCGAGTGCCCGGTGCGCCGCTTCGGTTGTCGTCTGGGCATTCCTTGAGACCTGGCTCATGGAAGCCGCCATCTCCTCCACAGATGTTGACGTGCTGGTTATCTCATCCGCCTGGCGCTCCAGCCCGACTTTAATCTCTTCGCTGACCGCCAATATTTGCAGGGCGCTTGATGAGACCATTAGGCCGAGTCCTTTGACCTGCGCAATCATCTTGCTGAACTTATCGAGCATTCTATTTACCGATTCGGCGATACGCCCGAACGCGGTTTCATCTTCAACGGCCCGCTTTGTCAAATCGCCTTCTGAAACGGCACTGACAATGGTCTGCAGTTCCGCGAGGCTTTTTTCGAGCGCCTCCTCGGATTGCTGGCGTTCGGTTATATCCCAAAATATCGCCTGCAAACCGACAATTTCACCTCTGGAATCATACCGAGGGGTTTTCA
>JBIOWC010000442.1:0-16972 GCA_044868105.1 Blastocatellia bacterium
CACGGCAATGGTCACCCTTTCGTATAACCGGGTTGGCCTGGAGCCGGCCTCGATGACCTATGAACTGTCATTCGAGGTTAATTGATCGGTTACGGCGATGGCTTTTCACGAGGTTGATTTGGTTTTGAATTAAATAGTCATCGGTTTTGTAAATTTCTGCACCCCACCAATTTTATCTGAGAAATTTCCCATTTCATCATTGTCTGATGGTGCACGCTCATGAATTTTACGCAGAGGTTCGAACCGGTCACCAGGAATCGGGGTAAACAATTAAATACCGGTCGTCGGGTGTTAGTCGTCTTGTTGATCATGGCTTTTGCGGTTGCGCAAACCCGGCTGGCTTTCGGCGGCGCAGAACGCCTCTACACCATACAGGTTTTTGCAACTCAAGATGAGAAAAATGCGGTGGCAGAAGTCACGCGCTTGCGCGCCTATGAGCAATCGGCTTACCTGGTGAAAGCCGCTATCGCTGGCAAAGGTCTGTTTTACCGCGTTCGCCTTGGGCGCTTTGCGACTCAACAAGCCGCTCAAGGTTATGCCGAAGCGTTACGCAATGACCATCTCATTACGACCTTCATGGTAACCGGGTTTGCAGAGATAACAGAGCTTGCTTATGGCGAAGCCGTTCAAACTACGTCATCAATTCTTAAAAATACGAAAAGCCCGCAAACAACTTTGCCCGGTAAACAAACAACTTTACCCGGTAAACCGGTTGCCGACACCCAATCTAAACCTGTTGGCCTCGGTAAGGCATCGCCCCCACCCCCTTATACAGCAGGGGTTTCCCCAACTAACCAAGCCGATAACCATCGGCAACCCGTTATCGCAAAATTGACTTCGCCAGTTCGGCCAACCCCGACGGGCACCAATCCTGTGCAACCTGCGCCATCTGTCGCTGCAAAGATTACGCTCACTCAGCAAGAAGTTGCGCCGCGCATTAAATTAACGGTTCACACGACAAGCCGCCTCACCCTTGATGAAGCTATCGCCTCGCTGACCGTACTCGACCCGAGAATCGTCGCAACGGAATTAAAAGATGGACGCCTGCTTACCCTGACGGCGCTGGCGCAAGGAGAGACGGTCATTATTACCGACAGTAAAACCGGGCGACGCACTTTAGTGATTGAAGTGGTTCCGCAGCCCTCGAAAAGCGTCGCCGAAATGTCTGCCAATGCGGCAAGACGAGCCCGCGCTTCGCACGCTTCGGGTTCTTTCAGTCTCTTCTACTCCCCCTCGTTTAACCAAAGCCCTGACCTCTTACGTCAGCGCTTTGAATACACACAAAAGCTCTCGAAGGGTTCGACGCTACGAACCAGCGGCGATTGGTTCAAATTCTTTGGCGCAGGCGGAGCAAACCGCTTCTCTTCGCTGGCGACAAATTTCGGTATGGGTCGCCTGAGTTTCGCTATCAGTAAAACAACCAGCTCGCTCGATCTGCTCGACAGCCAACTCGAGATTACCCCGCTTAGTCTCCACGGCTATACCATGCGCGGCTTGCACTTTTCATCAACCCTTGCGCCAAATGTTCGCGGTCTGGAAATTTTCGGCGGCCTGGCGCGCCCGTCGCCCGCTCTATTTGAAGGCAGCGAAGGTTACCTTGCCGGAGCCCTGATTCCGATTCAATCGAATGCGGCTTTTCGTCTTCGCGCCGGCGCCATCGCCATCGCTCCGCAGGGCAATCAACAACTCGCAAGCGGCGGCGTCATCTGGCAATCGGATGTCCGCTTTAGCCCCAATGATAAGACCCTCGTAGAAGGCGAAGTCGCGTACTCGAAAAGTGAACTTTCCTGGCGCAGCCAGATTAGTCTCCGTCGCGGAGCCTTTTCCTTGCTTGGCGAAAGCTTACGACTGGATGGGGAGTCGCCGCTTGTCAGCATCGGCGCCCAATCGGGCGCGCGGCAAGCGAATTATCTTTCACTGCGCTGGATTCCCGGCAAAAGATTCATTAGCACAGTGAGCTATAACCAGGTGACCTATACGCCACCCGCATTTACTTCGCGGGCGGCTTTGAATAATTCCTCGCTCTTTATCGGGGCGAATTTCAAAATTTTTAATGGCTCGGAAATCGGTTTACGGTTTGCGGAGCAGAACCTTGAGGTCACGACTTCAGCCGTCTCTTCGGTTTTGGAACTAAAAACTCAAACGGCGGCGCTCACCTACAATGCGCGGTTTAAAAAGCAATGGTCGAATTTATTGGAAGCTCGCCTGACCGCCAGCCAGGAAACCAGCATCGGCGCCAGTGTCGAACGCGGTCTCAGTTTTCGCGAAGAGTTGCGCCACGCGTGGGCGCGGTGGACGGCGACGGCTTATGCAAACTACAACTTCAACATCCCCTCACTTACGGGGCTGGTGGTGCGCAATGCTTCTTTATTGCCGCCCCTGGTAAGACAAGCATACGAAGCGGACCCGGTCGGGTTTCTTTCGGCAAATCGCGGCTTGCTCGCTTCACTGCTGGCGGGAATCGAGTTACCTGAAACCCGCAGTTTCGATGTCGGCTCAAGGGTTCAAGGAATATTTTCACGCTATACCTTATCCGGCGATGTGCGTTATGACGGCGGCCAATTATTGGCTCGCGCGCGGCGCAATATATTTACGACGCTTAGTCTAAATCTGCGTTTGGATGAGGCAAATTCCATTCAGTTGATGGCGGCGCGGTCCTTGTTGCTCAGTCAACAAGGCACATTTTTACTGACGGCGGCTTACACGCACCGCTTTGGCGGCGGCGTCAAGGGCTTTCAGTTTAGCGAGCTTCTCGGAATCAACGAAGGGCAACTGCAAGGGCGGGTGTTTTCGGATTTGAATGGCAACGGGCAAGACGAAGCCCAGGAACCGGGCATCGCCGGAATTAAAGTTCAATTAAATGATAAAGCGACAGCCTTCACCGATGCGCGGGGCCGCTACCATTTCTCTGCGCTTGAGACGGGCGATTATACGGTTGCGATACGCTTATTAGATTTGGGAATCCGACAGCGGGCCAGCACCGCTACCGAACAGAATTTTTCTATTACCGGCAAACAGCACGTTACTGTCAATTTTGGCATGATCAGTTCCGGATTTATATCGGGTCGTGTTTTTAATGATCTATTGCTGAGCGGCGGACAGAGTACAAACGCCGCGCCGGGTGTTGCCGGGGTCAGATTAAACTTAAAACCGTTAGACAATTCATCAAACACCGAAGTTCAAAGCCGCACCGTTGATGCGAGCGGGTTATATGATTTCAGCAACCTGGTGCCCGGCAACTATCTGCTGGAAATTGATTCATCAAGCGTGCCACCCGATTTTCGTTTACCCACCCCCCAGAGCTGGACGATTGCCGTTGAGCCAGTGAAAGGACATTATCAAGATGTTCCGCTTGCTGCTCAACGCGCCATCTCCGGCATTGTCTTTACCGATAAAGATGGTGATGGAATATTCAATCCGCAGAAGGATGCGACGGTAGCGAACGCGCAGGTGGTTTGCGGCGGGCAGGCAGCCCAAACGAATCCCAACGGGGGTTATCTGTTGCGCAACCTTCCCGCAGGAAAATTGACCATTCTCGTCAATCTGCCTGATAAAGGTGCAACCGGTCAGGCGGTTATCGAACTTGGCGCAGAGCCGGTTTTCTTACGCGCCCTCCATATTCCTCTCCTCAGTCAAAGACCTTAAGTTTTCATTAAAACCAAGCGTTCGCCTGCAAAGACATACCTGCCAATAAGCCGGCTGGCGCGGGTAAGCCGCCTCACCCCACCGGCGGCGACTCAAAGCACCAACGCGCACCCTGCGAAAATAAAAATCCAGTAGCCGTATAGCGATTCTCTATTTATAAAACGAGGCTTGCGCTGTGTTCCTAAATCCATAATCCCCGACCAATTTTATTTGACTTGCATTACTCATAAAGTAGCTTAAACTGGCAGCGGTTAGATTCCCTGAGACCGAACACCATTACTCAGGGATGAATGAGCCTCAGTTTTCTGCCGGAAACTCACCCCTCCGCTTTCCAACACTGAAATCTGAATGCACTTTGAGAAGTTAAATTTTGAAGTAACTTTTCATCGCCTATAGAGGGTTGAAAATCGACATACAAGAAGAGGGCATGGCATGAAAGTTCTCATTATTGATGATGAGCAGAGCGTGCGCACACTTATACGCAGCGCCTTAATCAATCCAAGTTACGAAATTTGGGATACCGCAGACGGTGAAACCGCAATTAATCTTGCTTTAACTCACCACTTTGACCTGATCTTTTGTGATGTGATGATGCAGGGGATGAATGGATTCGAGGTCGTAAAAATATTGCGAGGCCAATTAAAATCCGATGCCGAAATCATTTTAATCACCGGTGCAGCATCTGCCGCAGCCGCTGTTAAAGCCCTTGATGAAGGAGCCAATGATTACATCTGCAAGCCAATTTCACTTGATGCTTTAGAGCAAATAGCGGGCGCCGTAAAAGAGCGCCGTTACCCAAATGACATTGTTGAAATCCCTTTTGCCAAGGTTGCCGAGCAGGAAATTCTCGGCAGCAGTCCGGCGATGATTGAGGTCGTCAAGAACGCCTCTCGCGTTGCCGCCACGAATTTGCCGGTCATGATTAGCGGCGAATCCGGAACCGGTAAAGAATTAATCGCCTGCTTAATCCATCGTAAAAGTAGTCGCGCCGACAAACCTTTCGTGACCCTCAACTGCGCAGCGCTTCCCGACACCCTGCTTGAAGCCGAACTCTTCGGCCACACCCGCGGCGCTTTTACCGGCGCCCTGACGACGCGACAAGGGCTCTTTGAACAGGCCAACGGCGGCACCCTGTTGCTCGACGAAGTGACGGAAACCAGCCCGGCTTTTCAGGTCAAGCTGTTACGCGCGCTGCAGGAAGGCGAGATTCGTTTATTGGGTTCAAATATGAAAAAGAAGGTTGATGTGCGCATCATCTCAACCACCAACCGCAATTTACGGATGCTCGATGGTGCGTCATTTCGCGCCGATTTGCTCTACCGGTTGCAAGGCGCGGTCATTCATATTCCGCCCCTCAGAGAACGCCTTGAAGACATCCGCCCGATGGCGCTGGCCTTTCTTTCGCAATTCAATACCGAGAGAAAACAACTGGCCATAACTAGTGATGCCTTGCTGGCGCTCGAAAGTTACACCTGGGCTGGCAATGTGCGAGAACTCAAACACCTGATGGCGCGCCTGGCGGCGCTCTACAGAGATGTGATTCGCCTCGAAGATTTGCCGCCGGAAATATCCCAGACCAATCAATTTCCAGCGCGACTTGTGCCGACGAAAGCCCAAGGAGCGCTACCCACCCTCGCGCTTATGGAGTTGAATTATTTGAAGGTCGTTCTGGATGCCGTCAAAGGAAATAAAACACAAGCAGCAAATGTGATGGGCGTAGATCGCAAAACCCTTTATCGGATGGTTGAACGCCTTGCCAACAACCTGCCTAACTAACGCAGAAAAATTACTGTCTCTGCGCCAGTGGCGGTCGGGTCGGGGTTGAGGCGGAGCGTTCTGCGGCATCAAGCTGAGTTAAAACCGGAGCCGTCTGTTCCAGTATATCTTTGGTCAGTTCAATCGAAGACAACAAGGAATCGAAATCCAGCGACGCAATCTGTTCGGGCGATTGCATGGTCATCACTTCGTCATTGACCAACTGAAAAAAGCTTTCAATAGATTGCAACTGCGCTTCAACCCGTTTAACCGAGGTTTCAACATTGGTGAAGTTATTCAATCGTCTTTGCAAAAATTCCAGATTCTGTTCAAAGAGTCGGCGCGTCGTATCATCGGGCGCGCTGGCAATCGAACGCTCGGTTTGCTGTATCTGATTGCGAATCTGCGTCAGGTTCGTAGACCGCAAATGATTCTTCAACCGCCGATAGGTGTCGAGCATATCCACATAAGATTCCCAGAAAATATCGAGGGTTTGAATGCGGTCGGGCAACATCGAGCCGCGCGTGAACTTTTGATAGTTCTCGTAAATCTGTTTGCGCATCCAACTCAAATAATCAACCGCATTGCGTTCACGCGGGTCAAAGGTTCTCACTAAGGCTTCACGTTTATGCTTCTTGTCTTCAAGCTGTTTTTGCCGGGCGCGGCTATCGACCAGCCGACGATAACCGGGAGTTGAAGGCACGCTCATTAAATAAAGCGCCTCGACGCCGGCGCCGGCGGCAAGAAAGATCCAGGCGAAATGCTGCATCAACGACCCGGCGCCGCCCATCGCCGCATAAACCGCTGCGGCAATAAAGAGCACCAGCCCCCAGATGTTATACGGCTCTTTTGCAGCCTCTTTTATATAGTTAGGTTTTTCCAACATAACGATATTCTAAACGATGAACGATGAATTGTACGGTTATCTCCTATTCATCGTTCAGCGTTTCTACTCAAGAGCTTTTGCTCTATCGGATGGTCCAAGCGTTTTTTCGCTTTCGCCACCAATCGAAGGTTGCGCCACATTGCCCACGCCCATTTGCTGTTTATAAGCCGCCAGCATATCGTCAACCTGCAAGTTCAAGGATTCGCGTTCGATGTCGGCAATCTGCGATTCGATGCCTCCGGTGGCTAAATCCATACGCGCTTCGGCAGAGGCCGAGCGGCGTTGAATCTTTTCGCGCATTTCATCAAAAGTGCTCGAATCATCGCCGACCTGAAAGGAAGCCATCGCGGCTGAGAGTTGTTCCTGCATCTTGGCGGCGCGCGCTTCGTTGACCAGTTGCTGAGCTTCGGCGGCGCGTTTTTTGACTTGCAGAATATAGTTGTCTAAAAACTTTCTGGCTTGTTGAGCCGCGACGCGCGCCGAGTCCAGTTGCCCTCTTGAGCGTTCCAGCGCCACCTGTTTTTCTTGAAGCGCTGTGATGTAAGTGCGGGCAATATCATCGCGTCCCTGTTTGACGGCAGCCTTGACTTTCAAATCCAGTTCGCCAATCTCGCGTTCCAAAACAACGTTCTGTTTTTCAAGCTGCTTTTCGGTCGCCATGACCTGAGCAACGTTTTCGCGCATCTGCGGAACCTTGTCCTGCATATCACGAATCGTCTGCTTTAAAATCAATTCCGGGTCTTCTGCCGATTCGATGATGCCGCCAAAGACTGAACGAAACAGCCTTTTAATTCTCTCCCACATCTCCCCTCCTAAGCTCACAGTCCTGCCGCGCCGGTTGATTCGTTACTCGACAAGATGTGTTGAATTTCGCTTTCCTCATAATAACCGAGAGCGCAAATTTAGCATAGCGTGAATTGTTTGGCGAATTGGCAACGTTCAAAGTTGACAGTTTTCTAAAGTTTTGCCTGCTTTGCATAAGCCTTAACCGTAAAACTCGCGCCGTCGCTTTCAAAGGTTATCAGGCCGCTGCGTCCGGTTTGCAGCAGTTTAATATCGCGCCTGAGAAACCGCTCAACCACCGCTTTATGCGGATGCCCAAAGCGACTGCGCTCGCCCACCGAGATGATGGCCAGTTGCGGGCGAACGGCATCAATGAAGGCCTCGGTCGAAGAGGTCTTCGAGCCGTGATGCGCAACTTTCAAAATATCGGCCTGTAAATCGGCGTTGGCCTGAAGCAATCGTTCTTCCGCCTCTTTTTCAATATCGCCGGTCATTAAAACGGCAGTCGAACCATAGACTAAACGCAGCACAACTGAGGTGTTGTTCGATTTCTCTTTGCTTTGACTGCCCCCTGGCGGGTGCAACACCTCAACGGTTACGCCTTCGATGTCAAACCGCTCGCCGGCGCAAAGGCCGGCTAAAACAGTTTTGCGCTCACCTGTGGTTTTTACCAATTCATCGAATTGAGGATTGCCGAGCGCGACGTGACCAATGAGCGCTTCGCGCACGCGCAGATTTTTTACCACTGGCGAAAGCCCGCCGATATGGTCAGCATCGGCGTGGGTCGCAAGCACATAATCAATCTGCGTGAGTCCGAGGGACCATAAAAACCGTGACACTACCGAGTCGCCGACCGAAAAACTCGGTTCTTTGAATTCCGCTTCCGCCGCTTCCCCGCTCTCTTGAGTTTCCGACTGATTAGGCCGCTGCAAACTGGCAACCGACACGCTCGCTTTATCACCGTTCGGTTTTGCAAACGTCGGCTCGCCGCCGCCATCAATCAACATGGTCGCGCCTTGCGGAAAGACGACCAGAGCCGCATCGCCTTGCCCGACATCAAGGAAATAGATAGTCAGACGGCCTTTCGGCAGATGCGTTGGCGGTTTGATGACGGCGAAACCGGCCAGGAGAAGCGTCGGCAACAGGCAGTAGATGAGTAAAGTTTGCCGGCGGCGGTTGGCCGGTCGTCGTTGATGGGGCATTGCCAGACGCGCCTCATTTTTTGTTTTCCCTGCGGCCTCACAATCGGGCTGGCCGCTGACAACGGCAAACTGCCTGCTGCCGACCGGCGACCACTTATCAATCATAAAAGCCAGCGCGGCAAGCGGAATGAAGTACAGCGCATAGACAATGGACGGCCAACCTTCGTAATGCGCGACGCGAAAAGTCATTGCCGGTATCCTGGCAAACGGAACGATTGACTGAACCAACCCTTGATGCGCGAGATTGACCAACCAAATGGCGGGAATCGCCAAACCACTCTTAACCGAAGCCAATAAAATTGCGGCGATAGCGCCGAACATCATGGCGCCGGTGAGCAAACCGGAAAAGAGATTGAGCAAGATACCCACTGGCGCGACCCGATTGAAATAGAGCGCCGAGAGCGGCAAGGTCAACAATTGAATCGCCGTTGAAGTAATGAAAAGCACAACCAGGCCGCGCAGTAAGCCTTGCAAGCGCACACCATTGAGAAAGATGGCGGCGCGCGATTTAGCCAACCCGTAAGTGATGGGCGCGTGTTGCATCTCACGTTTGAAGGCGCGATGGTCCCAAAACAAAATCTCGCAAAAGGCGCGCAGCCAGGGGGAACAGACTGGCGGATGGGGGGCGGCGACTGAGGGCCGCCAGTCGCCTATTTTTCGCAGTTTATTGACCAGGGGCAAAGCCAGCGCCACAATTGCCGCAACCGCTATGAAACTCAGCTGAAAGCCAGGATCGGCTACCAGAGCCGGTTTGACGGTAAGCATCAAAAACGCGGCAAGCGATATGGTGTTGATGGAAGCGGCGCGGCGAAAGAGCAAAGGAGCAAAGAGTCCGATGCTAATCATTACGGTTGCCCGCGTCACCGGCGCGTCAAGACCGACCATCGCCGTGTAAGCCCATAAGACCGTTAAAGCCAGCGCGACGCGAACCACGCCCGGTCTTCGACGTTTCGCTTCCCGCTTTTTGAAAGGAATGGTTGACGGCGGAAGACTGAGCAGCACCCAGGCTATCATGGTGATATGCATGCCGGAAATCACCAGCGTGTGAAAGGTCGCGCTTTCGCGTAACCGCTCGCTGGTCTCGGCGTCTAAAAAATACCGACTGCCAAGCAGCATGGCTTTTAGGGTTCCGGCTACCGGTTGTTTAAATTGCGCCTCGATCGCACGCATAGCGCGCAATCGAAAATGATACAGCGCGGCAAAGACCGGATGAACCAAAGCGCGACCGGAAACCTCAATAAGGAGCGGGCTTTTAATGGTGCCTTTCACATCATAGCCTTGCCGTTCAAGGAAGTCGTTGAAATCAATGGCACCGGGATTTTTATAAGCCCGAGCCCGTTCCAACCGCGCGAGCACGCCAATACGTGAACCGTAATCGAGCCCCAGTTGGTTGAATTCGTTAACCGTTTGGGCGTCGGTCAGGGCAATAAAAAATTTGACGCGCCCGCTTACCGCCACATCTTCCTTAAAAAGGCGCACGCTTTCCGCTTCAACATCAAGATAGTACCCGTCTGGCGCGGGTTCGGGCGGCGCGGCGAGTCGGCCCGCCAATTCGACAGGTTCGCTCGCGGTGATGAGCTGGCGTTCAAAGAGCTTTTGCAGACGATTCTCTTTTACGCTGGCGCGTTCAGTTTGGGAAAGCTGTGCGCCGATTAACGTAAAAGCGATGAGCAAAGCAAGGGTGGCGGTAAAATCTCTCTGCTTGCGCATCAATAACACCGCGGCGATAAGCGATATAACCAGCAGCAAAGCGAGGGGCGCGCGCGGCGGTTCTAAATAGTTAGCGGCGAGGATGCCGGAAGTGAACGCCGCTAACAAATAGAGGAAAGGTTGGCGGCGCGGCAGGTAATTCGACTCATTCATACACAGACTTCAGTTAAGGGGTTTTTGAATCCTGAGTACGAAAGGCAAGATAATCTTAGGCGTTTTGCCGGTTTTCTGAAAACCAAAAACGGTTTACCTGTTGACAAGAGCAGAGCGAATGTAAATTATCTAATCCATATGAGCGATGGAATGATGGAACTAGAACAGCGGGTGATTGAATTTGCCAAAGCCACGGAAGCGCCGAGAGAGTCTTTTTTGATGCGGCGTTTTTCCATAGACGATAAAGAGCAAGTTCAAAAAGTTTTGGATGGATTGACGTTGTCACTCATCAGTTATTGTTACCACCATCATCCACGCGGCGAGAATGTCCACGAGGTTATGGAGCAATTGGAAAAGGTGGCTCCTGATTCCCCGGAAGCCAGAGCCCTTGAAGAGCGCGCCGATGATGCGGCGGCTTTGCAAATCCCTTTTATTGTGACGTTGAATCGGTTGCTCGAAGAGTATCACGACGTGCGCCGGCAACTTGAAGACAGACTTCAAGCCAACGCCTGAGTATGGCTGGCGATTAAACAGTTTGCGAAGGGTGACAAAGCCGTTTACACCTTAAAGCGCAAACGGCTGGCCTTGAACTTCTCTAATCATCGGTATCATCATCCGGTTCGGATGCGCCGCCCAAACTTTTCATCTCCGCAGAAATTTCCGCGCGACGTTGTTTGGCAAGTTTCATAATCATCGAGAGATGTTTTCTGGCGCGCCGCGCTGCGGCTTTATTCATCTTCTGACGAAACGCCATATTTTCAGCGGCAAAGCGCCCGACTTCGACGAGGAGTTCGCCGGTCGTGGTTCCCTGATTGCGGCGGTCAAACAGCCGTTGATTGATAACCCGACGGTCGGTAAAACCCGGCGGCGGTCCCATATCCAGTTTGCGCCGTTCTTCAAAACTCTGCCGACGTTCGACAAACGGCTGGTCATCCTGCGGTGCCGTGCCCGGCCTTTCATTGTGCGGCTTGTCACTGGTCATTTCCTGTTTAGCTTCGCCCGTTTCCGTTTCGTCAAGCACAGCTACATTGGTATCTTCTGACATATCTTTCTCCGAAGAAATCGTTTTCGATTTGGTAGATTTATTCACCTTTTCGGGGGGCGAATCTTGCGTTAGGCAAAGCCTAGTCTAACACAGGCAAAAGGAGTTTCAAGAGTTTGTTACTGGCGATTGAAGAACCCAGATTACGCTTTTAACAGCTCTCTGGCGTGGCGGCGCGCGGTATCGGTTATCTCAGCGCCGGTCAGCATTCGCGCCAGTTCTTCGATGCGCCCTTTGTGGTCGAGTTTTTTAAGGCTGACGACGGTGCGTCCGGCGATGGCCTCTTTTTGAACCAGCAAATGGGCGTCGGCAAAACGCGCGATTTGCGGTTGATGCGTGACGCATAACACTTGATTTGAGGCCGACAGTTTTTTGAGTTTGACGCCGACGGCTTCCGATACGCGCCCGCCGATGCCGGTATCAATTTCATCAAAAACAATGGTGCGCGGGAACTCTGACGCGGTGGCTACGGTTTTGAGCACCAGCATCAACCGTGAGGCTTCGCCGCCGGACGCGACTTTCGCCAGCGGCCGCACATCTTCGCCGACGTTGGCCGAAAAATAGAACTCCACTTTATCAATGCCGGTTACGGTAAACGAACGCAAAACTTCGGCATCACTCAATTCCTCATCCGAGGGAAGCCCAATTCGCACTTGAAACCGCGCATTCTCCATGGCGACTTCCGCAAGCCCTGCAACCACACTCTTCTCAAAATCCTTAGCAGCGCGTTCGCGTTCGGCGTGCAACCGGCGCGCCGTTTTCAAATACTCGCGGCGCGCTTTTGCCAGTTCGGTTTGCAACTGCTGTTCGCGTTGGTCCGCGTGTTCGATATTGTTTAAGCGCTCTTCGGATTCTGTGAGGTGGGCGATGGCGCTTTCAAGCGTGCCGCCATATTTGCGCTTGAGACGGGAAATTTCCGCCAGGCGATTTTCAACCTCGGCTAACCGTTCAGGCGAAAATTCCAGCCCATCGGCAAACTCGCGCAAAGAGAACGCCAGGTCCTCGAGCACCGCGCGGGCGTTTTGCAACCCTTCGAGATAGCCGCGAAAATTCGCATCAAAATCGGCCAACTCTTCAACGCGCCGGGTAGCCGGTTTCAGGCGCGCCAGCGCCGAATCATTGTCTTCATAAATCGCCCCGTAAGCCTCGTTGGCAAGCGTGGTGAGCTTTTCAACATTATTCAATCGTTTGCGTTCCTCTTCGAGTCGTTCGTCTTCGCCCGCTTCCAATTGCCCGCGCCGAAGTTCATCAATCTGAAAACGCAAAATGTCCATGAGTTGATATTTTTTCGCTTCGTCTTGCCGCAGCGCATCGAGTTCGCGCCGGAGCGTCGACAGCTGTTTATATTTTGCAGCGACCTCCTGGCGCAGGCCGAAGGTGCTGGCATAAGCGTCAAGCAAATCGAGGTGGGTGTCGGGATTAAAGAGCGTTTGTTGTTCGCCCTGTCCGTGAATGTCCACGAGAAAGGCGCGCAAATCTTTCAACAGCGCCAGCGTTGCCAGTTGATTATTGACGAAAATTTTATTGCGCCCGGTCGCCGTCATTTCGCGGCGAATGATAATTTCGTTTGCGCCGTTGACGCTTAAACCAATCCCCGAAGCTCGCAAAAAGGCTTCCAATTCTTCGTTGCGTTCAACGGCAAACAGACCTTCAATCGAAGCGCGCGTGGCACCCGCTTTAATCATCTCGGCAGAAAAACGCCCGCCAATCAAGGTACCGAGCGCATCCACAATAATGGATTTGCCGGAGCCGGTTTCGCCGGTCAGCAAATTCAAGCCGCGCTCGAATTCGACTTGCAGGTCATCAATCAAAGCGATGTTTGAAATGTTCAGCAGTGTCAGCATAAATCAGGATTCAGGATTTGGGATTCAGGATTCAGGGATTGCTGCTTGCCAGGGCGCGTCTTCCTGCGGATGAACTGAATGCCTGAGGCTTTCGCCTACTTATCTCTACTGTTTGCGTTGGGCTCTGTCAAGATAAGAGTGGTGGCTTCGAGCAAATCTTTGGCGACGAGGGTCGGGTAGCAGGGAAAGCGTTCCAGGTTGGCATAGGTTTCTGCGCCATAACCGGTCATCACGAGCACGCCTTTGGCGCCCGCGTTGGTTGCCAGGTTGATGTCGCTGGCTTTGTCGCCGATGACGTAAGACGTGGAAAGCTGGATGCCGTGTTCTCGGGCGGCGCGTTCAAGCATCGCCGTTTGTGGCTTGCGACAATCGCACACTTTTCGGTATCGCTCATCGCCGTGTTGCGGATGATGGGGACAATAATAGACCGCGTCTATCTGCGCGCCTTCACGGGTAAGTTCGCGTTTGAGTTTTTCGTGAATCGCCGCAAGCGTGGCTTCTGTGTAGTAACCGCGAGCAATGCCCGATTGATTGGTGATGATGATCACTTTCAGTCCCGCCTGATTGATGCGGCGAATCGCTTCTGCGGCAAATGAATAGATAAATAAGTCATCGGGACGAGAAACATAACCGATGTCTTCGTTAATCGTGCCGTCACGGTCTATAAAAATTGCGGATTGTGTCATAAGTAAGGTTTAGTAAAGCGCTTCGGCAATGCCAAGTAGGGCGGAGATGTTGTGTTGCACATAATCAATTCGGATGTGCAAATCGTCCAGGCTCTCTTGAAAACCGCCGAGCGCCCGCCCGGGGTTTGGCAGATGATATTTATTCTCTTCGCCCAGTTGTTGCGAGAGTTGAAAACGCGCGCAAGCTTTGAGCGCAACGGCGATTTTGGCGACGCGCCAATCTTTCATCGGTTCCGCCATGCGGTAAGCGGCAACCAGGCCTTCGGCGCGCGAGGCGGTTGGCGTCGCGCGCGGGACGCCGGGACCGAAGGCTCCGGCGTAGTACACCGAATCCTCTTCGTTGTATTGGTTGGCAATCAGACTTTCGGCAATGGCGAGGGCATGATCTAAATATTTTTTGTTGAACGACAGTTTATTCAACGCTTCGAGCGCTTGAATAAACCAGGCATCCGGCGGCAAGGGTTTGGTTTGGCTCTGTTCGGTAATGAGAAAATCCGCGCCGCGCCGCGCCGCTTCCAGCCAGCGTTTGTCTTCATCAAATTTATAAAATCGCACCAGGGCGAGAATCGCTTCGCCGGGATAATAGAGCGAAACGCTGCCATCCGGTTCATCCCCATTCACCGGATGATAACTCTCGAATGACCCGTCGCTGTTTTGCAAGGAAAGAATCATACTCGCCAGCCGCTTGGCGCTGTCGCGATCGGCTGATTTCACATCGGTCTCCAACTGTTTGGTCAACGCAAGCAAGGCCAGACCATTGGCGCCGAGTTTGGCTTTACCATCGAAATCCAAAACAAAAACCGCATTCTTTTTTGGCGATGGACGAAATCGGGTTTTTAAAAATTGGATCGCGCGATTGGCTGAATCGAGATAGCGCGCATCCTTGGTTGCCACATAAAGTTCAAAAAGCGCATAAGCCGTGCCCGCGTGGCGCACAATGTTATAGGTGCGATTTTCAAAGTGGTCGCTTGCCGCATCGTAATAGTAATGAAAACTCCCGTCGGCCTTTTGGACGCGCAAAAGGTAATCGCCGCCGGCTTTTGCCGAAGCGAGCAGACGAGGTTTGTCGAGCGGAATTTGACTGACCGGCTTCGTCTGATGGCTTGATGGCGCAAGCGAATTTTTTATCTCGTTGCTTATTAAAAGGTCAGCGTCATTTGATTGACCGGGTATAAAAACCGGCAAGCAGAGACTGGTGAAAAAACAAACGGCAATCACCAAGACCACAGATGCAACCCAATTTTTCACCATAAACTAAAAATACACGACTTGGAAAATAATCGCGAGGCGCGCGACAGGGGCGGTAAACAGCGTCGTTAGGCATTAATGATGAGGTGAAATTATCTGTGGCGCCCCTGGCGGCATTGGCCAACCTGGTGAGCCCCCTGTTTGATGAGTCAGTACTCAGGGTTTCAATGAGGCGTTCTCACCAGGCAGGCCAAGGGTACAGATAGTCCGCCAAGATTTTTTACCTCATTAAGTTTATCGTGAAGCAGTACGAACAAAACGGGAAATCCCTGAGAGTGTACGGGTAGCTGTATACGCTCTCAGGGGTTTTGAATGCCGCTTAAGGTTTGCGGGTTTTAATCTCTTTAGCGGTCACTGAACCATCCGGTTCCCGGCAACCTTTCACATCAACTTCAACGCCGATGGCTGCGGCAACATCTTTTTGTTCAATGGTGGTTGAAGCAGTAACGTGAACGATGACTCCGGCAACCTGCCAATCCCCAATCAACCCGCCGCCGGGAAGGCTCTGAATCAACCCCCGGAAGTCTCTTGAGGTACAGCTGTTACCGCCGCCACCGCCGCCGCCGCCATCGTCGCCGCCACCGCCGCTATCGTCGCCCACATCACCGGCTTGAAAAGCGCCCTGCAAAACCAGTTGGCTTGCCTGATCTAAAAACGTCACCTGTTTGATATTCGTCACCGGCAATAAAGCGGCGGGAATAAACCCATCTTTTGAACCGTCGCTCGTCAGTTCCAGTTTGATGTGGCCGAACTGCGCCACGAAAGAGCCGAGCGAAACATTATCAATGACGATTTGATAGCTGGCGCCGGATTGTAAATTCTCGCCTTCGATCTTCAATTTCTGGCGTTCGGCTTCTATCTCAACCTCGGCTTCGCCTCTGGCTTGCGGAAGGACATTGGTTGAGGCAAGCGGGATTTCTTTGCTGAAGCTTTGCCCGACCGTGCCACCGCCGCCACCCGCTGCCGGTTGAAAATCGCCTTGCAGAATGATGCGGTCTTGCGCGTCACGGACCTCGACCTGCTTGATAACACTCACGGGATTTAGGGCCGCCGGCAGAGGTAAATCGTTATTGCTGGTGCGCGTCGAAAATTCCAGTTTCAACCCGCCAAAAGAATCGCTTACGGCTTTCGGGTTTGCGCCGCTGCTTTGCGTACCGTCAAGGATGATAGCGCCGTTTACGAAAATTTTGTAAGCGCTGCGCGGCAGCCCGGCCGACACTTCAACCTCAAATTTTTGTTCCGTGGCAATCGTTTCAACTTCAGCTTTGCCGCGCGCACTGGGTTCAACGCCTGTGGGTTGAAGGCGAATCTCTTTATTCGCAGTGGCCGGCGTATCCAGGGTCTTTAAAGCCGCCAGCGCATTGACCCGTCCCTTGCCTAATTTGCCCGAAACCGATTGATTTAACGCATTGATATTATCGGCCGAGGCTTCGATGACGCTTCTCACATCAAGCGCAGCGTTACGCGATAGCAGGAGCGCCGCGCCGGCTGAAATAATCGGCGCGGCAAATGAAGTGCCGCTCCATTTGGCAAACTCGCCGTTTGTGCTGTTCGGAAAAGCGCTAACCAGTTCAACACCCGGCGCGGCAACCGACACCGTGTTGCCGAAATTCGAAAATGAAGCTTTGCGGTCGTCCATATCGACGGCGGCGACCGCAATGGTTTCCGTTATCCAGGCGGCCGGGTAGCGCGGGCGCGCATCCGTATCATCGTTTTCGTTGCCCACGGCGGCAACCAGGGTGGCGCCGCGCTGTCTGGCATAGATGATGGCGCTATGCAGGATGTCCGAATTTTCCACGGAACCGAAGCTTAAATTGATAATATTGGCGCCGTGGTCTGCGGCATATTTAATCGCTTCGGCGACGGTAAACGCATCGCCCAAACCGTCCGCATCAAAAGCGCGAATCGCCATAATCTTCGCGTCGGGCGCAATCAAAGAGATTAATCCGGCGATGAAGGTGCCGTGCCCGGCCAGACTGGTTTGCGGATTGGCCGGCGCCGATTCCGAAGCATCCTCA
>JBIOWC010000443.1:0-5698 GCA_044868105.1 Blastocatellia bacterium
AAATCAACAATCTCTTGATAAGAGAGTTCTTCAATGTCACGCAGGATGACGCATTCGCGCAAGTCTGGGGAGAGTTTCTTAATCGCTTCGTGAACCTGTAATCTGCGTTCTTGTCTTTCAAGCGACCGTTGCGGACTATCGCTTTCTGCCGGAAGGTGATATTCGTGATCGGCCAGGTCATCGCTGCCATCGGTCGGCGTGCGCTGGCGTTTGCGATAATCGTCAATAATCAGATTGCGCGCCAGGCGCATTAACCAATTCGAGAGGTCGCCGAGCGCCGGGTCATACTGATTCAGCGAACGATAAACGCGAATAAATACCTCCTGCGTCAAATCCTCTGCCGACGTATGACTGGAAGTAAATCGGTAAGCGAGATTATAAATGCGGCGCGAAAATTGGCGAACCACCTCTGCCCAAGCCGTGGCATCGCCTTCAATACAGCGCTGAACCCATTCAGCATCGTTTGACATCAATGCGACTTTAGCTCCCATCTTTCGCCCTTCGCTATAAATTTTGAGCTGGACTCGTTGCTCTTTTCGCTAAACGAGAGGGCAATAAAAAATGTTCCTGCAAAAATTTACAGGCGAAGCGCCTCCAATTGTTCTGACGGTTTCCGAGCGTTTGCTATTCTCTCATTTTCATCTGAGCAAGTGAAACCAAGATTTTGAATCGGCCTCCAATTTTCAATATCGCGTGGGAGTTTAGCGTATTTATGTGGTAGAATGCCCGCGCTTTCAATTCAATTCGGGAATGTTCGTTAGTGAAGTTTAACCTCAAAACCGCAATCAGCATCCTTGTGGGCGTCTTATTCGTCTATTGGTTTGCTCATAAACTCAATTGGTTTCAGGTGTGGGCCGAAGTGCGCGAAGCCAACTGGCAACAGCTGGCGCTGGCGCTGGCGCTCTTTATCGGCACCTATTTTGTCAGGGTCCTGCGTTGGCAGACCATCATCTCACCGCTTGCGAAAACCTCGCTTAGAGCCTTATTCAGAGCGACGGTCATTGGTTTTTCAGCGCTGTTCGTGATGGGGCGGGCAGCCGAAATGCTCATTCGTCCGGCCGCGCTTTCGGTGAAAGAGAAGATTCATCCGTCGGCCTGCTACGCCACGGTCATGGTTGAACGGGTCTTTGACATGATTATGGTCGTGGTCTTTTTCGCAGTAAATCTGGTTTTCTTTGAGCACACCTCGCACGATGCGGACGCCATGAAGATACTCGGCTGGGTGAAACTTTCAGGCGTGCTTTTATTGCTCGCCTCAGTTGCAGGAATTTATGGACTTTATGCTTTTCGCGAACATCGAGAGGTGGCGCTCAACTATCTGGACCACAACCTTCGTTGGCTGCCCAAGACGATTAAACAAGGTCTAATCAGTTTGCTGCAACACATCGCAGAAAGTTTAAGCGTGCTCCATGATAAAAAAGAGTTAACCATTGTGGTTTCCTATACGGTGTTAATGTGGTTAATGGTTGCCGTTGCGCATCTTCTGGTGGTGCGCGCATTCGGTATCCCTTATGTCGTTGTGCCGTTTACCGGAGCCGTTTTCGTGATGGGGCTTTCGATGCTCGGGTCAGTTGTGCCTACACCGGGCGGCGCAACCGGACCTTTTCATACGGCAACCGCCGCCTCGCTGGCGTTTATGGGAATTGCGCATACAAAAGCCGCTTCGGTAGCGATTATTCTCCATCTGGTAATTTTTGCTCCCGCCACATTTTTTGGTCTATACTACCTTGTCAAAGAAGGATTATCGTTAGAAAATTTGAAATATATCGGTGAAAAGCAAGCCGAAGAGGTCGAACATAGTCAGGAGACTCACGAGTTTACCGCCCCGCAACAGCCCTCTGGATTGGCAGAGCAGGAACAAGAGCGTATCGCCGCTCTGTAAAGCTTAGTCTGAAAAGTGAGAATGATTTTATGAGATGTCCATTTTGTGGTCACCTTGAAGACAAAGTTGTGGATTCACGCGAAAGTCGCGAGGGCGATGTCATACGCCGCCGCCGCGAGTGTCTAAAGTGCGAACGCCGATTCACGAGCTACGAACGGGTTGATGAAATTCCCTACATGGTTGTTAAAAAAGACGGTCGGCGTGAACCTTTTGACCGTGATAAGGTCTTAGCCGGAGTGATGAAAGCTTGCGAGCGAAGACCGATTCCGATGGCTAAAATTGAAGCCTTGGTAAACGCCATCGAAAAATATGTACAAGACTCAAAAGACCGCGAACGCTCAACGGAAAAGATTGGCGAGATGATAATGCGACGGTTGAAAGAGTTGGATAAAGTCGCCTATGTGCGATTTGCCTCGGTTTATCTTGATTTCAAAGATGTAACCGAATTTATGAGCGAAATCAAAACCTTGGTTCGCGGCCGCGGGAAATAAATTGGCTGACACCGGGTTTCCATCAAAAATCCCTCTGAATGTTAAATTTCTCTTCCACGCTCTTCGCTAAGGAACGAAATTTTTGCGAGTGAATAAACCGCGCGCTCGCAGGACTTTTTTGCCTCACCGAACGAAAACTTGCGCCTCACTATTCAAACCTGTAACCTAAATTCTTATGTCAGCTATTGTCGAACCTGAAGAGATAGAATTAGAACCCAATACCGAGCAGGTGCAGATACCGGATTCGCTGCCGATTTTGCCGCTTCGAGATATCGTCATTTTTCCTTATATGATTGTGCCGCTTTTTGTGCAGCGCGAGCGTTCGATTCGCGCTGTTGAACAGGCGCTTGGCGACAATCGAATGATTATGCTCGCCGCCCAACGCGACCTGGAAAAAGAAGAGCCTTTGGGCGGCGACCTTTATACCTACGGCACAGTAGCCTCAATCATGCGAATGTTAAAGATGCCCGACGGGCGCATACGGATTTTAGTGCAGGGCCTCAGCCGCGCTCGCGTCACGCATTTTGAGGATAAACATCCTTACCTGCTTTCACATATCAAGCCGTTGCCGGAACCCGAATATGACACCCAGGATTTAGAGCTTGAGGCCTTAAATCGAAGCGTCCGCTCTTCGCTGGAGCAGGCGATTACGCTTGGCAAAAATATCTCGGCCGAGGTGATGGCGATTGTTGCTAACCTTGATGATCCGGGCCGATTGGCAGACGTATCGGCTTCCAATCTCGACCTCAAGGTTTCTGATGCGCAAAGTGTGCTGGAAAAATTAAACCCTGCCGAACGCCTGCGCCGCGTCAATGAACTCTTGCAACGCGAGATTAATGTTTTGCGCGTTCAGCAAGACATCAACACTCAGGCAAAAGGCGAAATTGACCGCTCACAACGCGAGTTCTTTTTGCGTCAGCAACTCAAAGCCATACAAACCGAACTGGGTGAAGGCAATGAAATTGCCGAAGAGATTGCCCAATATCGCCAGAAGATGATGGAAGCGAAGATGCCCGAAGAGGTGGGCACCGAAGTCGAACGGCAGATTAAAAAACTCGAACGCATGCATCCGGATGCCGCCGAAGCCGCTACGCTTCGCAATTATCTCGATGTGATGGTGGCGCTGCCCTGGGCAAAATCCTCGGAAGAAAACCTCGACCTAAAACGCGCGCAAAAGATTTTGGACGAAGACCACTATGGGTTGGAGAAGGTCAAAGAACGCATTATTGAATCGCTGGCCGTCCGCAAGCTCAAACAGAAGGTCAAAGGACCGCTGTTGTGTTTAGTCGGGCCTCCGGGGGTTGGCAAGACCAGTTTAGGGCGTTCGATCGCGCGCGCGCTCAATCGCAAATTTCAACGTTTAAGCTTAGGCGGCCTTCACGATGAAGCCGAAATTCGCGGCCATCGTCGAACCTATATTGGCGCCATGCCTGGACGCATTGTACAATCCATTCAACAGGCGGGGACAAATAATCCGCTGATTATGCTTGATGAAATTGATAAAGTCGGCGCGGATTTTCGCGGTGACCCGTCTTCGGCTTTGCTTGAAGTCCTGGACCCGGAACAAAACTTTTCCTTCCGTGATAACTATCTCGGCGTCCCGTTCGATTTGTCGAATGTGATGTTTATGACAACCGCCAATATGCTGGATACCATTCATCCGGCGCTTCGTGACCGCATGGAGATTATCCGGCTTGCCGGGTACACCGAAGAGGAGAAGACCGAAATCGCCCGCCGCCATATTATTCCGAAGCAGATGGATGAAAACGGCATCACCGCTAAACATATCTCCCTCGCTCGTTCGGCGCTCAAGGGGATTATTCAACAATACACACGCGAAGCCGGACTCCGGCAATTTGAACGGGACATTGCGGCAATCTGCCGGAAAATTGCCCGGCGGGTTGCCGAAGGTGACGACGCGCAAGTGAAAGTCCTGGATAAAAATCTCCCTGATTTTTTAGGTGCTCCCAAGGCTTACCCCGATGAAGTTTTAAAAAAAGATCAGGTCGGCGTGGCAACCGGACTGGCCTGGACCCCTTCGGGTGGCGATGTGCTGTTTATCGAAGCCTTGCTCACCGCCGGCAAGGGCGGATTATTGCTTACCGGACAGCTTGGCAATGTCATGAAGGAATCGGCGCAAGCGGCGCTCTCCTGGGCAAAATCGAAAGCTGAAGATTTTGGCATCGCTCAAGAAAAATTCGATAAATTCGACATACACGTTCATGTGCCTGAAGGCGCCATTCCGAAGGATGGGCCGTCGGCGGGCGTATCCCTGACCACCGCGTTGGTTTCGGCTTTATCGGGTAAACCGGTGAAGCGCTCGGTGGCGATGACCGGCGAAATTACCTTGCGCGGGAATGTGCTTCCGGTCGGGGGAATAAAAGAAAAAGTATTAGCCGCGCGCCGCGCTCACGTCACAACGGTTGTTTTGCCGAAACAAAACGAACGCGATTTAGAAGAGATTCCCAAAGATTTGCTCAAAGAGATGAACTTTGTCTTCGTTGATTCATTGAAGCAGGTACTTAAAGTCTCGCTTGCTTGACCGTATAAATGCGCAGTAATCAAGCTGCGCTTTATAAAATTACAACCTTGCCGCCATTTCATTTTAAATCATTGCAATTTTCTTGCGACGGCTTCTTTTATTGACGCGCTTAAATTTAGCGTGATATAAGGAGGCTACCCGTAGTGCAGGGTAATGACTAAGCTAAAAAATTAGCTCCCAAGTTGGAATGCAATTTTATCACTTAATTCTACTCAGCATTTCGACAAACAAAGACTAGAAGTGAGAGGTATTTTACAGAATGAGAGTAACGGAATGTGTGTTCCGTAGCGTGGTTGCCTTAATCCTCACAACATTCGCTATTGCAGGAGTTTTGTCCGGCAGGATATGGGCTCAAACCTCAGCTAATTACGCCAGTGACCCCATCAAACCCATCATTGAAAAAGCCGACGCGAGTTTTCGAAAAGGTGAGGATGCTTTAAATAAGGGGCAAAAAGAGCTTGCCCGCCAATATTTCGATGAAGCGGTTGATAGCATCATGCTATCGGGGATTAATCTTCGCGCCAATCCGCGACTGGACGCTTACTACACGGATTTGGTCGAACGCATCCATCGTTACTCATTGCCTGAAAATATTCGTCGTCCGAATGCCCAACCCATTACGCAACCCCAGAGCCCACCGACCGTTCAACAAAATCAGCAGCGTCAGAATTATCAAAACGCTCAACCGGGTGTTTCGGTCAATCCGAACTTCGCTCAGGACGTTCAACAACCACCCATCAATATTGAACGCTCAGTAATAGATGAAATCTCGGATGTTGATGA
>JBIOWC010000444.1:0-7267 GCA_044868105.1 Blastocatellia bacterium
AAATCAAAGGAGTTGAAACTATCATTAAATCTGGCATCTTCGCTCACGAAAGGAAGGGGCTGTCCGTTCACCCCGCCGCCGCTGTTGACTTGCCCAATAAAATCGTTCAATTCCTTTGCCGAATCAAAGAGCCGTCCACCGGCGTTGCGTTGTAAAAACGGAATGCGCGAACTCCCGTCAGGTAAAAGAATGTCCATGGGGACGCCCGATGCGAGGGTCCAAATCGGCGCGAGTTGAAACCCTGCGGGCAAATCAAACACTCCTGAGAAGGTGAAGCGATGGCGCTGGTCGTTTGGCGTCGGCGCATATTCCAGTTGCAGGTTGTTTGAATTAATTGGCCCACTGGCAAAGGGAATCTGGTCGTCATTGGCAAAATTAAAGGCTTTTGACAGGGTATAAGAAGCGCGGAATTGATAGTGATGCGAAAATCCTTTTTCAAAACTGAGTAACAGACCGTCATATTTAGTGCTCACGCTGGATTCGAGATTCACCACGCGGTCTGGACCACCGACTACCGGGTTAAAGACGGTTCCAATGGTGCGGCCAATGATGAAATGCGTGCCAAAATTGTGAAGGTAATCGGCGCGCACTGCGAAATCATTGCCCCATTCGCGCTGAATCCCAACATTCATGTGCTGCACCATCGGATTCTGCATTTTGTTATCTATGATATTGATGCCGCCAGCGCCCGCACCCGGCAAAATAAATCCGCTAAAAGGGTTTTGAATATTTGGCGCGAAAGGCGGAAACCTGCCGGTGTTCTGGTCTAAGAAAAAAACATTACCGGCGCGCACCTCAATTGCCAGTGTGTGCCCATCGAGTCCACGTTCGAGCGATTGAATCTCAAGAGTGATGCGGTCATAGTAGATACCATAACCACCGTGGAGGCTGGTGTGCCCATCCTTGGTTGACCAATTGAACCCGACACGAGGCGCGAAATTATTTTTGTCGCGTTCACGTTTGCCGTTGAGAAAAGGAAGGATTAAAGGGTTCAATTCCCCGACGCGATTTATATTTTTGACATCGGTGTCGAGTTCATAACGCAGCCCCAAATTTAGAGTAAGTTGTGGATGCACTCGCCAATCATCTTGAAGAAAGAAGGCAAAATAATTGTTGTCGCTATCGGGTAGCAGTAACGGACGCTCCGGCGTTGCGCTGCGCAAAGTCACAGCAAAGAGCAGATCATTGTCATCAATCCGCCCGTCACCATTATGGTCAAAGAAGGGAAAGTCTTGCACAAATTCGATGCGCCCTTGTTGAAAGACGCCGAGATCGAAATCCGCGTCAATTCGTTGGGCTTCACCGCCGAAATACAAGATGTGCGCGCCTTTTACAAATGACAGAGTATCGGCAAATTGCAGGCGATTCATGCGGGTCTGTTGCGGCACGCGAAACGAAGCCCCATCTTGAATACTTGGAAATGTAAGTTGTGGGCCTGGGGTAACGGGTCGTGTTCGGTTAATAAAGTTGGTTTCATTGAAGCTAAAGTCATTCAGCAGGTTGACTGAAAATTGCTTTGTCCAATTGGTTAAAAAAGACTGGTAATGATTCCTGCTGTTTTGGCGTTCCGTGGCGCTACCGATAGCGCGAATCAAGGTGCTTGCGCCAACATCATCGGCGCGTTCGATTGAATAACGAAAGGTTAATTTATCATCGTCGGAAACTAACCAATCGCCGCGCCCGGTCGCCAGTAAATCATTCAGAGGGGCAGAGGCAAACCCGCGCCTGATGGTTCGTGTTGCGGTGTCGCGTTCGCCGACCAGCACGGCGCCATCCTGATTGCGATATTCATAAGCCCCGAACCAGAAAATTTTATCTTTCCTGAGGGCACCGCCTGCGGCAAAGGCAATCTGTTCACGGTCAAATGGCGGGTCCGGATTGCTGCGGTCAAAGGTCGCCGGTAAGCCTTGCAGGTTACGGTCACGAAAGAAGAAGGAGCTTGAGCCATGAAATTCGTTGGTTCCTGATTTGGTGACGATGTTGATAATGGATGAGCCTGAGCGACCCAGTTCGGCAGAGAAGCGATTCGTTGCGATTTGAAACTCCTGCACGCCTTCCTGGGAGATGTTAATCAAAGTACCGCCGACCACATCATCGTTGTTATCTGCGCCATCCACCGTAACATTGCCGCCGCGACCGAGTTGCCCGGCCGATGAAATTAAAACTGTATTGGTTTTTGTCGGGTCGAAATTCGGTGCGGGGGAATTGCCCGGAACGAGCAGGGCCAGCTCCAGAAAATTTCTCCCATTCAACGGCAAATTGCGAATTGCGCGTGAATTGATTACCCCATCAACGGTTGATGAGGTCTTATTAATTTCGATTGAAGCTGAAGAATAATTGTCGGAGGTAACCTGTATGTCGCCGACTTCGAGCGTTGCGTCTAGCGAGACGATTTGCCCGACTTGAAGAGCAATCGCCGTATAGTTCTTAGATTTGAATCCTTTTGAAATGACCATCACGTCATATTCGCCGGGCGGCAGGTGGGTGATGGTGAATAGACCTTCGTCATTGGTATTCGTTTCGCGCTTTATGCCGGTGGCTCTCTGAGTCGCGATAATTTGTGCGCTGGTGATTATCGCACCCTGAGAGTCAACTATGCGTCCGCTGAGCGTGGCGGTGGCGGCTTGTTGCGCTGGACTGGCAAGTGAATAGACGAGTAGTAGACAGATAATGCCTGTTGCAATTTTCTTCATGTGTGCCTGAAGCTCCTTAAAAGAATTCTACTCGATTAGGTAAAGTCAGATCGTTCTACTCTAAATTCTGAGAAATCGGGTATGACGACAATTTAGATGAGAAAACCAGCGGCGTAGGCTTTGATTTATTGGATTTTTGAACCGGGTTGTTATAAGAAGCCTATTCTTTCACCCAACTGCTGCTGTCACGACTAACGACCGCATCCCCTAATCAATCATTTAATTTCTGTGTAAAGATTAAAATTGTTGTTGATTGCTAATCCAGAAAAGACGGGCTACATATTATAAAAACGCCCGCGTAATTCTCTTTTTGAAGAGAGTCACTGCGGGCGTGTGTTAAATCGGCTCTAATATGCTAATTCGCTCACAATAAGAGGTATGATTCCGAAAGTTATAAGTCTCAAACTTCCTAACCTCGTGGTGCAGAATAGCGCAAACTTGAAAATCTGTCATTAAACCAGAGAACGGTATTTGACTATATCGAAAGTTATAGTGCGGCAGTGCGGTAGCAAAAAGTATTGAATTGCTTACCCTAAACCAAGCAGAGAATGGTTTTCTGGGAGCGCAGAGGCCTGCGCTCACCTTAAATATAGGCCTGGGTAAGCCAGCCCGCATATCGTTTAATTTTCCGGTTTTGAAGGTTTTTCGCTTTCTGCCAGGATTTTGAATTTGCGTTCGATTTGATTGTAATCCGTGTTGCCGACTTTAAAAGGAACGTGCTTGTTATCTTTATCAACCAAATCCATCACAATGGTGAATTCACCGGGCGATAACTCTTCCCACTTAATCCATTTCGCATCCCAACGGGAAAGGAGTTGCGGTTTTCCTTCATTGATTGAATAACGGACTTTGTAATCACTCTGCCCGATTCTGGCATTGCTAACATAAAAATCAATCATCACGCCGCGCGTGTCACCCCGCCAACGATATTCCCCTTCAGGTTTGGAAAAAGTCAACAGAGGTTTGGTTTTATCAAGGCTAGCGCCGGGTTTCGATTTGACATAGAAGGTGACGAAGCTGAAACATGAGCCGTCTTCTTTTTTGATTGACTCGTGCCATTCGCGAACTGGAAAAGCTCTCAAGGTGTGCAACCCTTCTTTCAAGTTGTCGAAGGCGCCATCGGCCGGTTTGAATGGTTCATTGGGATTATAAGCAGAATAATAAGCCTGGTTGTCCAAAACGACATGAACACTTTGACCGCGATTGCGCTCCGCGTCTTTATAAATCGGAAACCCATTGATGGTGAATGTGGGGGCGAGAGAATTGCCCTGGATAACCTGCTCATCTTGTGGATAGGTGATTTTCAATACCGCTTCTGCATCTTCGCCGATCGTATAAAACCCCGGCGCCGCAACTCCCATGGGTTTAGCATCCGCAGGCGTTTCAGTCGTTGAAGTATTACTGGCCTTAGAATTTTTAGATTCCGTAGCATTGGTATTTTTTTTAGGGCTTGAATCCGAACAACTCAGAGCGGTCAAGGCAAAGAGCAAAAAAGAGCAGGCGAGAAACCTGAAGGTTGAATTGGTATAACGCATTTCAAAAAACTCCTCATCAAGCGCAGACGGTTAGAGTCAGGATTAGCCCCGACTCTAACCGTAACAGGAGTTTTACTTTTGTGGCAAAGCGGGTTTCACAATCTTGCAATCTTCAACCGAAAGCGATTTGAGAAAGGCAATCAAATCGGCTCTCTGTTCTTTAGTGATTTCATTCTTTTTGAGGTTCTTGTCTTTGTACTGATTATCCTTGCCGCCGCCAACCATAAAATCAACCGCTTCTTCCAAGGTCGCAACGCTACCGTCATGGAAATAGGGCGCGGATTTGGCAATGTCGCGTAGCGTAGGAGTTTTGAATGCGCCAGTCTCTTCGGGTTTGTTTGAAACCTTAAATCGTCCAACATCGGGCTCCGGTTTATCCATCCCGATGCCGACATTGTGATATTGCTGGTCAGTAAGCAGAGCGCCGTCGTGACAATCCACGCATTTCAAATCCTGAAACACCTGCCAGCCCCGTTTGGCTTCTTCACTCATTGCCGATTGATCGCCAGCGCGGAATTTATCCCAGGCGGTCTCGCCTGAAATAATCGTCCGCTCATAAGCGGAAATCGCCAACATGATATTTTCTGGCGTGGCATCTGATTTGAAGATGTTTTGGAATTGCGCGCGGTATCCGGCCAGCGCATTGATTTTGGCGACAATTTCCTGCTCATGGTCTTTAGCGCCCATATTGCCGCCTTGCCAGGCGGCCATTCCCTGTTTTTCGAGCGAGCCGCTACGACCGTCCCAATAATACTCTTTGTGATAGCCGATGTTCCAAAGCGTCGGGCTGCTACGCGGCAACTGTTTATTGCCCGCGCCAATCGCTTTGGGTAACCCGTCGGTCAACCCTTTTTCACAAACGTGGCACGAATAACATGAGCGCGAGCCATCAAAGCTTAACCGCTCGTCAAAAAAGAGTTGTTTGCCAAGCGCCACCTTTTCAGGAGTCATTGGATTATCCCCAGGGATTTCCATCGCCGCATAGCTGGCAAGCTGTTTGGGAATCGGTTGAACGTCCGGTTTATACCCGCCATCATCAATTGATTTTCCGCAACCTGAAATCAGCAATGCCAACAACACGAACGAGAAAAAGGTTGCGGTTTTGATTGCTCGTCTATCCATTTTTTAACTCTCCTCTAGGAAAATTTGTTTCGTCTGCGCGCTCTTTGACTTCCACTTGTTTATTCAAACAGCGCTGACAAACGTGAGAGGTTACTTCAATGTTGGGGCAGACCAAAGACACCAAGGTGAGGCCCCGGATTATTCAAAGTGGCTCTCAGAGCCAGTTCCAGGACACGCCGGGTATCTTCAGGAGTGATGATTGCATCCACGAATCCACGGGCTGCCGCAAACCTTGCATCCAGTTCGCCTTCATATTTGGCGCGGACTCGCTCCATTTCTGCCTTCATTTCTTCGCTGGGTTCTTTGCCTTGCTTCTGCAACTTCTCAAGCTCGGCGCTAAAAAGCGCCATCACCGCCGAATCGCCTTCCATGACGGCCATTCTTCCGGTCGGCAAGGTGAAGATAAAGTCCGGGTCAAAGCCTTGACCGGCCATCGCATAATATCCCGCCCCCGATGCGTGATTGATGGTCAACACAATTTTAGGAACCGTTGCCGTTGCCATGGCTTCGACAAATTGCGCACCGGCGCGAATGATGCCCGAATATTCGGCATCCGAACCGACCATAAATCCCGAGACATCTTGCAGAAAAAGCAGCGGGGTTTCGTGGCGATTGCAGGTTTCAATAAAGTAGGCGACTTTTTCGGCCGAGTCTTTATAAATAATGCCGCCAAATTTTGGCGGTTTGCCTTTCGGCCCGCGAATCAACCCGCGATTGTTGACAATCACGCCGACCGGAATGCCAGCCAGGCGGGCAAATCCGCAAATCATCTCTTTGGCATACTCGGCTTGAAATTCGTCAATCTCTCCGCCATCCAGCAAGCAGGCTAAAAAATCATACATATTGTAAGGCAGGCGGTGGTCGGCCGGGATGAGGTCGTAGATGTCCGTTAAGGGACGCGCCGGTTCGCGCGCTGCGGTTATGGTGACATGCGGCGCTGGCCTGGCCGGTAGTTCGGTGACCAGTTTGCGAAGTTTGGCAATGCATTCTTCATCATTTTTTACGAGATAATGCGCCACGCCGGAAATTTCGTTGTGGACGCGCGCGCCGCCCAGGGTTTCCGCATCAATGGTTTGCCCGACCGCCCCCTTTACCAGATTCGGCCCGCCAAGCCCCATAAATGAAGTGCCTTCAACCATCACCATGACATCAGAAAGCGCGGGCAGATAGGCGCCTCCGGCTACGCATTGCCCCATCACGGCTGCAAGTTGCGGAACTTTCAGATGACGACGCATGACCGAGTTATAGAAAAAAATTCGGCCGCCGCCGTATTGACCCGGAAAGACGCCGCTTTGATACGGCAGATTGACACCCGCCGAATCAACCAGGTAGATAATCGGTACGCGACATCGCATGGCAGCTTCCTGGGCGCGCAAAACTTTTCGCACCGTTTCGGGCCACCACGAACCGGCTTTTACCGTTCCATCATTGGCAACCACGATGGCTTCTCGCCCTTCGATGAAGCCAAGGCCGGTTACCACCCCGGCACCGGGAGCCTGACCGTTATATTGGTCATAAGCAATGAGCAGACCGGTTTCTAAAAAGAAAGCCTCCTTATCAAGTAACAGATTAATGCGTTCACGCGCCGTCAGTTTTCCGCGTTTGTGTTCGCGGTCAATGCGCTCTGCGCCGCCACCTTGCTTGAGCTTATCCTCAAGCGTCTTCAGTTCATTAACCAATTGTTCAAAATGTTGCCGGTTTGTTATAGCGGTTTGTGTATCCATATGAGTTCAGTTGTTTGGCTGATGAAGTGGAAGGATATATTCAGACTGAGTCTATTGTCCATTGGACATGGCCAGTGACTGAGGAAATACGGAATATTCCTGGCGCTTGCACAATTCTATTACTAACAGCGACATGATTTTTGCAAATTTGTCAGTAGTTAGTGGGTAAAGAAAGGAGTCGATTTTGTATGGC
>JBIOWC010000445.1:0-6753 GCA_044868105.1 Blastocatellia bacterium
GAGATAGGGCATGTAGTAAATCCTCGTCGTTCTGCGTGAGAAAAGACTGCTTCCTATCAGGGAAGGAAGGGTCTGAAAACATCACTACGCGAGGCATATCTTGTTCTAATACTGACAGGTTGTATTCGTATATTGTTTTTAGAAACTCAGCAGAAGCTAGGGGGCCTAAGCCACCTATGATGCCTAAAATGGGCGTTCCTTTCTCATCCATAATGTAACCACCAGTTATTTGGAGCGGGTAAACGATGACCGAAACCGAGTAAGGAACTGAGTGCATGTTTGAGTAATACAAACTGCTAAAAGGAAAACTCCTAGGTAGTCAAGGAATGCGCCGAAAATGGCATTATTTGCAAAGAAAATTTCGTACACGAGCATAAACACAACTAACCAGATAGCAATCCTGTATAGCCAAGCCATCCCATTCATACGCGAATGCAAATTTTTTGGTGTGACTATAGGTGGAATCCGCTCCCCAGCAAGAAGATTATTAGTATGTGCCTCCGTGCTACTTTCCAAAATTGCTTCCAGTTGCTTTCTATATGATTCTAAGTCGAGGGTGATAGGAGCAGCCTCAACTGCTAGAAGCGTATGATTAAGTCTTATAGGGTCCTCTCGGTGCTGTTTAAGTACCATTTGTAGTACATCCCACTGGAGCCTGTACTTATTAGCCGCCAACGCGAAGCGCTCCGCCTCATTGACTAATCTAGCTTCAGGGGTATCGAGAGCTGCTTCAATTACCTTCTTTAATTCAATCAATGTTTTCTCCAGTCTGGATTTTAAACTGCTGAAGTGATCTGGGGAGTACAGGATGATTAATTGAGCTAGAATATCCAATATGCGGTTCATATGTCTTTCGGACTGTTGAAGATTCAAAATAATCTGTCCCCTCATAAGACCGCCCAGGCCGAACCAATCTTCGAGAATCTTAGAGAGCCACAAACCGGCTCCAAGAGCAGCAAGAAATAGCACCGATGGGATAATTGCAGTCGCGCTAACTATGTTTGGTCCTCTTGTGTGTAATGTTAGCGGTATGGTCTGGTTCCTCCTTTCATCAATAATTATTTGAAGAACACCTGTGTACGCACCCGCAAAAACTGGCTGCGGAAGATTGATGTGGATTTCCGTAGATTCTCCCGGTTTAAGATCTATGAGTATTTCTTCTGGTGGAATGATAACCCGGTTTTGTGTCGTAGAGTCCATTAGATTAGAGGATAAAAATGACAATGCTCGTATTGTCATGTTGCCTGTATTTTTTATATCCAAAGCAATCGTTCGTGGTTGGCGTATCCCTAAAGTCACATCAAAACTTCTTGGGCTTATATCAATGTTTATTGTCCCAATTTCCTCTATACCGAATTCTATGGTCTCAACCTTATCAGGAAATCTAAAAAGCAGGGCTGATCTATAAAGTGTTTGAAATTCTAATGCCACGGTTGTATGCACTTCGATGTAACCCTGCACCTTAAAAGGTCTACTTAAAGAAGGGTTATACCGCTCCCAAACGAACTTTATATCATTCTTCGAGATAGTCCCACCTTTGCTTGAAACTGCATCCGTTGATTCAATGGATTGTAATGTTGTTTGACTATTCTGAAGAAAAGGGACAAGCAGAGTGCCCACCCCGTTTATCACAGGAACAACTATCGGGCTAGTATTTATGGGGACGACTTGGTTTTCTGCAAAGGAGGTGATTGAGGGCAGTAAAATAGAAATAAGAACTCCTACTTTGACTCGACGTATTGTATAGTTGATCCAAACAGCCCGGTAAAAAACCCTAGAGATACTTCGTATATGCAGAATGAACCAAGCCATTCTCCTTCCTCCCAAATGAATAAATGAAATGCGGATGCAACAACGAATTGCTACGGATGATGAGTTGAAGAATAAGCGATTTGGTATTTTATAGCCAACCTTTTTCCGCCACTTTGTTGATTTCTTGTAGTGCTCCCCTGATGTCAAGCCACCAATAGTGATTCTCCAACAGGCTAGGCCCTAGGACACCAGCATCCACCTTGAATCATCCCCTCACTTCTTATTGGCTGCGGCCTCCGCTTCAGCCGATAGCAACTGCGAGACCGGCCGCTACAGGCCGGCGGCCCACTCTCGCAAAAAAGAATTGCTTGCCGAAGCAAGCAATTAAAAGTGTAGATTCGATGTGTACACGCGATAGATTTACCTGCTGTGCTCGCGGCTTGTTTGCCGTTTATTTGAATCGCGTTGCCGTTTCAGTCGCGCAACCCCCGGAACCGGAATTACATTGCCGTTCGCGTCAAGAATCTCGACTGTGGTGGTCGAGGTATAGGTATCGCCGTCTGGTCCAAGGGTGATAGCTTCTCTGACCGCATTCGTTCCCACAAAAGTGCGATCATTAAAATTGAGGAATCGAAAAGTGGCGGAGAACTCTCGCCCACTTTTACGCTCCCATACACCGTGACCGAGCAGACGCACTAATCCAGGGCCGCCAAGGTAGCTTTCCTGCATCGTGCCGCCCTTATTATAGGTCAGCATCGCAGGAAAGATAGGAATGAAGGGGATAGGATCACCGGTTTGACAATCCCGGGCTGTTACCACCACATCCCACGACCCGACTAGACCTGGTTCGTTACCGTTTTGCGCTTGCGCAGGCACCTGCACTTGCGCGAAAACCGCCGACACCAAAATAACCAACGCCGCACCGCCGAAGAGCTTGCGGATCGTGTGCTCGCCTATCTTTTTCGCGCCCGACGCCTCCGGAGAACTCCCATTCGCCCGTTACGATGACCCTATCTCGCTGGCTGGCTGGTGCTGATCGTTAAGCGAATGCCGATAAGGGAAGAGATGAGCCAGCCAGGTGACCCGAGTTTGCTGGCGGGTACCGAATCAACGCCCGAGTCTTTGCAGATTAGACCTCGAAACTGCCTGTCTGAGACGGAACTGGGCGGCTATCTCAGCGGCCTGATCCATCTGAAGGAGCGCCCCCGTCTGCAGCGGCACCTGAGAGCTTGTAAAGAATGCCGTCAGGTCATTGCGTTTTACGCCAGGCGCAAAGATGAGTTCGCCGCGGTCCTGCCTTCAAAACTTCGCTAAATCTCATAGAAATTCGTCGAAGGAGTCCTGTTACGCCCTACAGGAGGAAAGCTGTAATACCTGAATGTTGGTAAAACCCAACAAACGTCTCTTTTGTCTCATAGCTTTTTCTGTAAGGCTACTCTTGCCAGTTTTCGACCGGATGGTTGCGCCGAGAGGCAGTTTTTAGCTTCCCCTGGCTTCCCTTAGAGTAAATTTTCGTACGGCTGCCACTACCCCGTAGTGCGGTGACTTCGTTTCGTGGATCGGGATCTTTCGATTGCTCCACAAACCTCACACATCTTCTTTCCCGCTACCGCCGGACGGTTGCCACACCGGGTACACAGATGCGCCTTGATCAAGTCTTGTCGTCTGCGTTTTTGCCGCGCTTTACTTTTTTCTAAGCAGCCCGCGCACATGGTCCTGCCCTCTGCCGTGGGCTGCACGCCACAGTACGAACATAGTCCGGCTTGCAGGCGCTTGGCATACTTCCGCCGCTCGCCACGGCCACAGATCGCGCACATCTTCTTTCCCTTTAAGGGAGGCCTATGACCACAGACGGTGCACAACCCTTGCAGCGCCAGCTCAGCCCGCTTTCTCTTTTGACTGACACGGCCCTGGCGTAAACAGGCGACGCAACGAGTTCGATTCTTGGCGGTGGGTCGGCGACCACACAGGGCGCATAAACCGGCCTGGCGATGCCGCCAATAACTTCGCTTCGAGCCTTTCCTCTGCAACGACAAACAGGCTGAGCAGAAGATGCTGTCGTTCAGTCGTGGCCGGCGCAGACACAGGCGGCAGAGCCCCTTGCCAACAGCCTGCCTGACTTTCGCCTGGTGCTGGCGCACACACTGCGAACAGCGTTTACTCCCGGCGACGAATGGGCGTGTGCCGCAGGCGTAACATAAGCCGGCTTCGCGCAGCCGCTGGCGATGGGCGCGTGCCGCGTGTCGATTCTCTTCCAGGCAATCTGGACAGCGCACTCTGCCGGCAGCCGTTGGCCGGCGGTGACACTGAACACATTTCGCCGCCCAATGAGAGGGAGTTGTGGTTCCGACCGGCATATGGGGTTTCTATCGGTTCAGGCCGGCGATTGCAAGTGGATGTCGCCAGGAGTCGCGCCACGCCTGGGAGGAGGCTAAAGAAGCGATTCCACCGTTTGCCTCTTAAGCTAAGCCATCGCGCTATGGTTCATCGCAACTAATTTTGACCTCTGACTGAAAGCCAGCCGCCGTCGCCCACAGCAACAAACCCCGCCCAATAGAACCGTTTCAGCCGGTATCGTGGATGGCAAGCTTGCGTGGATCGGGCTAGAAAGAAGAGAATTTTTATGAAGGAGGAAGAAATGCCGATAACCACCGTCTTATGTAAACAGGCAGGAATTCTGCCGCATCAGTAACTAAAGAAATTATTCAACCATGAAACGCTTGCTGCAAATCTCAGTCGTCTTCCTCTTAGCCACAAACCTGTCGGTTGCCAGACAGAGTGATGAAATTACTCCCAGCGACAGCCTGGTTGTGGATGGTATTCCAAAGATTCCGGCGTCTCTTGCGAAGAGAATAAACCAGTATAAGAACGCTTATGGTTATCCACTTGCTGGCTGGGACCCGGCCAAGCGCGAATTGTGGATCAAGGTCCTCGCGGCCACTGGCACCTGGATCTCGCGCGTGGATACACCTGGCAGTTTTCCTAAGCCTGTTCTATCAATCCAGGCTGGCGGGGTTTACGACGTGTACTTCCAGCCGCAAGGTAAGTATCTCGTCTATAATAAAGACGCCAGCGGCAATGAGACCTTTCAATTCTTCCTCTATGACATCGCTACCCGCGAGATTAAGCCCATCACTGATGCAAAGTCGCGAAGCACTGAACCCGTGTGGTCTAACGCCGGCGACAGGATCATCTATAGCTCATCGCCGCCAGGCGGCAATGGTGTGGACCTTTCGCTAATCAATCCCTTTGAACCGCAGAGCAACCGCCTGTTGGCTCAAGGGCAGGGGAATTATTTAAAAGCCTATGACTGGTCACCGGATGACCATAAGGCGGTCTTCTGCGATTTTGCTTCAAACATTGCCAGCACGCTTTGGCTGATCGATGTGGCCAGCGGCGAGAAGACCTTATTAAGCCCTAAGAGAGGGAAAGATGCCGATTATTATGACGCGCCGCAGTTCAGCAAAGACGGTAAAGGCATTTACGTCATCACCGACCACGATTCACAGTTCCGGAGGCTGGCTTATATGAACCTGGCAACCAAGCAGTTCAAATACTTGTCAGATCATATCAAGTGGGACGTTGAAGATTATAAGCTCTCGCCCGATGGAAAGGCTCTGGCGTTCATCACGAATGAGGATGGGGTTTCTCGACTCCATTTGCTCGACACCGAAGCTGGCAAAGAGAAGATGGCGCCCACGTTACCGATTGGCATCATTTCCGATCTCAAGTGGCACAATAACTCGGTTGATCTGGGCTTCAATCTCAAATCACCGAGCACGCCCAATGACATTTATTCGCTCGACACCAATACCTGTAAGAGCGAGCGGTGGTCAAAAGCCATCGTCGGCCAGATTGATGTCGAGAAGCTGCCGAAACCCGAACTCATTCACTGGAATAGCTTCGATGGCAAGCCGATCTCTGGATTCCTTTATCGCCCGACCGGAACCTTCACTGGCAAGCGCCCGGTGATCATTGACATTCATGGCGGCCCGGAGGAGCAGTATCGCCCGGTGTTCGGGTATGCGGATAATTACTTCGTCAATGAACTTGGGGTCGTCAAAATCTTTCCGAATGTCCGCGGCTCGACCGGCTATGGAAAAGCCTTCGTCAATTTGGATAACGGCCTGCTGCGCAACGATGCCGTGAAAGATATTGGCGCTCTGCTCGACTGGATCAAGAAGCAACCGGAACTCGATGCTGAGCGGGTGATGGTGCAGGGGGCGAGCCATGGTGGATATATGGCTTTATCCGTAGCGGCGAACTACAGCGACCGCATCCGAGCGGCGCTATCGGATTCGGGGCCGTCGAACCTGGTCACCTTCATTGAGAATACCGCCGGCTGGAGGCGTGATCTCCAGCGGCGAGAGTACGGAGACGAGCGCGATCCAAAAACCAAAGCGTTCCTGGAGAAAATCGCGCCGATCAACAATGTTGAAAAGATCAAGAAACCGCTCATGATTGTTCAAGGGCAGAACGATCCACGAGTGCCTGTTGCAGAAGCCCAGCGCATGGTGACGGCCCTTAAAAAGAGAGGGATACCAGTATGGTTTCTGCTGGCAAAGGACGAAGGGCACGGCTGGACCAAGCCGAGCAATTGGGACTTCCGACTGTATACAACAGCGCTCTTCGTTCAACAGCAACTACTTAAATAAACCTGGTCGAACCCGTGCTAATTTCGCCGAAGCTCGGTTTCATGACCAGGACAAAGAATTTCTTGCCTCAAAGCAGTAATGCGCAAACCTGATCTGTACCGGCCACGCCACCTCACTGTGTGAAGCCACAATCTGACAGGCTGTAAACTTTAACAATTCAAGGAGACTTACATGAAGAGAATCAAATCGCTAGGACTTTGTTTAGTAATCATTGTGGTCATGGCCTTTGCCTTTCAACCGACGCAAGTTCGGGCGGAATCAGGCGGGCCGCAAGGAGGCTCGAACTCGCCACCTTCACCTCCGCCGCCCCCTCCAATCCCCTGGTGGATATTACTGGGTTTGATTT
>JBIOWC010000446.1:0-9086 GCA_044868105.1 Blastocatellia bacterium
GGCGTTCGATGACGATAATCCGGTTGCTGGTCATTCAATCAATGACCCGGCACCAGGGCGTCGTACAAGCGATTATGCAATCGGTAATTATCAACCCTTGCCAGGGGCTGAAAAAGAGATTGAAGAATTGGCAAAACTGTTTGCTCAAGTCAAGGTTTTAAAAGGCGCAGATGCAACCGAAGGTGAAATCAAAAAATTGCATCATCCGAAAATTTTACATATCGCAACGCACGGTTTCTTTTTGCCTGACAGGCTAAGTAACGGTGAAAAAAAAGGAGCTGATTCAAATCCCTTTATGTCAGCAACCAACGACAATCCAATGATGCGTTCCGGACTGGCACTGGCTGGCGCGAATAAAAAGCAAAGCGGCCTTGAGGATGGCATTTTAACGGCGTGGGAGGTTGCCGGATTGGATTTATTCGGCACTAAACTGGTAGTTTTATCGGCCTGTGAAACCGGTCTTGGTGATGTACGCAATAGCGAAGGGGTATACGGATTGCGGCGAGCCCTGGTTTTGGCTGGCGCGGAAAGTCAGATTATCAGTTTGTGGGCGGTCAGCGATGTTGGCACCCAGGAGTTGATGCGCGATTATTATAAAGGTTTGCTCACGGGAGCCGGAAGAAGCGAAGCTCTCAGAAGCGTTCAACTCAACATGTTAAAAAATGAAAAACGAAAACACCCATATTATTGGGCAAGTTTCATTCAATCGGGTGCCTGGTCAAACCTGGAAGGGAAGTAGGTCAAGGATGAAAACTGCAGTCAACGCTTTCATTATTCCTCTTTGTCTTTGGATAGGCATCGGTACTGGGTTAGCGTATGCGCAAGCTCAGGCCAAGCCGCCGAAGGGTTCGACTGCCAGTTCTACACCTGGCGATACGCAACAAGAAAAAATCTTCGAACAAATCAATTCATTGATTGAGAAAGCCAATCAAGATGCAACGGCCGGTCGCTTTAAAAGCGCGATTGCCAGTTATGAAGAAGGGTTAAAACTCTCCAGACAAATTGGCGATTGGGATTTTATTAGCGCCTGTTTAATGGGGTTGACCATTTGCTACCAGCCAATCGGGGAAAATGAAAAGACCATTGCTTACGGAAAAGCGGGGCTGGAGGCCATAAAGAAATCTTCAACGCCAGATGAGAATTATGTCTTTTACGGGTTTATCGCTTCCGCCTATAAAGCAATTGGTAACTATGCGGAAGCGGTTAATAGCTATCGGCAATGTCTAATTGGCATCAACCGCGTACCCCAGCGCGATGCCGCAAGCTTCTCATTTGAGTTATCTACGCTGATGAAATTGGGAGAGACGGAACTGCTCTTGAAGCAATATGAACCGGCTATTGGAACCTACTCCCACGGTCTGGAGTTGGCGCAAAAATTAAACCGAGCGGATTTGGAACCCGGCATGCTGGTCTTTCTTGGTAAGGCTTACGCTGGCGTAGGAAAATATGAGCTTGCGCTTGCCAAAGCTGAACTTGCGCTGCCACGCATTCAAGCGACTAAAGATGGCGCATCCGAAGCGGTAGCGCTAAATGTTCTCGGCGAAATTTATCTGAGTCTGGGGCGAAACGAAGAGGCCATTAATACCTTCAACCTGTCGGTGAAGCGGGCGACGGAAAGTAATCTTCGCATTACGGTCATAGGGGTTTCCAGCCTGCTTGGCCGAGCCTACCTGGCCTTAGGAAGATATGAAGATGCCTTTCAAAATTTTGACCGAGCCCTGTCAATGGTGCGCGATACCAAGACCAATAAAGAGCAAGGCATACAGGAGATTCTGACAATCATCGGCTCTGAAGGCGATTTATTAAGTGGAATCGGATTGGTCTATAGCAGTTTAGGGCAACACGAAAAGTCATTGGAATATTTCAAGCCGGCGCTTGAAAGTTATCGCAAAATCGGGGCTCGCCTGGCTGAAAGCGGAGCCCTCAATAATCTCGGACAGGCCTTCACCTATCTCCAACAACAGAAAGAAGCGATTGCTTATTATCGAGAGGCGTTAGATATTCAACGCCAATTTCCGAACCGCAGTATCGAGGCGACGATATTAAATAACCTGGCTGCTTCTCATCTCTTTTTAGGAGAGTTCAAAGAGGCAAATGTTTATCTGGAGCAAGCGATAAAGCTTTCGCATGAGTTGAAACAACGGGCTACGGAATCCTGGGCCTTACAAAATTACGGGTATTCATTGCAACGCCTCGACCAGGTCGATAAAGCGATTGAGTATTATCTGCGCGCTTTATTGCTGGCTCGTGAAGTGAAAGATGTAAAGAGCGAAAGTTATGTGTTGACCCTACTGATGCTCGGTTGGCGGGAAAAAGAGAATGCGAAACTCGCGGTTTTTTACGGCAAACAGGCAATCAATCTTTTTCAACAAACGCGCAGTCAGTTGCTGAATTTTGACAAGGATTCGCAACAAGGGTTCCTCAAGGAACGAGAAGCGGTCTATCGCGTACTGGCGTCAATGTTGATTGAGCAAGGGCGTCTGCCGGAAGCCCAACAGGTGTTGAATCTGCTTAAACAACAGGAGTTTTTTGAGTTTGTGAGGCGGGACAATAACACGACATCAGAAGCTAAACGGGCTGAGTTAAACAATGAAGAGACCCAGTGGGAGCAACGCTACGCGCAGATTGCCGATCGCGTAACCACCATCGGGTTTGAATATAACGCATTGCGGACAAAAGTTTCGCGAAGCGTTGATGAAGAGGCGAAGCTCGTCCGGCTGGAAAAGGATTTGGAAGTTGCCGGACAGGCCTTTCAAAATTTCTTGAATCAACTACGCGATGAATTTTCAAAGAGTGAAAGCAAACAAAACCGTGTGGCGCAGATTGAAGAGAATCAAGGTCTCAGAAATGACCTTGAAGAATTGGGCGATAACTCAGTCGCCCTTTATACATTGGTAAGCGAGGATAAATATCGCGTCATTTTAATCACGCCGACGACCCAAAAAGCCGCAGAGTTTCCCATTAAAGATTCAGAGTTGAGTAAGAAGGTCTTTCAATTTCGTGATGTTTTGCAAGATCCGCGCCTCGACCCGCTGCCGCTCGCACAGGAGTTATATCAGATATTGTTTGCGCCCATTGCCAAAGACCTTGAGGGCGCCAAAGCCAAAACCTTGATGTGGTCCTTAGACGGCGTCTTGCGTTACGTGCCGATGGCCGCTCTCCACGATGGCAAAAATTATTTGGTTGAAAAATATCGCAACGTGGTCTTCACGCCGGCAAGCAACGCGAGATTGAAGGATGCGGTGAGCGTTAAGTGGCGCGGCGTTGGTTTAGGCGTATCGAAGGGCGCAGAAGGTTTTTCACCGCTACCGGGCGTGGTCAAAGAATTGAACGGGATTTTTGAGAAAGCCGATTCCAGCGCCCCAAATGCGAGCTCGGCAGGGGTTTTGCCCGGCGCCGTAAAACTTGATGAAGATTTTACGGCCGAGGCGTTTAAAGCCGCGCTCCGTCAACGTGTGCCGTTGGTTCACATCGCCAGCCATTTTCAATTCAAACCCGGAAATGAGACCAATTCATTTCTTTTACTTGGCGATGGCAGCCATCTTTCTTTAGCCGAAATCAAACGCTTCCCCAGCCTATTTAATGGCGTTGAACTGCTCACACTTTCAGCTTGTGAAACCGCTATGGGCGGCGCGTCCGGGGATGGCAAAGAGGTTGATGGGTTGGCAATCGTCGCCCAACAACAAGGCGCCAAAGCCGTGCTTGCTACTTTATGGTCAGTTGCGGATGAGAGCACCAGCTTGTTGATGAGAGAGTTTTATCGCCTGCGCGAGACTCAACAAGGGATGCTGAAATCAGAGGCCTTGAGGCAAGCGCAATGGGCAATGTTAACCGGCAAAGAGAAGGGCAATCAGACGCCGCAAGGAGTTCGGGGGCCGGTTTCTCAAGGTGACGGGCAGAAGAAAGAGTTCAAATTAAATCCGCAATCCCCGTTTGCCCATTCTTATTACTGGGCGCCCTTCATCTTAATTGGCAACTGGAAATAATTTTTAGGGTCGTGTTTAGCTTGCCTTCAGGTGGGTCGTCATCGAATCCTGAAACCTCCCGCCTGAAGGCCGGTCGCTAAACAATTATTTGCCTAACAATGCCGTTTGTAATTCTCCCGCCTGTTCCTTATTGACCAAAGCCATAACTAAATCGCCATCATTTAATTGTGTGTCTCCGCGCGGCACAACCGTTGTTTTACCGCGCAGAATGGCAATCAAATTCGATTGCGTCGGCAACTTTATATCGCGGACCATTTGACCAGTTGCCGGAGAACCACTATCAAGCAGATATTCAAGAATCTGAAATTCGCCATCCGGTAGATTGAGCATGGTTTTGATGCGAACCGTCGGCAATTCGCGTTCGATGACCTGTTGAATGATAGAGGTTGAACTGACGGTAGAATCAACCCCGAGTCGCGTCATCACCTCTTCGTTTTTCGGGTTGGAAGCGCGCGCAATGGTTTGCGGAATACCGAAAACCTTATTGGCAATTTGACAGGCAATGAGATTGTCCTGGTCGCTGCCTGTGGCCGCGACAAAGACGCGTGCGCGCGAGGCTCCGGCTTTTTCTAAAACGTCATGAGTTGAAGAATCGCCAATAAAAACTGGGCATTCGAGACGATTGGCCAGCGAGGCGGCGCGCGCCGGGTCGCGTTCAATCAACGCAACTTCGTGTCCGCTGGCATGAAGACCACGCGCCAAGTTAATGCCCACTTTACCGCCGCCCGCAACCAGTATGTAACGGGCATCATCGGTCATTGGCGCGTGTTGTTGCGGCGGAACTTTAGGCGGCTCTGCAGAGGTTCTATCGTGCGCCGGTTCAGTCATGCCTTTATCAACCATTTCGACCAAGAGATCAACGGCAAGTAAGGTTGGACAAAGGACAATGAGCTTGGAATCTTCCTGGATGGCTTCGGCATGGCTAGGTTCATAAACGCGAGCAATGGCTCGCGGCACTTGATAATGTGTGCGGGCGACTTGCGTGGCCATTAAATTGACGTTGTCATCCATCGTTACCGCCAACATCAAATCGGCTTCAGCCATTCCGGCTTCGCGCTGTACATCAACATCAATTCCGTTGCCTTGAATCAACTCGACATCTTCAAAATGCGCAGCCTGTGCGAGGCGCGCCCCCTCTTTATCAATCAACGATATTTTATGTCCGCGTTCGGAAAGCAATTTGACTAAACGCGAACCCACTCTTCCATAACCAAGAACTACTATATTCATTTCTCCTTCTCTCTTTCTTCCCTTGAAAAGACCAAGAGACTAGCAAGTTACCGCAGATCGGAAAAATGCTCACTCTTCGTCTTTGATAAAATAGGCTTCAGGTGTCGGGCGCACCGGACGCGCAAACCACAAGGGTCTGCGCAAGCCTCCTGGGCCGGGCGCTGGACGAGCTTTCATTAACCATTCCTGATAAATCTCAAAAGATTTGTTCGTATCCACAAAGATGTCACCGTAGCGATCATCCGCGTGAGCTTTTTCGACGCGCACATTTTGATGCCAGCAATGCATACCGCTCACAGGGTCTGGGTGAACCGGGAAGGTGAGGTTTTGATTGACGCCCGAATCTTTCCACCAGAGGCGCTCCGAATCAGGGTCTTCGCTGGCGAAAGGTTCGACCCCGGCCAATTGCCGCATTTTCCATTTACCGTCACCCAAGTCCTGCAAATCAACCAGCGCCGATGCCCAACGATCTGTACCTTCGGCTTTCTTCAATCGCCAGCGACCGAGATGGTGCGAACACGCGACTACTCCGGGTTTGATGCCTTCGGTCAACCAGACGCGAATAGCAAAATAACCGATGTCTGTATTGACGCGAACCAGTTCGCCGTTTTGAATTTCGAGATTCTCAGCGTCCTGCGGATGCAACCATAAGGGATTGGTATGAGAAATTTCGTACAACCATTTGGCATTGCCTGAGCGCGTATGAATCAAGGTTGGCAAACGAAAGGTCGGGACTAAAACGAATTCGCCCTTCTTCGGATTTTTTTCTTTCCAATAGACATGGGTTTTAATGTAATCGGGCAGCACATACTCATTCCATTTCCACTCTCGCATGGTCTTTGAAAATAGTTCGAGTTTGCGTGACGGCGTGTTAAACCCCCGAACCGCCACTCCGTCAATCATCACGCCGATGGCCGATTCACTCTGGATAATCTTGCCGTTCGTGACCTCAACCCTGGCGGTTTGCATCTCGCTTTCAGGAACCGGAGTTTCGTGTTGGTCATAAGCCGTCTTTTTGATTTCAAAGGCGCCGTGACGACGCATATAGTCAAGCGGCTTGAGGTTCTCTTTTGCCGCCGCTTCGGGAAGTCCCGGTATGCTGTTTTCAAAAATCCAGCGATAATATTCTTCAATGGTAATTTTTTCACCGGCTTGATAGGGGGATTCAAAATATTTGCGAATGCCGAGTTCCCCCGTCGGGTCAATGCGCCACGATAGCTCAATCCAAAATTCATCTTCTTCCCAAACCTCGCCTGGATTTGCTTCATAAGTAAAGGTGAATTTTTCGCCCATTTGTTCGCGCCAAACGCGCCACACCGGTTGACGAAAGGAAATCCATTGCCCTGCATGGGTTTCCTGGCTCATCAAATCGTGACGTTCGGCGGCTACGCCCATCGGTAATACATAATCGGCAAACCAGGCGGTTTCGCTCCACACAGGGGTAAGCGCGGCATGTAATTCAACTTTTGATTCATCTCGCAAAACTTCAATCCAGGTCATGCCATCCGGGTTGGTCCACACCGGATTATAAACGCGCGTAAAATAAGCGGCGATTTTGCCACGCCCTTCTTTCAAAAAATGCGGTAAAAGAAAACTGAGTTCGTGGTGTGTGAGCGGATATTCACGAGGGAAAAGAATCTCGCTCCAAATTTTTTGCGGGGCGGGTTTAATAAACGGTGTCGCAACAAATTTATTCCATACATTGGGCGAAACGCCACCTTTGGTGCCCACGCTGCCGGTCAATACACTTAAAAACATTAAGGCGCGGGCGACTTGCCATCCGCCGAGATTCCCTGCAGCCGTGTTCCGCCAGACGTGCGCTGCAAATTGCGAACCCGCTTGAGCAATTTGTTTGGCGACTTCAATAATTAATTCTTGATTGACCCCGCATTCGCTGGCGGCAAACTCGGGAGTAAATTTCGCGTAGGTCTGTTTTAATGTTTCAATGAAGGCCTCGAATGTACTTGGTTCATTTGGATGGTCTTCCCGCATGAACTCTTCCCAGTTTACCCAACGACGCATAAATTCCCGGTCAAAAGTGCCGTCATTTAGAATCACATTCGCCATGGCCAGGAGCAATGCCGATTCCGTACCCGGATAAGGGGAAAGCCAGTAATCAGACATCGAAGCAGTATTTGACAGGCGCACGTCAATGGTTGCGATTTTCGCGCCCGCCATCTTTCCATCAATAATCCGTTGGGCGTGCGGATTGAAATAATGCCCGGTTTCGAGGTGTGAACTCAGTAGCAGAATAAATTTTGCGTTCGCGTGATCCGGGGAAGGGCGGTCGGCGCCTTGCCAAAGCGCATATCCGACGCGAGCCGATGAAGAACAGATATTGGTGTGCGAATTGTGACCATCCACACCCCAGGCTTGTAACACACGGTCAATGTAACCGTCGTGACCTGGCCGACCAACGTGATACATCACTTCTGAGCGACGATCCTCAAGGATTGCCTGACGAATCTTTGCGGCGAAGGTATCAAGCACTTCATCCCAGGTTGTGCGTTCCCATCCGCCATCCCCGCGTTTCCCGACGCGCTTCAACGGGTAAAGAATGCGTTCCGGGTCGTAGATTTGATTAATGGTCGCCGGGCCTTTAGCACAGTTGCGCCCGCGCGAGCCGGGATGCAAGGGATTTCCCTCAAGCTTGCGAATCTCGCTGGTTTCTTTATCAATATAGGCCAGAAGCCCACAGGCCGCTTCACAGTTGAAGCAGATAGTTGGAATCAGCGAGTAGTGGCGTTCAACTTTTTTGGGCCAACTCTTCGCATCATATTCAACCCAGTCATCCCATTTTTCGCGGGGCGGCGCTGATGAATAACGCCAGCCCTCGAAAGGTTCAACTCGATACTTCTCTTTTTCTAATAATTCCTCATCCTTGGGTCTCATAACTATTTATATAACTTCTTGACGCTGGAAATTTTGAATTAGCTTAAGGGCACGGCTTGTCCGGCCTGTACCCATATGTGTTCCCATATAAAAAGGCCGCCAAGCGCCATCAAAGAGGTCAGCAAGCCAATGAAGTCGAAATGTGCCAAGCCTGTAGCGATTAAAATAATCGGCACAATGGCGCCCAGGGCGACGGCGCCTCCCCAGAAGAGTTTGCTAAACATACCTCGCTTGATGAAGCGTTGGGCGCGACTTTTTTCAATATTCTCTTCGGGCAAAAAAAGTTCGCCTCCCATAAGTGCGCCATGGGCGACCAGCGCGCCGAGCATTTCATACAACAAAAACTCGTCCATTGGTTCGGGGAAAAATTTCCAGCCAATCCAAAATGAAATAACCGAAAGGGCGACCAGGCTTGCCGAGCCTGCGACCATTGCTTGAGCAAGCAGGTGAACTGGCGTGAAAATGCTGTTCCAGAATACCCGGCCGCGCGCTTGTTTAAAGAGAAACGCCGAGTAGACTGCCGACAGGGCCGCAAATAACGCCCCCAACCATACCAATGGTTGTAAGAGGGCTGTGACATTGAACCATCTGGAGATGAGCCACAGCGTCAGCAAACCACCAAAGCCGGTAAGGATGTAGCCGCCAAGAACCAACCAGGATTGCCATTGTGGCTTTAACAAAATATAGAAAAATCTCTCCGGGCGTTTTAAATCCCAAACTAAAAAAAACAGCGTGATAAGTAAAAACAGCATGCTGATATAGGCGGAAGCTGTGCCGATTAGCCATTGATTGGCTCGCCCGAGTCCGACAATCATCGCCAGAGCCGCTACGAAAAATGCTCCGGCTGAAATGGATTTCGTCCATAAATAGGTCGTGACTTTCCACCCCCAGGGTCTTTCATGTGCTACGTCGTAGGTGGTTCGCGCTTTCGCCTCGGCGGCTGACAAGGTTTGTTCATCAGCCATTAGTTGATGGAGT
>JBIOWC010000447.1:0-4383 GCA_044868105.1 Blastocatellia bacterium
GATCAATGTGCCCCGCTGTTCCTACAATAATGTGTTTCATGTTTTTTATTGGTTTGGTTTGCGAATGTAAGCTTCATCATAGCCCACAACCTCAAAGATATTGTAGTAAGTTTCCGCCCATTTCTTCAGGTCGTCCCGGTGTTCGACTTTTCTGAGTCGCGCCAGGACGACAACCTTAGGCTTTTGTGTTTCCAGTTCAGCAATAAAACCATTAAAGCCTTCCGTCAACTGCGAAGCGATGAAATCATCTTTGCCAAAATCGAGAAAGGTATATGGATTGGCATTCGGCTTATTGAGGAGGACCAGGATTTCAGTTGCTCCATGCGCGTAAATAGAGTCGCCTTCAGCCAACTCTTTTTTGATAGGCGCGAGCGATTTGATTTGTTCACGAAGCGGAGAACCTCGCTCGCGCAAAAACGTGAAGCCGTTCCACAAAGCAAGGATGGACATCAACAGGATTGCAAGTTTCGGTAGCCAATTCGAAAGTTGGAGTTGTGAGGTTGCGGTTTTTTGCTTTAGCCACTCGGATATTCTCATTACGCAGTACCCTGCAAAGATGCCAACAAAGGGAAATATCGGAATCAAATCAGGCCCCGCCTGGAGGTTGATAAAACAGAAGAGCAGATAAACCACAGGCGGAATCCATAGCGCATCTGAATAATAATATTGCTCAGGGGCGGTCTTTTTATCTGTGAATCGCGCCCTCACCTGCTGGTTGATATATATCACAAGTCCTATCAAACTCAGGATGGGCAAGATGATTTCAAAGTGAAAGACTCGATAAAAAATTGCCGCCACATGAAACACGGAATCGGTTTTGTGCGCCATCGGCGCATAGACCTTGAAGTTATATTCAATCGTCCATCGCCAAAAATCATCGAGCGCCCCCGGCCCTGCAAAATATAAAGCTGTAATAAGTAAAGGTAGAATTGCGCCAACAAGAACTTTCACTGCCCGGCCATCGCGCCAGCGGGTCAAATAATTAGACAAAACGAGCACCGCTGTTCCAGTAAACAGCAGCCCCGGTTGCCAGCTCAAAAATGACAGCATTGAACAAATACCGGCAAAAACCGGCTTATCTTTGGCAATTAAAATTAGGGTAAATAGCCCGAAGAGAATCATGCATAGCTTCGGCTCGGTACCTGATATCATCCAACTGATGAAATGGTCGGACATCAGCAGGGTCAATACCGCAATCATTCCGGCCTTCCGGCTTTTTAAATAAATAAACGTTACATAAAACGTCGTCGCCGCAATCGCCCCGACCAACAAAACGTAGAGCAATCGAATGGCAATCACGTCATTCAAGCCCAGCGGTCTAACGAGAGCGATGATTAATGCGCTCAGATAGGCGCTCAACGGCGTTTTAATCTCTATGACATCGCGATACGGGATTTGTCCGCGCAGTATGGCTTGCGCAATATAATCCCAAATAGCTTGGTCGCCAGATTCAAGTTGAACAAGGGGGCGGTACATCAACGTGATGAACACGCCGGATAAAAAAGCCAGCCTGGTTAAGGTGCGGGGGCTTGCGAAATCGGCAAGGCGTGGACGATATAGATTTCTGAGCATAATTAACGGAAATCAGCTTTCTCGCTTTTATCAATGCTGATAATTTCTTTGGCTCTAACTTGCGACAAATTGAATGAATCACCAACTTGATTTTCCGTTTTCAGAAAAGCGATTTTGACGCGAGAAGTATTCAAGCTGCGGAAATAGCCTTCAATCTCAAGCTTATCTTCCTCATCCAAAGCTATCTGCGCCAGCCAATGGTTGGTATCAGCATCAAGAACGATGGCACTCCACTTCCCGGAAATTTTTAACTTGAAGGTCAGTTGATAAATGAAATTCGGCTTAACATCGAACTCAAAATTATTACCCAACTCAATCAATCCGTCGGTTGCAGGCAAAGAAATCGGCGCAAGGTTTTGGCTGGTTGAAGACCATATTTCCGGTGCCTGAGCGATTTGCTCTTCGCTGATATGCCCACGCTGACGCCCAAAAAACTTATACCGTTTGGGAGCCAGGGCGCGATAAGCGGGATTATTGCCGGTGTAATAAACCACAAAATTACCGTATGCCGTGTTGCGTAATTCGCCAATCAAGGTGTGCCCTTCGGGTAACTCTTTCGCCCAATGGTCTGCGCCTTTTGGTCGCATGATTAACGCGTATTCGTTGCCATCCAAATCAAGCGCTTCTTTCATGCGATTTTCGATGGTCGCAAAACACCTGTCGTATTCTTGAAAGGCAAGCCACATTACCGGAGCTTTTACAGCCACCGGGCAAATATCAGAAGGAATGACCGTTCTTAAAACCGATTGCATCTCAATAAATTTCGCAAGGTCCTGACTATGTACGGCTTTCAGATAAGTACGCGTCTGTCTGGTTAGATTTTTGCCATGTTGAAACACGGCAAACGCCATAACCAGTATGACAACGCCATAGGTGAGTTTCGCAAACCGCCATTCTCGCGTTCTCAATCGTTCAGTCCAGGTCCATAAATCGTTGAGCATTATGCCGACGCACAAGCCAAACCAGGTGACCAGATGGGCTAAATAATAGCCGGCTTTATGTGCCGCAACGGCAAAGAAAAATGCAACAAATAGAGTCAGGATAAAGACTCGATGGCGCGGCTCATCCATTACCGCTTTTCTTTTAATAGCGATAATCAGGCGAATGAGCAAGTAGACCGTAGCGATGGCGATGAGCAATTGAAAGGTATGAATCCCGAAGCGCGGCACTTCTTGAAAGGCTGCGTCATATGCTTCATACCAGCGCCCATAGCGTCTGGGCTCATCCAGCAAATTGGCTAACCAACCGGTCCACGAAATCACGCTGAAATGCAAATCATCCTGCCGGTATTGCAAACGAAAATTCGTGTAATCAATGAGGTCGTAGATAATCTCATAGGACATTGCCAAAAAGGCGCCGCCGAGAAATTGATAAAGTTTTTTTGTTTTGAAGAGGCGCCAACCTTCTTTGACCAACATCGTCAAACAGATGGCCGCAATCATATAGATGATGCTCAAATGGCACATGGCGCCCGCGCCTGCGGCAAGTCCTGCGACCATGTACAATCGGCTGGTTTGGCGTTTTTCGGCTATCTCGAAGAGCCAAAAGGCGAATAAGGCGAAGGCCTCTGCCGCATAATCGTTTCTGAGCAAGCGACTTCGTTCGAGGACCGTTTGATCGGAGATAATTAATAGAACAGCGAAGAGTCCGACCCGCCAATGAAACAATTGTCGTCCAATTCCATAAACCATCAACATGGTTAATGCGAAGGTGAGGAGATTAAAGATGCGCCCCTGCAAAACACCGATACCGAAAATCTTCAAGAATCCGCTCAATAAAACAAAAAAGAACGGCGTAAATGAATGCCAGACATTTTCGATATTGCCACCGAGATAGCGATACATCGGCAGCCCCAGATGCCCCTGGGTGAGCATTTCATAAGCCACTTGCAGGGTATAAGACTCATCGGTCTCATAAATCGGCGCGCTGGCTAATTGCTGAGCTGCCAGAAACAGGTAGGCCGTAATGAGGAGAGCAAAGAAAATAAAATCAAAATGGTTTTTGATGACTTTCATCGTTGATTGAGCGACTACATTAAACCGTGTTTGCTTATACAGGTTTTTTGTATCGCTTGGCAACCTTTAGTTTTCAAGGTCTTTCTATATTAAATCAGGCTCTGGAAATCGTACCTGAGCAATTCGAATTCTTGCATTTTGCGAGGATGAGCCGCTATACTCGCGGCTGTTAAAGGTTTGCACTTCTCAATCCCTAACTAGTCGTTCATAATTTTTTTAAGGGTACGGTTGGAGCTATAGAAACCTTTAGTGGTGGATTTGTAGTAAACTATAAAAGGATTTTATTGGAACCCGAAAAGTTATGAATTTGCAATGCCCGCAATGCAACTCCCCGATTTCAGCCGAAGGACAACGGTTTTGTAATCGTTGTGGGAATGATTTACGAGCTTACTATCAATCTCTTGGCGTTCAATTAGCGGAATCCGCGTCGGAAAACGCCAATCCATCGGGAAATGAGATAGAAACCCTGGAGGTTGCGCCACCGACAAATTCGCCTGCTGAGAAGGAATCGCCCTATAAAGAAACCATAGCGATTCAGGTTCCCGAAATTACTTTAGAAACGCCGCAGAATAATACGCCCAAACAACCCGCGATTCTTCGCATTGTGCTTCCCTCGAGTGATGTATACGACCGGGAGATTAAAAAAGCCGAAACACAAATCGGCAAAGGACCCCGCAATGACATCGTTATTGCTGACCCGGCCGTCTCAACTTCACACGCCGTCATTAAAAATGAAAACGGCAATTTCATCCTCTCTGATATCGGCAGTCGTAACGGCACTTCTATTAACGGCAAT
>JBIOWC010000448.1:0-7221 GCA_044868105.1 Blastocatellia bacterium
GGAAAAATCGGGTCGCTGTCCCTGCGTAGCTGGAAGGAAAGAATGATTGCCGCCCCCGCCTCCACCATGTGGGTCCTGGTCTTTGTCGCCCTTTTGCCCCTGGGCCTCGGGCGTCGTCGCCTTGCCAACGAGCGGCAGCCAAAGCGGGGTTCTGATTTTCCCGTTGTCGGAAAGCGGATTTTTTGAGTTGATTGTCCAAAGCGTCAGGGTTAGCAAAAAGCCTGCGGAATACGCCAAGAGGCTGATTGCCAGACCATATTGCAGAAACATTTGACGGCGACGACCGCCAATGCCATCACCTCTGATTGCGCCGATGATGAAAGCTTTCGGATTTTCGCGCAGTTCGCTTAGGGCTTCTGCGCAACTTTCGAATAAGCGCTTGAGCAAAGAGCTATGCTCTAGACCTGCGCTTGCAAACAAAGCGTTATCTTGCATCCTTAAATCCTCTCTATTTTTGTTGGTTGCCTTAGCACGGTTGGCAATGCGGTTGAAAGAGAGTGGTTCACTCTCTGCACATTCTGTTTTTGTGGGAACTTATCAATTGATTATTTAGGCACTTTGAGAATGTTTAAGCGCAACGGTCTTGCGAATGAAAAGTTTGTGCGCTGCAAAAATTATCTCTGCGCATGGTAATAGACCGCTTTCTTCGCTATTCTGCTTTCACAAAAATTTCGGGAGGCAAGTATGCGCTTAGGGTTAAATTGCGGTTACTGGGGTTCAAATCCCAACGATAATGTCACACTGGTTCAGGAAGCCGAAAAAGCCGGTTTTCATTCCGTGTGGACCGCTGAAGCTTACGGGTCGGACGCGGTGACGACACTGACCTGGCTTGCAGCAAAGACCGAACGGATCAAGGTCGGGACGGCGATTATGCAGATGACGGCGCGGGTTCCGGCAATGACCGCCATGACCGCCGCGACGCTCGATTTACTGACCGGCGGCAGAATGCTTCTCGGTATTGGCGCATCGGGTCCGCAAGTCGTCGAAGGCTGGCACGGGGTTGAATACGGCAAACTCCTGGTACGCACACGCGAATACGTGACGATTTTGCGCGACATCTGGAAGCGTGAACGCCCGCTCGAACATCACGGCGCGTATTACGATATTCCCGTACAAGGCGGCACCGGGCTTGGCAAACCGCTCAAATTAATCTTGCACCCTTTGCGTTCCGACATTCCAATTTATATCGCAGCCATCGGGCCGAAGAATGTTGCGCTCTGCGCTGAGATTGCCAACGGCTGGTTACCGGTCTTCTTTTCGCCGTATCGCAAAGCGGTTTTTCAAGCCTCGCTTGACGATGGATTTGCCCGGCGTACGGATGGCAAGACCGCAGAGGATTTTGACATTGCGCCGACCGTCAGTATTGTCATGGGCGATGACGCGCAAGCTTGTCGCGATTCAATCAAACCGCATCTGGCACTCTATGTCGGCGGCATGGGGGCGCGCGGCAAGAATTTTTATAACGACCTGGCCTGTCGTTATGGCTATGAAGCGCAGGCGAAACAGGTTCAAGACCTTTACCTGGAAGGCAAAAAAGCCGAAGCCATTGCCGCCATACCTGATGAACTGGTTGATGAAGTCGCGCTATGCGGACCGAAAGAACGCATTAAAGATAGATTGGCCGCCTGGAAAGAGTCGGGCGCCCAGACCCTCATTTGCGGCGCGACCAGCCTTGAAGCGGTGCGCGCGATGGCCGAACTGGTCGCGTAAAGCAAACTTCGCGTGAAGCAAACTTCGCGTGAAGCAAACTTCGCGGCCCGAAAATTCGTAAGCCGAGAGAGAAAGTCAATCCCCCAGATTGAGGAGGTCTCTTTCAATGCATTGTCCGAAATGTGGCGACCTATTGGCTTCTGATGCCGCGCGGTTTTGCCGACGTTGTGGTTTTGAGATTGAGGGCGTAAGAGAATTTCTCGCAGCTGAGTCACCGGAGAAAAAATTTGAAATTGACAGCGTAAGGGAATTTCTGACGGCGGCTGTTCAAGAAAAAAAACTGGCCAGCCAACGCGCAACTCGCAAACACGTCAGATGGGCGGTAGCGGTCTCGATGGCTGCTATAATGGCGATGTTCATCAACTTCACTTTGCGTTATGCGTTTTCAGTTCCAGCGATTTTCGGTAAATCCATTGTCATTACGCTTCTGTTATGTGCGTTTTTATTTTTCCTGGTCTTCTCTGTGCGGAAGAAGCATAGGAAAAGCGTAAAATCAGCTTTGCCGAAAGCGAAAACAACCAAAGAACTTCGCCCACCGCAGGAATATGTTTTCGACTCCAGGGCCTTAACTCAAAGGGAAATCGCGCCACCGCCAAGTGTGACCGAGGGGACGACAAAATTTTTTGAAGACCAATCAGAATAGGGTTTGTTGCGCTCGCGGTCTTTGATGAACATAATAAATGTGGCAACCTACTTTAGCCGCTTACAAAAAAGGAGCTTAAAATTATGAGTAATCCGCTTATTGAACTAACGAATCTCGGACAATCCATCTGGTACGACAACATTGAACGAAAGCTTTTTCTGTCGGGCGATTTCGAGCGCATGATTAATGAAGACGGTTTGCGCGGCATGACGTCGAATCCGGCCATCTTTGAAAAAGCCATCAGCGGTTCAGATGATTACAACGAACAATTGAAAGAACTGGCGAGCGCCGGCAAAAGCGCTATGGAAATTTACGAAGCGCTGGCGATTCGCGATATTCAAACGGCTGCCGATATTCTCAAACCGGTTTATGAAAAGACTCATAAGCTAGACGGCTATGTGAGCCTTGAATGCTCGCCCCTGCTTGCCAACGATACGCCGGGCACGATTGCCGAAGCGCGGCGTTTGTGGCAAACCGTCAATCGTCCGAACGTGATGATTAAAATTCCCGGCACCTCGGCTGGTATTCCTGCTATTGAGCAATGTCTATACGAAGGCATCAATATCAATATCACGCTGTTGTTTTCGCTGAACGCTTATCAAGCAACCATTGACGCTTATATCAATGGGTTGACGCGCCGGTTAAAGGAAGGCCAATCGGTTGACGGCATTGCTTCGGTTGCCAGTTTCTTTGTCAGTCGCATTGATAGCGCTGTTGATAAAAAGCTCGCGGCGATGATTGAACGGGCAACTAGCGAAGAAGCGAAAGCCAATCTCAAATCCATCGAAGGTCGCGTGGCTATTGCCAATGCGAAGATGGCTTATCAAATCTATAAAGAGAATTTTCATAGCGACCGGTTCGCGGCGCTCAAAGCTGCAGGCGCGATGGTGCAACGCCCGCTCTGGGCTTCGACTTCGACAAAAAATCCTGCCTATAGCGATGTCTATTATGTTGAAGCGTTGATGGGCAACGAAACCATTAATACGATTCCGGCGGCAACCTATAAAGCCTTCAAAGACCATGGCAAACCGCGCCTCTCCATCGAAGATCATCTGGACGAAGAACGCGCCGTGTTAGCGCGACTCGAAGACGCGGGCATCAGCCTGGATGACGTCACGCAGCAGGTGTTGGACGAGGGCGTGGCGCTATTTATTCAACCGTTTGAAAAATTGCTTGCCGCAATTGAAACCAAACGCGATGAACTGGCAAAGGGACAGGGCGCGGCTTCGGATTAAAATCGTTCGTTCAGCAGCAGGCTTAGCAAGAGGGTTCAACTCTCGTTATCACAATAACCTGCTCACCGGTAAAAACCTGAAGTTTGTCCTCGGATAAGGCGGATAGAATCCGCCTCATCCGTTTAACCCGAGAACAAGCTTTTTCCTTGATATAAGCGGCTTTCGGCATATCGAATAGGGCATATACAGTAAGCGCAGCGCGCTCTTTACGAGTGCTGCGCTTTTGTTTTTTAGCGCGAGATGCTATCGTGCATTTTTTTGAAATTGCCGAGCGGAGAGTAGAACACCCATGCCTACGTTTACCAGAGACATCAAAGTTGAAATGGAATGGATTGACGAGACCCGTTTTGAGATCGTCGGCTCACTCAACGACAACGTGCATTCCGTCCATGCGCGCTTAGTGGTCAGTTTTCCCGATTACGTGATTCAGAAAGCCGAAGCCCGTATTGAGCGCATGCCTTATCCGGGTTTTTGTCAGGGCGCTTATGCGGTGATTGAAAAACTGCTTCAGGTGAAAATCGGTCGCGGCTTTCGCAAAATTCTATCCGACACCCTGGGTGGCGCAGACAGTTGTACACATCTGCACACCCTGATGAATGATATGGCGACCTGTGCATTTCAGATGAATTATTACTCGAATAAACGCAAAGCCGAGCGCGCCAATATTAATTGGGACGAACTCATGAAGAGCGATGCCAAACGCCGCATGACGGTTTTGCACTGGGTGCCCCAACTGCGCAACTCCTGCTATACCTTCAGCGAACAGGCCGACAAAGTATTTGAAGCGGCAATGGAAAAAGAGGCGCAAGAGGCCGCCGATACAAATTCATAACTGAGGAAGGAAGCGGATGGGAAAATATTTTGAAGATTTTGAAATCGGACAAGAGGCAGTGACCGCCGGGCGCACGATTACCGAAACCGATATTGTTAACTTTGCCAGCCTGACAGGCGATTGGAACGAAATCCATACCAACGCCGAGTTTGCCGCCCAAGGCCTGTTCAAACAACGCATCGCTCACGGCGCGTTGGTCTTTTCCATTGCCACAGGGCTTTCCGTTCGCCTCGGTCAAACCGCCGATACGGTGCTGGCTTTTTACGGATTAGACCGTTTGCGTTTTGTGAAACCGACGTTTATCGGCGATACCCTTCACGTTAAACAACGGGTCGAAGGCAAAAGCGAACGCGATGAAACAAGCGGCATCATCACCATGCTCAATGAAGTCATTAACCAACGCGACGAAGTTGTGGTCAGTTACACGGCCAAAGTTTTAATTAAACGCCGCAAATAAAAATGAGCCGCAGCTTGAATCGAACTCAAGCTGCGGCTCATCATCGTAACCGATTCGACCCGCCAACTTTTAAGAAGAGCGCGTAAACACCAGCTTCAAATTATCAATACCGCGCGGACTGGTGGCGCTAACCGACACCGTCAAGGTTTTTCCATCGCTCGATAGTTCGCGTCTTTCGAGGGTTTCCAGTTGCACGGTCTCACCATTAATTGAAAGCGTTGACCAGGAATGGGTGACCAGCTTTCCGCTTTCCCAGGTCGTCTTTGATTTCGCCTGTGAATTATCCAGAAGTCCCGGATTGGTTTCGCCGCGTCCGTCCGTATAGAAGGTCAAACTTTGCGAACGCGCCGTGCCATTTAGACTGCCTGAGCGCGTCATTTTCAAGGTCGGCTCTTTATGCAAAATCTTCATGGTAATTTTAGCGTTTGCCGCTTCTTTTGATAATCGGCCGAAATTGCTCCTCGATTTATCCAACACCCAGGTGCCGCTCATATTGGCTTTCGTTTGTGCATAGGCCTTGGCTGGTTGGTTTGGGATAGCCCAAAGAAAATTCAATAAAATGAAAAATACAAAACATCTTTTCATAATCAATCACCGGTTGCCACAAAGGCCGTCGCTTTGTTGTAGGTAAGGGTTACAACGGGTTTCATCCATTCCAGTTGAGACTCGGCATTTTCCGGCACATTGCGCGGGTCGCACACGCCGCAACGGATGCACACATCAATCGCCGGACAGGGTTTGGTAATCCGCTCGCCCATCGCCCGCGTGTACTCTTTCTTCATAAACTCGGTCGTCAAACCAATATCCACGACATCCCAGGGCAGGGGTTCATCGAGCGCCCGACGGCGCAAGGCATAAGCCATCCAACCGCGCATCGCCTGTCGCCAATTGCCGGTGCGGTCAACTTCCAAAATAAACTGCGACACTCGCCGGTCGCCCAGGCTGAGCAGGGCTTGAAGCTGGGCGATGCGCGAAGACATGGCGCGCACCTCGACATTGGGAACCGGCTTTAAGGCGCGAGTGATGAATTTAATCTTTCGGTCAAGCTCTTTTTCCGATTCAATCGGTTCCCATTGAAAAGGGGTTTGCGGTTTCGGCACAAAGGCATTCAAAGAAACGATGACCGAACCGACGCGCCCGCGCGGTCTGGCGATTTCAATCATGCGGTCGCGAATGCGTTTCGTCAGTTCGACAATCGCTTCAAGGTCTTCGTCGGTTTCCGTCGGCAGGCCGATCATCATATAAAGTTTGAGATTGAAAATGCCGCGTTCGAGAATCATCTCGGCGATTTCAACAATCTGTTCATTGGTCAAATCTTTATTGATAACCTGGCGCAAACGATCCGAGCCAGTTTCAGGCGCGATGGCAATCTGCTGGTCATTTCTTCGGACCAGCGCGTCCAGAAGTTCCGGTGAAATCTGGTCTAATCTTAACGACGAAACCGAAACCTGATAATCGAGTTTCTCCAACCCATCCAACAACTCATGAATTTCCGGATGGTCGCAGACCGCCGTCGCTACGAGTCCGATTTTGTCTGTGTGTTTACGCATTTCGGCGGCGCGTTGCAAAAGTTTCTCGGCCGCAAAGACGCGCGGCGCAAGATAGGAATAGCCGGCCCAGCAAAATCGGCATCCCATGGAACAGCCGCGCGAAATCTCGACCAGGTAACGCCCGCTCATCTCGGTATTGGCGGTGAGAATTTCGCTTGCCGGAATAAAGGCATCGTCAAATTTACCGAAGCCTTCTTGTTTACGCATCGGATTGCGCATCGTAAAAACCCGGCGCGGCGCGCCGTTTGTCGGTTCAATCAATCCCATGCTGCCGTCTTCGTGATAATGGATGTGGTAAAATTTGGGCACGTAAAAGCCCGGCTCCTGCGCCAGTCGCAAAAGCAAATCTTCACGCGAGGCGGCTTCATTCATCACTTTGATGAGCGCCGGAACCAGCACTTCACCTTCGCCGACACAGACGACATCAACAAAATCGGCGACCGGTTCCGGGTTGAGAAAGGCCGCGGCGCCGCCCATCACAACCAGCGGATGCCATTCGTTGCGCTCTCGCGATTGAATGGGAATTTTCGCTAGGCGAAGCAGCTTGGGAATGTTTAAGTAATCCGTCTCGAAGGAAACCGAAATCGCCAGCACATCGAAATTCGCGACCGGAGTTTCCGATTCAAGCGAAACGAGTGGCGTGCGTGTCCGTTCAAACTCTTTTTCAATATCGGCATCAGGAACAAAGACCCGCTCACAGTTGACTTCACGGTAAGCGTTGAAAAGTTGATAGACCGATTGAAAGCCGAGATTCGACATGCCAATGTAATAGGTATTCGGATAGGCGAGCGCGA
>JBIOWC010000449.1:0-11793 GCA_044868105.1 Blastocatellia bacterium
CAACCGGAGGCGCTAAAAAAGAGTTTTGCGCCTCGCTTGAACGGGCCCTTCGCTGTCCGCTAAAATCATCTGTTTGTTGTTGGGGCAACATTCTGGTCAGGCAAGGGATTCATGGCAATAAATAAAATTACGGTTCGGGGTGCGCGTCAACATAACTTAAAAAATATCAGCCTCGAAATTCCGCGCAATCAGTTAACGGTTATCACAGGGCTTTCCGGTTCAGGCAAATCTTCGCTCGCATTCGATACGATTTATGCCGAAGGACAACGTCGCTATGTCGAATCGCTTTCGGCCTATGCTCGGCAATTCCTCGACCAACTCGAAAAACCGGATGTGGATTCCATTGACGGGCTGTCGCCTGCGATTTCGATTGAGCAAAAAACCACTTCGCGCAGCCCGCGTTCAACTGTCGGCACGGTAACCGAAGTTTATGACTATTTGCGCTTGCTCTTTTCGTCAATCGGACAACCGCACTGTCACAATTGCGGCCGACCCATCTCGCGCCAATCCATCGAGCAAATTGTTCAAAGTTTGAATCAGCTCAAAGAAGGTGAGCGCGTCATGGTGCTTGCGCCGATTGTGCGCGGTCGCAAAGGTGAATTCAAAAAAGAACTGGAAAAACTGGCGCGTTCCGGTTTTACACGGGCGCGCATTGACGGCGACTTGCGTCAACTCGATGAAGATATCCGTTTGGATAAACGCCGCAATCACACGATTGAAGTTGTGGTTGACCGATTGCTGATTAAACAAGGCGTGCACAAGCGACTCGAAGAATCCGTGGCCACCGCTGCAAAACTCACCGATGGGCAAGTTTTGATTTCAATTATTGACGGCGACGAGACCTTGTATTCCGAGAAAATGGCTTGCCCGGATTGCAGTATCTCAATCCCCACGCTTGAACCGCGTTCGTTTTCTTTCAATAGCGCTTACGGCGCGTGCAAAAGTTGTCACGGATTGGGAGTCAAATCGGAAATCAATCCCGCGAAGCTGATCAGCGACCCGACCGCGCCGATTAAAGAGCTGGAAATGTTTATGTCTGACATAGGCATCAACAATCACCTGCGAGCCGTATTGAAAGCCTTAGCGAGTGCGGCGGGATTTTCCGATGACCAGTCGTTTGGCGAATTGCCGCAGAAGGTTCAAGAAGGATTTTACTTCGGGCAGAAAGAACGGGTGATTTTGCGTTTCGGCACCTATGAGTACAAAACCGAATGGAAAGGCGCCGTGCATTATTTAGCCCGCATGAGCCAGGAAGCAAAGACCGAAGCCATGCAGGCGGCCTATGAATCACTGATATCGCAACGCCTCTGCCCGGATTGTAACGGCCGACGATTACAACCCGCTTCGCTGGCGGTGCGCGTCGCAGGTCATACGATTTCAGATTACACAACCTTGCCGATTAAAGATGCGGTTCAGGTATTTCAGAAGGTCAAACTCGGTGCCCGTGAAGAAAAAATCGCCGGACTTATCTTGCGCGAAATCCAGGAGCGCTTGAATTTTCTGGACAAAGTCGGGCTCGGTTATCTCACTCTGGACAGGGCTTCGGCAACGCTTTCCGGCGGGGAGGGGCAGCGCATTCGTTTAGCCACCCAAATCGGTTCACAACTGCGCGGCGTGTTGTATGTGTTGGATGAACCGTCAATTGGGTTGCATCCGCGTGACAATTTGAAATTGTTAACCACGCTTGAACGCCTCAGAGATTTGGGGAACACGGTTTTAGTAGTCGAACACGATGACGAAACCATTCGCCGCGCCGACCACGTTGTTGATTTAGGTCCCGGGGCGGGCGCACACGGCGGCCATATCGTCGCCGAAGGTACACCCGCAGATATTGCGGCCTCCGAAGATTCGCTAACCGGGCGTTATATCGCTGGCAATTTGAAGATTGAAATTCCCGATGAACGTCGCCCATCAAACGGCAAAGCGATTCGGATCATCGGGGCGCGCGCCAACAATTTGAAGAACATTGATGTGACCTTTCCGCTCGGGCTGTTCATCACCATTACCGGCGTGTCAGGGTCGGGCAAATCAACTCTGGTTGATGATATTTTGTATCGCTCTCTGGCAAAAAATCTCTATCGCAGCCTGCTCGAACCGGGCGAACATCGCGCCATCGAAGGCATTGAACATATAGACAAAGTGATTGAGATAGATCAATCGCCCATCGGTCGCACGCCGCGCTCGAATCCGGCGACCTATACGGGCGTCTTTACCCATATCCGAGAGTTATACGCCATGTTGCCGGAATCGAAAGAGCGCGGTTATAAACCGGGACGCTTTTCGTTCAATGTCAAAGGCGGGCGTTGCGAAGCCTGTGAAGGGGATGGCTTAAAACGCATTGAAATGAATTTTTTGCCCGATGTCTATGTGCTTTGTGACGTGTGCAGAGGCGCGCGTTATAATCGCGAAACGCTGGCGGTGCGCTATAAGAGCAAATCTATTGCCGATTTGTTGGACACCACTATTGAAGAAGCTTTGCCGCTTCTGGAAAACATTCCGCAAATAAAGAACAAATTACAGACCTTGCTTGATGTGGGTTTGGGTTACATCAAATTAGGTCAATCGGCGACGACGCTATCAGGCGGCGAAGCGCAACGCATCAAGTTATCGAAAGAGTTATCGAAACGCGCCACGGGTAAAACGCTTTATATATTGGACGAGCCGACGACCGGGTTGCATTTTGAAGATGTGCGAAAACTTCTTTCGGTGTTGCATCAACTGGTTTCTCTGGGGAACACCGTGCTCGTCGTCGAACATAATTTGGATGTGATTAAGAGCGCCGATTGGATAATAGATTTAGGACCCGAAGGCGGCGAAGAAGGCGGACGCCTGGTTGCCGAAGGCACCCCTGAAGTTGTAGCCCGGGCGCGCCGCTCATTCACAGGCCAAGCTTTGAAACCGCTGTTGAACGGTCACCTCAAACGCAAATCGTCCTAGGGCGTATTTTTTAACAGCTATCAGGTGGCTCAAAAAGCACAAAACAAAAACGCTCTCCTGTAAGGCGAGCAAAGTCATCAATGGTCACCGGCCAGCGCAGCTTTTTGAGCGCCTGTTTTTTGCGCCTCCTGGTGGCTGTTCTTCGGCATATCAAAACACGGTCTTAACCATGAATAAAGACGAGGGCAATCAAGATGACTGTCCCCGTCTTTGGGATGACGTTGAGAGCAAAACAAAATCTCCATCCACAAAAGATGACTAGCGGTTAGGAGTTGCTTGCTTAGCTCGTTCGCCTGGCTTTTAGTTTCCGCTCAGTTTGCGTGATGAAAAGTTGCCCAACTGGTTCGGGAACGCCATGATTTCCGGCGCCACACTCTTTCCACCTGTTAATACAGTTTGAATCTGCCCATCGGAACCATAGACATCTTTCATATCGCTATTGTCAATAGAGATGACCACGCCTTTCAGCTCAATTCCTGCGAATAGCCCTTTGCTACGCGAGTAAGAAAGTATCTGGGCGTTGAGTTTCCAATCCGTTGACGCGCCAGCCTCACGACCGACAGGTCCTGCGGCAACACTGGCTTCGCCGCCGAGGGTCAATTTGTTCGACATTAATTTGTCAACTCCGCTGCGGTTCATAAAGAGGAGGACATAATCGGTTGACTGGGCGCCGATCTGCGCGCCGACGCTACCGCCCGAGAGGTCAAGAAATACCGGGCTGCTCCACCCTTCGGCTGTTCGACAACTAATCACACCGTCCCCTTTGCGAACGCCAAAAATGAATCCACCTTTGATGGTGTGCGGGAAAACCGCTACACATTCAGCCTGGTCGAGAATATTTTTGGGAATGGATTTTTCGGGAATTCCCATAATCTGGCTAAAGGCTTCTGCAGCCTTTGCGGACTCATCGGCAGCATCTTTTACTTTTTTATCATGTCCTTGCGCCAACAGGGTTGGTACGGACAAGAAAAACGAGATTACGAGAGCGTATAGAATCTTTCTGCTTTTCATTGTTGGTTCTCCTTTCGTGAATCATTCAATTCACTGATGTAGGTTGTTAAGACAAATGATTGCTTGCATAGCAACTCAGGGTAACCTTAATTGCAAACAGTATGCCGGGAAGGGAGTTTGAATTTGATGCGCCAGCCCAAAGTCAAGAGCTGGCACCTGGCCAATCGCCTGAGCCGGGCGGGGCTAAGGCTGTAGAAATGTTTAAGCAAGCAGGATAGGCTCCGCGCACCGGATAAGGTCAATGTTTAAGGGTCAATGAAGTTTTGTCACAAAGCGCCCACAGACCACTAAGACTCGGCTCTCATTTGTGAAGCACAACCGATTCGTTATATTTTGATCAATCCATCGCCTCAGCACCCGTTGAGTTTCTGCTACAATGACGAAACCCAATTTGATACGGGAGCAGGTGAGAGTTAAAAGAAATATCGATGAAAGAACGCATAAAGCAATACGCTCAAGAGAGCCTTGAAACCAAAAGAAAATTTTTTGCCACGCATGCGGAAACCGTCGCGCGCGCGGCTGAAGTTATGATTGAAGCAATTCGGGCAGGCGGCAAGGTTATATTATTCGGCAATGGTGGCTCGGCGGCTGATGCTCAACATATCGCTGCCGAACTCGTGAATCGGTTGACCTATGACCGTCCACCGATTGCGGCGATCGCCTTAACTACGGATAGCTCGATACTGACATCGGTTGGCAATGATGCTTCATTCGCTGAGTTATTTGACCGCCAGCTTCGCGCTCTGGGTCGCGCAGGGGATGTCGCCATTGCTATTTCAACAAGCGGCAATTCGCTCAACGTCATTCGCGCCGCCGAAACGGCGCGCGCGATGAATATTAAAGTCATTGCTTTGGCCGGGCGTGGTGGTGGCCAACTTGCGCCGCTTGCCGATGTTGAGTTAACCGTAGAAGCCGACAATACCCAACATATTCAAGAGACGCATATCACCATCGGACATATCCTTTGTGAACTGGTGCAGGATGCGCTTTTTTCCCAGCCGCAACATTAATCTGAGGTAATTTTGTATGGAGGATTTTGAAATCAGACCGGCCAGCGAAGCGGATGTGCCGCTCATTCTCAGGTTTATTAAAGGGCTCGCGGAGTATGAGAAACTCGCGCATCAGGTCGTGGCGACCGAAGAGATATTACGCGAAACGCTTTTCGGAGCTAACCCGAAAGCCGAAGTCGTCATCGGTTATTATCAAAACCAACCCGTGTGCTTTGCGCTGTTCTTTCATAATTTCTCGACCTTTCTCGGCCGACCCGGCATTTACCTTGAAGACCTCTTCGTGAATCCCGAATTTCGCGGCAAAGGGTTTGGACGGCAGCTGCTTGCCTATCTTGCCAAACTCGCAAAAGCGCGCGATTGCGGCCGGCTGGAATGGTGGGTCCTGGATTGGAACGAACCGGCGATTAAGTTTTATAAGAATATCGGCGCAAAACCGATGGATGAATGGACCGTCTTTCGGGTTACCGGCGAAGCCCTGGACAAGCTGGCCGGTGAAAGTTAACCCATAGGCCTGGGCAGAGGCGAAGGCTGATTCATTGAAGAATGATTCTTAAGAGAGTGATTCATTAAAGGGAGCGATTATGAGTTCGATAGCCGAAGTAAAATGGCAAAAGTTTGATAGCCAGCGTAAAGCCACGATTGAAGAAGCGATGAAGCAACTGCCGGGACCGCAGGGTGAACTATCGGTGGCTTTATTTGAACACGGCAGCCTGGTTGTCAAAGTCTATGTGCCGCACCAAACCGATTTGCAAACCCCGCACACCCGCGACGAAGCGTATATTGTAGCGCAAGGCAGCGGGGAATTTGTGTGCGAAGATAAACGGATAAATTTTGAGCAAGGTGATTTCCTATTCGCAGCCGCGGGCGAGGTCCATCGCTTCGAAAATTTTTCCGATGATCTGGTCGTCTGGGTTCTGTTTTACGGACCCGAAGGCGGCGAAGCACGGGTGAGCGAGCCTTTGCCGATGTTGGATTGAATCTGTTTGACTGCCCATTCGATGAACGAGTTTGAAATTTGAGATAGTCATGTCGCGCTATAAATTTGAGCCGTTAGATATTTCCTCGCTTGCTACCTACCCGCTTCGGGCGCGGCCGAGCAAGGTGACTACTGGTGATTTTGCTAAACCCTTTGCAGACGACTCAGTAGAAAAATTTCTCGCTGCTTTCCCCAACATTCTTGCTGCCAAAGACCTGCGCGAACTGGCGCGGTTCATGCGCCAGGCGAAAGAGCAACAACGCGCCATCATTGTTGGATTGGGTGGACACGTCATCAAGACCGGACTCGCGCCGGTATTGATTAACCTGATGCAGCGCGGATTGGTGACGGCGTTTGTGTTGAACGGCTCGGCAATGATTCACGATTTCGAAATTGCCCTGGTCGGTGCAACTTCCGAAGATGTGGATGCCCGCCTCGGCTCAGGCGCCTTCGGTATGGCCGAAGAGACCGGCACCTTGATTAACGACGCCATCAAGGCCGGCGCAACCGATAATTTGGGAATGGGCGAAAGTGTGGCGCGACACCTTCATTCAATGACCCCACCGCACGCAGACCAATCTCTGCTCTGCGCTTCGTACGGCGCAAATGTACCGGTCACGGTTCACGTCGCCATCGGCACAGATATCACGCACATGCATCGCAACGCCGATGGCGCCAGCATCGGCAAGACTTCTTTGCAGGATTTTCGCCTGCTCTGTTCTCTAGTAAGCCAGTTAACCGATGGCGGCGTTTATTTGAATTTGGGGTCGGCCGTTTTGTTGCCGGAAGTTTTTTTGAAGACCGTCACTGTGGTGCGCAATCTCGGTTATGAATTAAAAGATTTCACCACGGCGAATTTCGATTTCATTCAACACTACCGCCCGCTCACCAATGTCGTGCGGCGTCCGGTTGCCGGTACGGGGCGCGGCTATTCGTTCACCGGTCATCATGAAATTATGATTCCGCTGCTCGCTGCATTCATTCTTGCTGAAGGGGGCGAGTGATTTAATAAACCGTAAAGCGTATGCAGTTCCTGCTCGATAAAAATCTGAAAAGCACGCTCTTCGAGCAAGCCCGCGAACAATTGATTATCGCCTTGCACCTCGGGAGGTTGCGTTCCGGCGACCGCTTGCCGAGCGTCCGGCAGGTAGCGCTGCGCAATAGTGTCAATCTCAAAACCGCTTTTTCGATTTATCAACGGCTCAAGGAAGAAGGCTACATCGAAATTCGCACGGGTTCCGGCGCCTACGTGACGAACACCGACAGCTTCGACCTCGACCAGGCTTATTGTCTGTCCATACTTCGGTGGATTAAAGCCAATATTTCACAGGCGCAGCAATTCAAAATCGAGCCCCATAAGTATGTGGAGTTGGTCAATAATTTCATTCAAAGAGCCGAGCTTGATTCGGTTCACATCGCGCTTATCGAATGTAACCACGAACAGATGGATCTCTTCGCCCATGAAATCGCCAGCCGCCTGAAGGTGCGGGTCTTTCCTGTTCTCCTCAGCCGGCTGGATAAGCCTGACGCGAAACTCGCGAAGCTCCTCGGGTATATTGATTATTTTGCTACCACCGATTTTCATTACTCACAGGTCAAAGAGTTGGTGGGCCGTTATAAAAAACCGCTGCTTCAACTGCGGCTCAACCCGGAATTCGTGCCGAACCTCATTGCGGCTGCGCGTCGCGGACACCTGTTGATGGTGGTTTCGGACGCCAGCTTTTTTCCAGCCTTCCGCCAGAGCATGCTCGGCATCGGTCTGTCGCCCAGCGTCATTGACCAGATTAGCGTCGTTGACGGTAAAAATCCGGCGCGCCTGCAAAGCCTGTTAAAACAAGCGCGCTCAGTATACATCTCGCCGATTTGCGACCCCCAAGTCCGCCAGTTAATTCCCGATGAGGTAAATGAAATTCACATCGAGAGTACCCTGTCGAACGAATCTCTTGAAGCCCTTGAAGCCCTCTTGCTTTTTCATAATCAAGAAACCCCTGCGCTATAACCCTCAGTAAAGAACGCTTCATCCTTAGTCGGAATGGTACTGGAACGGTTTTCTATCCTGGCTAAATTGTTCCATTTTTCTGGAACAATTGGCGTGTTAGACTTAATGACGCGATAAATAAAATAAATGAAAAAGGTCACTAAGTATGAGATGGAAAGAATCTCAATCGCTTGTCCTGACCGCTTTTAGTTAATGCGCCTCTCCAGTATCTGAACAGAACTTTGGTCTTGAGATGTTGGCTGAACCAACATGGGGTTGTGTAAAAACTCAGTATTTCCAGCCGAGATTACCAATGTCCCAAAGGGTGCAAGCCCTTCGAAGGAGGTCAGTATGATAAAGAGGTTACCTGGAAACAAATTGTTATGCTTCGCCATTTTTCTCGGGTTGCTTTTCACGGAAAACGCCCAGGCATTTATGCAATCAACGGCAACACTACAGGGCGCTGTCACGGACCCATCGGGCGCCGTCGTCGCCTCTGCCAAGGTTACGGTTCGCAATCAGGCAACAGGGTTTGAGCGCACCGTACAAACGGACAGCAGTGGCCTTTATCAACTGGCGGCGCTGCCCGTTGGACTCTATCGCGTGGAAATTCGAGCCGACGGGTTTCAAGCGCAGGTCATTAATGAACTGACGCTACAGGTTGGCCAGACCATTGTGCAAAATTTTCAACTCACCATTGGCGGCGTGACGCAAGAAGTCAACATCACAGCCGACGCGCCGATTGTCGACACCGCGAATATTTCTGTGGGGCAAGTCATCAACCAGAAGGTTGTGCAGGAAATTCCACTCAACGGCCGGCATTTTGTTGACCTCGGTTTACTGATACCCGGTTCGGTGACGCCACCCCAAAACGGGTTTCTGACGGCTCCGCTCAGAGGACAGGGCTCCTTTGCCTTCAATACGGCGGGAAATCGCGAGGACACCGTAAATTTCATGATCAATGGGGTCAACCTCAACGACATGGTGCAGAACCAAATTACCTTCCAACCGTCAATCAACACCGTTCAAGAATTTAAAGTAGATAACTCGACCTTCAGCGCCGAATACGGGCGGAATTCCGGCGCCATCGTCAATATTGCGACGCGCTCGGGCGGCAACGCCTTTCACGGCGAAGCCTTCGAATTCCTGCGCAATGATGCACTCGATGCGCGCAACTTTTTCGATGGCGTCAAACCGCCGCCTTTCAAACGCAATCAATTCGGCGGGGCACTGGGCGGACCTATTTACAAAGACCACACCTTCTTCTTCTTTAGTTATGAAGGGCTCAGACAGCGCCAGGGGCTTACCTTGAACACCGGGGTGTTGAGTGATGCGCAAAGAACACAGGCGACCGACCCGGTGGTCGCCAGGTTAATTGAATCTATTCCGCGCGCCAACTCTTCGCAGGTGATCGGCGGTATCACTCAACCGCGATTCGTCGGCTCCGGCACGGCGCCGGTTAACATAGACCAATGGACAGGCGATGTCAGTCACCTGATTGGCAAAGACGATCGCCTACATGGATATTATGCGTTCCAGCGTGATCAACGCGGCGAACCGAATTTGCAGGGCAACACCATTCCCGGCTTTGGTGATACGCGCCAATCGCATCGCCAGATTTTCACGCTCAACGAAACCCACACCTTCAGTCAATCGCTGGTCAACGAAGCCCGTTTCGGGTTCAACCGCATCTTCATCACCTTCACACCCAATGTGCAGACCAACCCCGCCGAACTCGGAATCAATAACGGCATTAACGAGCCGATTGGTCTGCCTCAAATTGCCATCGGCGGCATCGGTCTCAACTTCGGCGGGCCGGCCGGGTTTCCGCAAGGGCGTGGCGACACCACCTTTGTCGCCTCTGACACGCTGAGCTATTTGCGCGGCGCTCACTCACTCAAATTCGGCGGTGAATTCCGGCGCTTCCTCAATAACAATTTCAACAAGAACATCGGCACCTTTAACTTCGCCAGCGTGACCGATTTTCTCAGAGGCACGGCAAATGCCTTCACCGTCACCCTGGGCGACGTATCCAATAGCATCTCGCAAGGAGCGGCCGGCTTCTTCACGCAAGATAATTGGAAAGTGAAGTCGAACCTGACGCTCGAACTCGGACTGCGTTACGACTGGTTTATGTCGCCAACCGAAAGATATGACCGTTTCGTAAACTTCGACCCGGCGACGGCGTCGCTGTTGCGGGTCAATAACGGCTTAGATCAAAGTTACGAAACCAATCATAACTTTCAACCCCGCGTAGGGTTCGCCTGGGACCCGTCCGGTGACGGGAAGATGAGCGTGCGTGGCGGCTATGCCATTCTCGCAGACCAGCCGGTTACCAATCTGATTACCCCGCTTGCGTCGAACCCGCCGCTGGCCACGCCGTTGACCTTCAATGGCGCAATCCGGTTCGATAATGCGGTTGTCGTAGCCGGTAATGCCGGGTTGGCTCCGGGTGCAGTCAATAACGAGTTCAATAACGCTTATGTGCAATCGTGGAACCTGACGGTGCAACGTGAACTCATGAAAAATCTGGGCTTGCAGGTTGGCTATATCGGCTCGAAAGGGACGCATCTGCGAATCTCGCGCAACCTCAACCAATTTCGCAACGGGGTTCGACCATTCCCGACGCTCTCAACCAGCAGTCCCATTCGACCGGGCGCCACCATCGGCAACATCACCGAAGTCGAGAGCGCGGCCAATTCAAGCTATAACGCGCTCTGGGTGACGGCGACTCAAAGGCTGACGCGGGGCCTTCAATTCAATGCGTCATATACCTTCTCGAAATCGCTGGATTATAACTCACTAAATTCGCAAGGTATCGTTGTGCAAGACAGCAACAATTTGCGCGGCGACCGCGGGCTTTCCGATTACGACGCGCGCCACCGATTGGTGGTCAGCGGGCTTTACGAATTGCCCTTTAAAGGGAACCGACTGGTCGAGGGCTGGCAATTCTCAACCGTTCTCCAACTGCAGAGCGGCAACCCCATCAACATTCTCGCGGGCAACCCGCTGGCCATTCCGGGCACGACCATCGGGGCCTTGAACATCGCGTCATTTACGGGCGTCGCCACCTTGCGGCCCGACGTGATTGGCAGCATCGAGAAGGTGGGTGAAGTGAACCAGTGGTTCACCAACACGGTGTGCGACCCGCGAGCCCCGGGCGGCTGTCCGGCGGGCGCGGTCTTCGCTCTCCCGGTGGCCCCGGGCAATGTCTTTCACTTCGGTAATCTGGGGCGCAATGTTCTTATCGGTCCGGGGTTTGCCAACACAGACTTTTCGGTATTGAAAAACACCCGCATAACCGAAAGCATACGCGTGCAGTTTCGCGCCGAGGTCTTTGACATTTTCAACCATGCGAATTTCGGACAGCCGGGAAGGGTAGCGCAGGTGGGGAGCACGACCTTCGGAGTCATCTCCAACACCCGTTTCCCGACAGGCGATTCGGGTTCGTCGAGGCAAATCCAATTTGCCTTAAAGCTCATCTTCTAAATTTCCTCCACGAACGATGTAACTTTACATCACCCCTTTGCGCATCGGGTTTTTGCCCGATGCGCTTTTTTATTTGGGGTTAGCTCTTTTTATCAAGAAATTGTTTAAGGCTTTACATATTCCACCAGGTCGTTGACATATTTGGACGCGTACTCAAACGACATATAGCCGTAGCCATTATCACCGAAACCTGTTCCCCAGCTATTGCGGAAAATCAAATAGCCTTCGCCGGGAAATGATTTCGACGCTTTGTAACCGACAAAATCAATCGAATGCCCGTCAAAAACATCAGCCGGCGGCGGCGTCTTCATAATAGGAATGCCGAGAATCTTTTCCGTCGCGAACTTTCCCTCTTTGGGCCAACGTAGTCCAGCGGCTACCGGACGGCCCTG
>JBIOWC010000450.1:0-14632 GCA_044868105.1 Blastocatellia bacterium
AGCCAATCAGGCGTTATTCCTTTTGCTGCGGGATGTTCGTCGGCCATGAGGTTTCGTGCGGAGTCCGACAATCAACGAAACACAGACGCGAGATGAAAACGGCTCTTTTCAATAACTCGTGCAGAAAGTGGTGCTAAGGAGATAGAAGCAGTCAGTTCACCTATCTATTATTTTATAGATAAAGACAGGACTCGGCTGGGCAGTATCAGGCATCCACTGCCCGGTTGATAGCACTTCAATGGAGGGATAATGCTAGTAAAGAAAGTATTCGTGAACATGCTTTCCATACTGTTGATTCTCAGTAGCTTTAGCAGTATCGGAATGGCTCAGACGACTGCCTCTTCGCGCATCAGCGGTACGGTGATGGACTCCTCAGGCGCAGTCATCGCCGGGGCCGATGTGGTCATCAAGAACAACGAAACCGGCGCCGAATTCAAAATGAAAACCGGCGATGATGGCTCCTTTGTTCTGCCGTCGCTCCCGGTCGCCACTTATACGGTTATGGTGACCTCAAGCGGCTTCAAAGTGACGACTGTGACCAACGTCAAGACGGTGGTCGGCGACACCGTAAATGTCGAAGTCAAACTTGAAGCGGGCGCCGCGAGCGAGTCGGTGACCATTACCGGCGGCGCCGAGGTCTTGCAAAAAGAGAACACCACGGTGGGTTCGACGATTACCGGTCGCCAGATTACCGACCTGCCCTTTACCTCGCGCAATGCGCTTGACCTGGTACTCAGCCTGCCCGGCACCTCAACTCCCGGTCGTCCGCGTACCTCTTCGGTTAATGGACTGCCGCAAGGTTCACTCAACATCACCCTTGATGGCTTGAACGTGCAAGACAACCTCATCCGTTCGGGTGACGGTTTCTTCACCTACATCCGTCCGAGCACCGATGCGGTTGCGGAAGTGACGGTTTCCACGGCTACGCCTGGCGCAGAGAGCGGCGGGGAAGGCGCCGTACAAATCAAATTCGTTACCAAAGGCGGCACCAATCAATATCACGGCAATGCGTTCTGGCAAAATCGCCAACCGAATCTCAATGCAAATTATTATTTTAATAATCTGAATGGACTAGACCGCACGCCAACCCGTTTGGATCAATACGGATTTTCAGTGGGTGGACCAATTACGCCCTGGCTTAAAGATCGGGCCTTTTTCTTTGTCAACTACGAGCGTTACAGACTTCCCGAATCAACTTTACGCACGCCAATTGTGATGACGCCTGATGTCGCAAAGGGCATTTTCAAATACACGAAAGCCGACGGCAGCATTGCCAGCATTGACCTGTTGGCGCTTGCCGGAGGGAAAGGTTTCCCCGGAACCCGCGACCCGCTTATTGGCGCGCGACTTGACGATATGGTCGCGGCTTTTGCGCATGGAACCTTTAAGGCCAACCCGACGGATTTAAACGCCGGACAACTTTCATTCGTCAATAATGGCGGACAAAACCGTTACTACACGGTGGCGCGGCTGGATTTCAACCTGACCGACAAACATCACCTCGAAGGCATCTGGAATTACAACGCTTTCCGCAACGTGATGGACTTCTTAAACTCGGTAGACCCGGTCTTCCCGGAACCTTTCCCGCAGATTTTTGGCGGCCAACAATCCAACCGCTTTGGATTTGTGACCGCCCTGCGCTCGCAACTGTCACCGACTTTAGTGAACGAAGCGAGATTCGGTTTCGATGGGGGAACAGTCACCTTCTGCAGTTCAGGGTGCTCGCCGGCAGACTTCGCAGCCTTCGGTCAAACGGCCTGGGTTTTACCCGGAACCTACAGCAACTTCTTTAACAACTTCACCCGCGCCGGGTCGTGGCGCAACACGCCGGTCAAACAGTTCAATGACACGGTGAACTGGAGCAAAGGCAAACATAGCTGGAGTTTTGGCGGCAACTACACGCACATCAATGCGTGGAGCAACGCGCCTTCAAACTTGCCGACGGTGACCTTCGGAATTGATACGCAAGATCCAGCCAACTCTTTGTTTAACACCACTAACTTCCCGGGTGCTTCGGCAGCCACTTTGACTGCGGCGGCGGGAATCTATGGATTCCTGATTGGCCGGGTGGTTTCGATAGCCCAAACCGCTCCTCTTGAAGAAGACACGAAAACTTACCGGCTGGGCGGCACCTTGACCACCCGCAACCGCGCGCGCGAGTGGGGCATTTTCGCGCAGGATACCTACAAATTCCGCCCCAATCTGACGGTCAATTACGGATTGCGTTACGAATATGCCGTGCCGTTTGAACACCTGAATGAGTTGTATTCGTTCGCGCCTTTCAGCGCTTTGTTTGGCGCCAGCGGCGAAGGTAACCTGTTCAGACCGGGCGCTTCGGTTAGCGGTACGCCGACGGCTCCTTTTTCCTTGTTAACCAAAGATAACCGGGCTTACAACGCCGACACCAATAACTTTGGACCGAGCCTTGGCGTTGCCTGGACGCCTCAGGTGAAGGGCGGCATCATCGGCAAGATTTTAGGTGAAGACAAGACGGTGATTCGCGGCGGCTATTCAATAGCCTATAACCGTGAAAGCCTGTCGTTCCTGACTCAGTTACCGGGCGGCAATCCCGGCGCCACCGCGAATCTGGGTGTGAATTTAGGTGGAACCTCTAATGCCGGCACCTTGCTTTTCCGTAATGGCCTTCCGGCCGTCACCGCGCCGGCGCCGCCAACCTATCCGCTGGCTTTCCGCGGCATTGATCAGTTGGCCGCGTTCGATCCCAATATCAAGATTCCTTACACCCAATCCTATACCTTTGGCATTCAGCGCGAACTGGATAAGAACACGGTTTTTGAAGCTCGATACGTTGGCAACCACGCCATCGGCATCTGGCGCCGGTTCACGCCCAATGAAGTCAACATCTTTGAAAACAACTTCCTGCAAGAATTCAGAAATGCGCAAGCCAATCTGGCTTTGGCAAGAGCTTCAAATCCTAACAGCAACACCTTCTTTGGTTTGGCTGGACAAGTTGCCCTGCCGATTATGCAAGCCTCTTTCGGCTCTGCCACTTCTACACAATTTTCGTCGGCATCCAATGCGAATCTGATTGCGCAGGGACAGGCCGGCGCGTTTGCTAACCTCCTGGCTCGCAGCACCACCTTCCAGGCGAATAGGAACACCGCGGGACTCCCGTCTAACCTGTTCGTTGTCTTCCCGCAGGCCATCAACGGCACCAATGTTGGCAACACCATCGCTGTTGTCAACGGCGGCAGCAGCACCTATCAAGGGTTGCAGCTTGAACTGCGTCGTCGCTTGTCAAGCGGACTTCTGGTGCAGGGCAGCTATGCGTTTAGCAAAGCTTTAACCAACGACTTCTTTGCCTTGTCGAGCCAAAACGGCGCCGACCAGCCGCGCACCCTGCGTGACCCGGCGCAAGATAGAGGCATTTCGCCTTATGACACGCGTCACTCATTCAAGGTCAATTATGTCTACGAACTGCCATTCGGACAGGGGCGTCGTTTTGCTTACACCGGCAAAGGCAGTGGGGTCATCAACCAGATTATCGGTGGATGGGGAACCAACGGCATCATCCGCTGGACGAGCGGTCGTCCGATTTTGCTGACCAGCGGTCGCGCCACTTTCAATCAATTTGAATCCGGCGTCATTCTGGTTGGCATGGATGCCAGCGAGTTGCAAGATGCAATCAAGATTCGCAAAGATCCTCTCGATGCGACCAAGGGCACGGTTGCTTACCTGCCGCAAGACATCATTGACAATACCTTGAAAGCCTTCGGCATCAACTGTACCGTGCCGGCTGGCAAGACCGATTGCGGTCCGACGGGACGTTATATCGCTCCGCCGACCACACCGGGACAGTTGGGGGCGCGCGTCTTCTTCCGTTCACCGAGCTTCTTCCGCGCCGACCTGGCGGCGGTTAAGAAGTTCCAAATTCGCGAGAGCATGAACCTCGAACTCCGCATGGAATTCCTCGATGCTTTCAACAATGTGAACTTCTTCGTCGGTGACCCCAATGGCGTAACGGCAACGGTTGCTGCCGGCGCCGCGACCTTTGGAAGAACCAGCTTTGCGTACCGCGATCTTTCGACCACGAGCGATCCGGGCGGACGGTTAATCCAGCTCGTCGCGCGTTTCAACTTCTAATTGTCAATTTCGACTTACAGAAGTAAATTTGGGAGTGGGCTGCAAGTCCACTCCCATTTTTTATCGAGGAGGCGCTATGCGAAGCAAGCAGCTGTCGCTCATCATCGGGATGTTCTTTCTTACCGGCATAGCTTACGCGCAAGGCGTGCGCGGACAAATCTATCTGCCGAACGGCGCGCCCCTGCATCGCATTATCCGTTACACCTTGACCACCGATGACGGCCGGCGCAATGACATTCTGTTTACCGATTCAAATGGTCGGATTGAAATTCCGCTCCCCATACCCGTTCCTTATTCCATCACCATAGAGAGCGATGGGGAAACCTATGACACCACGACCAAAGCCTTTGACCCGCTTTACTCAAGAAACTACATCATTATTCATCTCAGACCCTTGACCGCCACAACCGCGCCGCCTCCGGGTTTAGTGAGCGCCGATGCCACGGACCTTAAGGTTGCGCCCAAAGCCAAAGAAGCTTATGAAGCAGCGCTCAAACTGATTCAAGCTGAACAGTATGAACAGGCCTTGCAGCCGCTCAAACAGGCAATCTCGTTACAGCCAGATTATTTCCATGCCTATAACGATTTGGGCGTCGTGTATATGAAACTCAATAAACTCGATAAAGCCACAGAGGCCTTGCGCCAGGCGATAAAAATCAACGACAAAATTTATTTTCCGCAACTGAACCTCGCCGTCGTCTTCAATAAACTTGGCAAGTATAAAGAAGCCGCCGAACGCCTGACCAAACTTGAAAGCACACACCCCAACCTCGGTTTGAAAGTCTATATTCCGCTCGTTGAAGCCTTGATTGGCGCTGGCGAGTGGAAGCAAGCCGAAGAGGCTTTAACGCGAGGACTGGCGCTCAAAGGCATGGATACGGTGGATTTGAAGATTAAACTGGGAATGGTTTTAATCAAACAGAACAAAGCCGAAAAGGCGGTTACGGTTTTGCAAGAAGCGACGCAAGCCGAACCGGCTAACGCGCTGGCTCATTTCAATCTCGGCAGCGCATTTTTAGAGGTTGGCAATTTCGACCAGGCGGAAATTTCCCTGCGTCGGGCTTATGAAATTAAGGGAGCGGCGATGCCCGGCGTCCAGTTTTTACTCGGAAACGTTTATTACCAGAAGAAGGACTACGCAAAAGCCATCGCGGCCTTTGAAGCCTACTTGCGCGACTTGCCGGATGCGCCAAATGCCGCGCAAGTGAAAGAAGCCATTGAACGCTTGCGCCGCGCCCTCAAAAAAGCTTAATCAAATTCAATTCCCCAACTCCCTGGCAGGCTCAGGTGACTAACCGCTTGGCCAATAAGCTGACCAAGAGGCTGCCGGTCAGTTGGCACGTAGAGAATTTTATCTGGCTCACAAAATCGAGCCGGCAAACGGCGATTTGAATTTTGGTCAGCCATTTTTTATGCGCTCAACAAGATAATTTCCAATTTTTCGTAAATACTTCCATAAACATGGAAAGTTTATGCGCGATGGAAAACCCTGCAACAGAGTTAAAAGCTTGCCAGACTGTAAGTTGAGTGGTTTGGCACAGAGCGGCATTGCGATTGCCTATGTAAACAGTGCACATCCTTAGAATCTCTACCATTCTGTTCTGAACTTGGAGAGGGGTCGCCACCCGGGCACGGTTGCGACCTCTAATTTTTTTTTCGATTCCCCAAAATTCATTTTCAATCCTTGCTCAACCTTCGATGCCGACGGCCCAATCGTTTGCAAATGCAGTTTCGCGCAAAGCTCTGCGTGCACGCTCGCCAAGTTCTCGGGCCTTGGTTTTTTCATCGAGCTCGCTTAAATCGTCTTTGTACGGATAGCCGATGGCAATCATTGCCATGGGGGTAAAGCCTGCGGGGATGTGAAATTCGGCGCGGGCTTTTTCGCTATCAAACCCGGCCATCTGATGCGTAACTAATCCGAGTTCGACGGCTTGCAAAACCAGATAGGCGCTCGCGGCTCCCGTATCGTGCTGGGCGTGACGATTGGCGGCTTGATTGTAGGCAAAATTTTCTCGCGCCACTGAAAGCATCAGCAGCGGCGCTTTCCGCGCCCACGCATTGCCTTCCACTAAACAATCGCGCGCCCGTTCAAGCGCCTCGGTGTCTGACCCATCAAAGACCAGGTAATACCAGGGTTGGTCATTAAAACAAGAGGGCGCCCAACGCGCCGCTTCAAGAAGCGATAACACCTTTTCGCTTTCGACTGCGCGACCTTCTTCAAAAATCCTGGGGCTCCAACGTCTGGCGATTAACGGGTTGATGGGGTGATGGTTGTCGGCGCGTTTTTCCGGGTAGGTTATTTCTGCGTTCTGGCTCTCTACACTCGACATCATTTTATCCTCCTTACGAAATTCATATAGCCTCTATCATTTATCTCACGCGATTCGCTGACCGTGCAAAGCGCTGAGAGAAGCCGCGACATCTCTGCTTGACTTGTCGGGTGACGACTCTTAGCATTCGGCAAGAAACTCGGTACATGAGAAAGGCGAAAGTAAAAAGGCCAGCCGGTGGCGACGGCGCTCGCCGTCTGCTGACAGGCTTTTCGCGCCGCCAAACTTTGGCGCTTCATTTCAGTGGATGAAATTATTGCTGCACTCAATCTCCTAGCAAAAGAGGTCAACCATGCAACTGAATTCGACGAAATTATTCTGGCGAAATTTTATTCTCGCGGCGCTTTTTATCTTAGCTGCAACCCTGGCGCCGGCCTTTGCGCAAAGCGGCGCGATGGCCGCAAAGACCGCGAATCTGCAAAAGCTTGATGGCTACGTGCCGCTTTACTGGGACGCGACAAACGGCAAGATGTTGATGGAAATTTCACGGTTTAATAAAGAACTGCTCTATCAAGTTTCGCTGCCAACCGGTGTCGGCTCGAACCCCCTGGGGTTAGACAGGGGCGAACTGGGCGGTACGCGCATCGTCTATTTTGAACGCATCGGGCAGAAAGTGTTAATGATTCAACCGAACTATCGTTACCGCGCCATCACGAGCGACGCCGCCGAACGTCGCGCCGTCGAAGAATCATTTGCGCGCTCGGTCATCTGGGGGTTTAAGGTTGAAGCCAGCGATGGCGACACCGTATTGGTTGAGGCCACGCAACTCTTTATGCGCGACGCGCACGGCGTGCTTGATGCGCTCAGAAGCGCCCGGCAAGGCAACTATCGAATGGATGAATCGCGCAGCGCGTTTTACCTGCCGCGCACCAAAACTTTTCCCAAGAACACGGAAGTCGAAGTGCTGTTGACCTTCGTATCGGATGGCGAAACCGGCAACCTCGTGCGCGGCGTTACGCCGACGCCGCAAGCCATCACGGTGCGCGAACATCATTCGTTTGTTGAACTCCCGGATGAGAATTATAAGCCGCGTAAATTCGACCCGCGGGTCGGCGTCAACGGTATGGACTTTTATGATTACGCGTCGCCCATCACTGAGCCTATCGAAAAGCGATGGATTGTCCGTCACCGTATTCAAAAGCAAGACCCCGGCGCAGCGCTTTCAGAACCCGTCAAACCGATTGTTTATTATGTTGATAACGGCGCCCCCGAACCGATTCGCAGCGCCCTGGTTGAAGGCGCGTCGTGGTGGAATCAGGCATTTGAAGCCGCGGGATTCAAAAACGGCTTTCAGGTGAAAGTCTTGCCCGAAGGCGCAGACCCCATGGATGTGCGCTACAACATGATTAACTGGGTACATCGTTCGACGCGGGGTTGGTCTTACGGCGCCAGCATCGTTGACCCGCGCACCGGGGAGATTATCAAAGGCAATGTGACGCTTGGCTCATTGCGCGTGCGTCAGGATTATATGATTGGCACAGGGCTGATTCCGTCTTACAAAAATAGCGGTCAAGGGCAAGGCGACGAATGCGATTATGCCCTGCTGCCGGATGCCGACTATCTGGCGGAATCGCCGACCGATGTTGAAGCGATGTCCGTAGCGCGCATTCGCCAGCTATCGGCGCATGAAGTCGGACATACACTTGGGCTGGCGCATAATTTTGCGGCAAGCAGTTACGGACGCGCTTCGGTGATGGATTATCCGGCGCCCTATGTGGACATCAAAAACGGCAAACTGGATTTGTCTCACGCCTATGCCAAAGACATTGGTGAATATGACAAGTTCGCCATCACTTATGCCTATGCGCAATTTGCAACGGGGGTCAATGAAAGCACGGAACTTGAACATATTTTGACTGTCGGCGCAGAGAAGATGTTATTTATTTCCGATTCCGATTCGCGTCCGCCCGGCGCGGCGCATCCGCTGTCGAGTTTGTGGGATAACGGCGATGACCCGGTTGCCGGGTTGCGTCACGAAATGAAGGTGCGCGAAATCGGCTTGAATGATTTCGGTTTACCAAGCGTTCCGACGGGGACGCCGCTTTCCCTGCTGGAAGCGAAACTCTTGCCGCTCTATTTACACCATCGTTATCAATTGCAAGCCGCCGTCAAATCCGTGGGCGGCGTCTATTACACCTACGCCGTGAAGACGCCGGGCGGGGCAAGTCCGGCGCGCTTTAATGAGATTGTTCCCGCCGTCAAACAACGCGAGGCCGTGAATGCCGCGCTGGAAACCCTTGATACCAACGTGCTGGCGATTCCACCCAGATTACTTCAGTTGTTGCCCCCTCGCGCTTACGGTTACGGCGGCGGCACGACGGAACTCTTCGAGAAGCGCACCGACCCGACCTTCGACCCGGTTGGCGCGGCAACGATTGCTGCCGATTTTGCGGTGTCTGGCTTATTGCAGCACGAACGCGCCGCACGCTTGATTCAATTTCATTCGCTGGACGCCAAGAACCCTGATTTCAAAGAGGTGATTGATGCGCTCGTCACCAAGACCTGGAAAGCGCCGGCGCCGAAAGAGGCTTATCAGGCGGCCATTCAACGCGCTGTGCAAAGTCTGGTGGTGACGCGCCTGATGGACACCGCGGCAAACGATCAGGCTGCACCGGAAGTGCGCGCCACGGCAAACGAAGCGCTGCGCGAACTCAGCGCCCTGTTGAAACTGCCGGCCAGAGTGGCCAGCGAGGCGGCGCATCGTCGCGCCGTGCGTGATGACATCGAGCGATTTTTAACCCGCCCTGATGATAATCACAAACGTACCGCGCCGCTTGCGACTCCGCCGGGCGATCCGATTGGCGCACCCAGTCGAAACCAAAATAATTAACCGACGACAGAGAAACCGGCGATGAATGAGGCCCACTTTTTGAGCGCCTGATTCATCGCCGCAGGGTTTTTGAGGCGAAAGTGTTAACAAAAATTTAAGGCAGCATCGGGCGCCGCGGTTTCTGAAAATCTTCCTTATCAGCTTAGAATTAAATATCAACGGGTGTTCACAAATCGTAAGCGCAAGGGCTGGCAGGAAAGCTTGGCGCTCAAGCTTGAATGACTCACGACGGAATTATGCAGAATTTAACCGCTACCAATGAATTAACTGAGTTGCGTGACAAACTCCTGGTCATGGGAGGGGCGGCTGAAAAAGCCATTGCCCTGGTGACCCGCGCGCTCATTGAACGCGACTCGGATTTGGCCGAGCGCGTCATTGCCGAAGATGATGCGATAGATAAACTCGAACTTGAAATTGATGCGCTGTGCGCCGATAGGTTGATGCTGAAATCGGCAAATTCCGTAGACCTGCGTCTGGTGCTTTCGATTGCGCGCATCGCGCCCGGCGTTGAACGCATTGCCGACCACACGGTCAACATTGCCAAGCACGGGCTCGCCATAAATAACGAACCGGCGCTCGATTTGAAGATCGATATTCAGCGGTTGGCGCGGGTGGTTCGCGACATGTTAGTCGCCGGGCTTGACGCCTTTACGTCAGGCGATACGGAACGCGCTCAGGCGACCATTGCGCGCGACGACGAAGTGGATTCGCTTTATGACATCTTCTCTGCACAGGTGCTTGACACCATGAAGCGGGACGCGGCAAATGTCAGTCGCGGAGCCGAGTGGTTGTTCATCCTCAAACATTTTGAAAGAATCGCGGATTACGCAACAAATATATGCGAACAAACAGTCTTTTTAGCGAGAGGGCAAGTTATCAAACACACGATATGGTAACCCACACCGACGATAACAAAGTCCGCAGTATTGTCATTATCGAAGATGATGAAGATATAGCGGATACCATCAAGTACAACCTTGAACGTGAAGGCTTTCGCGTGCGCACCGCCGCGACCGGCGAAGAAGCGCTCAACGTCATCATTGACCGGCCGCCGAATCTGATTCTCCTGGATTTGAATTTGCCGCAAATGAGCGGCTTTGAACTGTGCCGGCGGTTGCGCGCTGAAGCCGTAACGGCGCGCGTTCCGATTTTGATGCTCACGGCGCGCACCGATGAATCCGACAAAGTGCTGGGGCTTAATTTAGGGGCGGATGATTACATCACCAAACCCTTCAGCGTGCGCGAACTCATCGCCCGCGTGCGCGCGGTTTTACGCCGCACCGAAGGGCAAAACGGCGAACAACAAGTTTATGATAACGGGATTCTCAGAATAGACCCGGCGACTTTTGCGGTGACCTGTAAGGGCACGGATGTGAAACTGACGCGCAAAGAGTTTGCTCTCTTGCAGGAACTGGCGCGCAACCAAGGTCGCGTGATGACCCGCGAAGTGTTGCTCGACCGCGTCTGGGGCATGATTTATTACGGGGATTCGCGCACCCTGGATGTGCACATTCGCCGACTGCGACAGAAACTTGGCGACCCGTCAATCATTGAAACCGTCACCGGCATCGGCTATCGTTTGTGCGATGTGAACAAACAATCAGAATAGATGTCAGATGTCGGATGTCGGATGTGAGTAAAGGCGACGCTAAAAACTGACCTCTGACCTCTAATATCTAGCATCTGTTTTTATGAAGAATCTTGCGAAAAGAGTTTGGGTTGTCACCTTCGTTGCGGTGGCGTTATTTGCAGTTTATGAAACGGTAAAAACCTTATTGTTTCCCCGCATGACGGTCATCGTTTCCCATGTGGTCACGACGATTGTCGTTGGCATATTAAGTTTTTTTGTGTCGCGTTATGCGCTTCATCGTTACGGTATGGCGCTCTCTCAGATTCAACAACAAACGGAAATAACGGAAGAGACCAATCGCCTGCTTTCCGGCGTGCTGGCCACCATGCGCGAAGGCGTGGTGATTGTGAATCCGCAAATGGAAGTGGTGCTCTATAACGAGGCGGCGACCAAGATTCTCAAGCTTCCGGCTTTGCAAGGCTCGTACGGGGAAGCCGCTAAAACCGGCGAGAAGGGCGCTGACCTCGCCTCCCTGTCGGCGGCTTATTACCTGCTCCCGACGGCGACCCCGACTCGCAGGCTAATTGAAGTGACGCGCGACCCGGCGATTCACACCGCTTTTCGACAGGCGATTGAGGTCAGACAACAGGTCGAAATGCGCGTTGAGATGGCGGATAGGGAGATGCATTGTTTTCAACTCAATGTCGCGCCGCTCGGCAATCAGCTGGCAGTTGGGGTGTTCTTTGACATTACAGAACTGGAGAAACTTGAGCGTATTCGCCGGGAGTTTTTCGCTAACCTCTCGCATGAATTGCGCACGCCGCTTACCGCCATCCTGGCCTATTCGGAGACCTTGCTTGATGGCGGTATCAATGATCGTGAAAACAATATCCGTTTTGTCGAAAAGCTCTACAAACATTCAACGCGCATGCGCGATTTGATTTCCGATATTGCCGATTTATCGGCAATCGAATCCGGCAAAGTGAAACTGACGCTTTCGGCGGTGCGGCTCAAACATATCGTTTATGATGTCATTACCTTGACGGAATCGCGCCACAAGGAAGCGGGGGTTTTGTTCAACGTCCAGGTCCCGGAGACGATTTTCGCCCGCGCCGACCGCACCCGGTTGGAACAGATTCTCTATAACTTGATCGATAACGCCGTGAAGTTTAATTTGCCGAACGGCACGGTGTCCGTCAGCGCCGAAGAGAACGAATCCGTTATCACCATCACCGTCGAAGATACCGGCATCGGGATTACGGAAACCGACCTCTCCCGCGTCTTTGAACGCCTCTATCGCGCCGATAAATCGCGTTCGCGTAAAATTGACGGCACCGGGCTGGGGCTGGCCATCGTCAAACATCTGGTGCAAGCGCACGGCGGCGAAATTTGCGCCACCAGCGAACTCGGTCGCGGTTCGCGCTTTACCTTCACTTTGCCGAAAGCCACCGCACAGACAGCAACCAGCGCTGGCAAAGAAGCGAAACCGGTTGAATCGGAAATCGCCTTGTCAACGCTTGAGCATTAATTATCTTTGCCCTTTACTTCCCCTACACGCCTGACATAATCTGCCGAAAATATTTTGTTCAAGGAGCCGGTGCATGCGGAAACATTTTCTAACCAGCTTGATTTTAGTCTTATTAATTACGCTGATTGCTTGCGCGCAGAGCGCCACGGGTTCAGCGCCGCAAAAATATGCCGATTATTTGAATAAGCTGGCGCCGGAACTGCGCGAGAAAGCGCAATCGCTTATCAGCGAAGAGGATGAATTGCGCCGCGTTCGTCTGGTGGGTGAACTGGCGCGCCAGGCGGCAAGCACGACGGATTTCCTCGTTGCTTTTTACGACTCCGAAAAATCTTCGCGGGTTCGCGGGGCCATTGTTGATAACCTTGGCAGACAGAATAATCCGCAGATTAAAGCCTTTCTTGAACGCGCCATTACCGCAGATGCGGATGCCAATATTTCCAAGATCGCCCTTGAACGCCTGCGCGTGCTCCGCAATATTGAATTGCGCGATTTGCTGTTGAAGCGTTTAGAGACGGCGCGAACCCAAAACGACGCGGAAGGTTTGCGTATACTCGGTGAAGAACAGGAGCGCTGGATCTCTCTGGTGCGCGGCACCATGTTGCCAGCCTTTTTAAGAAAACCGCCCGAAGCGTTTTCCGTTAAACCAGAAAATCAACCGCTTCGCGTTCTTGCGTTCGGAGATTTCGGCACCGGTTCAACCGCGCAAAAAGAGACCGCCGCGCAGATGCTGGCCTACCATCGCAAAACCCCCTTTGATTTTGGCGTGACGCTTGGCGATAACTTTTACAGCCTGGGCATGGCCAGCCCGCAAGATGCGCGCTGGAAAACCTGGTGGGAAGAGATGTATGCGCCGCTGGGTATCAAATTTTATGCCTCGCTTGGCAATCACGACTGGGGACAGGCGGATAGCCCTGCGGCAGAAATTCTCTATTCCGATAAAAGCCCGAGTTGGAAAATGCCCGCGCCTTATTACACGTTCACGGCGGGCGCCGTACAATTTTTTGCGCTCGATACCAACGACATGTCCGGGGCGCAACTGGCCTGGCTCAAAGAACAGCTCGACAAGAGCAAAGCGCGTTGGAAAATCGTTTATGGACATCATCCGATTTATTCGGATGGCGAACACGGCGACGACGGGCGACTGATTAAAAATCTCTTGCCGATTCTCGAAGCCAAAGCCGATATCTATTTAGTCGGGCACGACCACATCATTGAACACCTGAAGCCTTCCGATAGTCGCCTGCATTTTTTGATTGCCGGTGGTGGCGGCGCGCCGCTTTACAAAATCAAAGAGAGTAAACGCGCCTATTTTGCGCAGTCCGTCAATGGCTTTGCGGTGCTTGAAGCCGGTGTTGATGAAATCAAAGTGCGCTTTATCGGCGCCGACGGCAAGCAGCTTTACGAATACCCGATTCGTAAATAATTTTGAAAAGCGCAGCGATTTACTTGACATCAATACGCCCTAAGAATAAACCTTGCTCATAGGACTTAAACTCGCAGCAGTACGATGAGCAAAGAGATTTCACATTACCGACTCGAGGATGAACTCGGTCAAGGTGGTATGGGGCGCGTTTACAAAGCCTTTGACACAACGCTTGACCGCACAGTCGTTTTGAAATTGCTGGCGCCTGAACTGGTTGCCGAAGAAACCTCGCGGCAACGGTTCCTTCGCGAAGCTCGCCTCGCCTCTTCGCTCGACCACCCGAATATCTGCACGATTTACGAAATTGCCGAAGCCGACAAACAATACTTTATTGCCATGCAATATTTGCCGGGCAAGACTTTGAAAAAGCTGATTGGCAACAAAGCCTTCAGTCTCGATTCAACGCTTTCCATCGGGTTGCAAATTGCCGACGCGCTGGCCGCCGCACATGCCAAAGGCATTGTTCATCGCGACATTAAATCCTCGAACATCATCATCACGCCGCGCGGGCAAGCCAAGGTTTTGGATTTCGGGCTGGCAAAATTGCTCAATGAAAAAGGGCGCAGTCACGATAGCGGAGCTTTTCAGCAGGACGAACTCACGAAGCTCGGCGCGCCGCTCGGAACCCCAACCTATATGTCGCCCGAACAAGCGCGCGGTGAACGGGTTGACCATCGCAGCGATATTTATTCGTTCGGCGTGGTGCTCTACGAGATGGCGACCGGACGATTGCCCCTGAAAGGCAACACCACAGTTGATACGATGCACGCCGTCCTGCACCAAACTCATAAGTGCGCCAAAGAGATTAATCCGAACCTGCCGCAAGAGCTATCGACTATCATTGATA
>JBIOWC010000451.1:0-2319 GCA_044868105.1 Blastocatellia bacterium
TCAGAGGTCAGTTTTGTGGCGACCGCAAAACTGACCTCTGACATCTAGCATCTGACATCTGATTTATGAAACAGATCGTTCAGAATTTTCGCACCGGACAGTTAAGCGTCGAAGAGTTACCGCAACCGGCACTCAAAGCGGGCGGGTTACTGGTGCGCGCCGCCTATTCACTAATTAGCGCGGGAACCGAACGCATGGTGGTTGAAACTGCGCAAAGTTCGCTGGTCGGCAAAGCGCGCTCGCGACCCGACCTCGTCCGCCAGGTTTTAGATACCCTCAAGCGCGACGGCCTTCGCGCCACCTATGAAAAGGTCACGGCAAAACTCAATCAGATAAAGGCGCTTGGCTACAGCGCCTCGGGCACGGTTATGGCCATCGGCGAACAGGTCAACGGGTTTCAAATCGGCGACCGCGTGGCTTGCGCTGGCGCCGGCTATGCCTCGCATGCCGAAGTCCTCTTCGTCCCGCAAAATCTCTGTTGCAAATTACCCGACGCCGCTTCGCTGGAAGCCGCTTGTTATACGACCGTCGGGGCCATCGCTTTGCAAGGTATTCGACAAGCCGATGTCAGACTCGGCGAAGCGGTCGCGGTTATTGGGCTGGGGTTAATCGGGCAACTCACGGTCCAGATGTTAAAAGCCGCCGGTTGTCGCGTCCTCGGGTTTGATATTGACGGGCTGGCCTGTGAAGCGGCAAAGCAATCGGGCGCGGATTTTGTCGCCAGTAGTGACGATGAAGTGCGTCGCGCCTGTCAGGTAATGACCGAAGGGCGCGGCGCGGATGCCATTATCATTACCGCAAGCACGAAATCGGATGCGCCGGTTGAACTGGCGGCCGAACTGGCGCGTGACCGCGCGCGCATTGTCGCGGTCGGCATGGTGGGCATGAATATTCCACGCAATGCCTATTACCTGAAAGAACTTGACGTGCGTTTGTCACGCTCTTATGGACCCGGTCGCTACGACCCGCAGTATGAAGAGAAGGGCAATGATTATCCAATCGCCTATGTGCGCTGGACGGAAAAGCGCAATATGGAAGCCTTTCTGCAACTGGTTGCCGAAGGCAAAGTGAAGACCGAACTGCTCACCACGCACCGCTTTTCGGTCGCCCGCGCCATGGACGCTTACCAGTTGATTACCAATAAAGCCAGCGAGCGCTATTGCGGTATTGTGCTTGAATATCCGCAGACCGAACTTGCGCCAAACCACCTGGTGCAAACCTCGCACGCGAAAAAATCGGAGGCGGCGACCCTGGGTGTGAGTTTTATTGGTGCCGGAAATTTTGCCAGAGGGGTGTTGCTGCCGATTGTTAAACGGGCTGCGAAAGTTCGTCTCGAAGGCGTTGCGACGGCAACCGGCATCAATGCCAAAAACACCGCCGAGATGTTTGGTTTTGCTTATTCGACCACCGATGCGGAAGCGATTTTGGATAATCATGAAAGTCACGCCGTGTTTATTGCTACGCGCCACGACTCTCACGCCGAGCTCGCGACCAAAGCGCTGCGGCGAGGCAAAGCCGTCTTTGTTGAAAAACCGCTGGCGACCACCGCAGCGGATTTGCGCGAAGTCTTCCAGGTCGCGCAAGCGACCGGAAACCTGCTGACGGTCGGGTACAACCGGCGGTTTGCGCCGCTGGCAAAAGAGATAAAAAAACATTTCGATGGTCGCGCGGGCGTGTTGACCCTTGCTTATCGCATCAATGCCGGACAAATTCCCCCCGAACATTGGACGCACGATGCAACAGAAGGCGGCGGACGCATCATCGGAGAAGTGTGCCACTTCATTGATTTCGCGCAGTTCATTACCGACGCTTTGCCGGTGACGGTGAGCGCCGCACTGGTGCCGCAAAAACGCAGCGCCGGGTTTGTTGATGATAGCGTGACGGTTTCGATGACCATGAGCGACGGCTCTATCGCGTCAATTGTTTATACGGCAAGCGGCAATAAGTCTGTGGCGAAAGAGCGCGTCGAAATTTTCGGCGAACAGACGGTGGCGATATTAGACGATTTCAAAAAAGCGGAAATAATTTCCGGCAAAAAGACGATTAAATTAGGAGGCAGTGCTCAAGACAAAGGGCATGCGGCAGAGATTGCCGCTTTTTTACAAGCCGCGCAGGGCCAAACCGCCGCGCCCATCAGCCTTGAATCTTTAGCGGCCACCAGTCTTGCCTGCTTTGCCATTATTGAAAGCGCCAAGACCGCTCAGGTTTGTTCAATAGATATGCATTCGCTATTTTAATTTTTATAGGGATAAGACCAACGGAGGAACAATGAAAGCGCAAAACCCATCTCTTTTTTTAGAAAAACTATTGCTTTTTATA
>JBIOWC010000452.1:0-9748 GCA_044868105.1 Blastocatellia bacterium
TGAGGATCGGTGATGCGTTCGTACAATCGCTTTGCCGTCTTGCCACCCCGCTCATGACTGCCCTCCTCCGTATACAAAGATTATCGTTCGTCTAACCAGTATATCATCAAATACTGGTTAGATTATAGACAGCTTGATTTTAACCTGTCAACCGCCATAAACTGGTTAGAGAGAATTACAATGAAAACGCCATCAATGATGAGTAAGAAGGGAGCGGAGAGGTTGTTCGACCTGACGCTGACGGGTCGGCTGCCTCTTGATTTCGCCAACACTCTCGACTGGCGGGCGAGCGAGTCTCCCAAAGAGTTGCTGAACGCCTACGAGGATTTTGTACGCTGGGGGCGTTATACAGAGCTCCTAACGGAGCGCCAGGGCCGGGACCTGCTGAAGGAGGCGGCCCACCGCCCGGACGAAGCCCGGGCCGTCGTCGACCGCGCAATTGAGCTGCGCGAAACCATCTACCGCCTGCTCTCGGCTGTCGCCGCCGGGCAGCGCACGTCGGCCGCCGATGTCGCGTATTTGAACAGCCGGCTGAAAGCGGCGCTCGCCAACCTCCAGGTTGAAGCGACCCCTGAAGGCTTTCAGTGGGGGTGGTCAGACGGGCGAGTGCATCTGGAGAGGATGCTGTGGGATGTCGTGCACGCCACGGCCGACTTCCTGGTCGATGAGGTTGCCGTCGGGCAGTTGCGCGAGTGCCCCGGAGAGGGCTGCGCCTGGCTGTTCGTCGACACCAGTCGCAATAAGAGGCGGCGCTGGTGTTCGATGGAGGGCTGCGGCAACCGCGCCAAAGCGCGTCGGCATTACGAGCAGACGAGGGCCGTGCAATCGAAAGGGTCCCGGCAAGGGGTCGGATGAGTTGCTCGGATGGCTCGCCAAGATAGGGTTCTGCGCCTCTCCGCTTCGCCCTGCTTCTCACAACCCCGCGCCCCTGTTCCGTCACTTGATCCAGGTTTTCATCTGTAGGTTGTAGACCTTTCGCAGGCTGGTCACTCGCTATGAGAGGGAAGATTTATGTTGCGTTTGTCCATAGGGCTTGTGTGCTCATCACCTAAAACGACTTTAGGGATGACTTCCAGAGAGTTCAGCTTATCGTCGGCCATTGTCTTGAGACTGAAATTTATCTGTGAACTTAAAAAAATCGCAGCAACAAGCCTGGCGCTACGCTTGGCAACCGATTCATCCAATTTGGCCTGACTATATTGCGTAATTCGCACGGCCGCAAAGACTGAGGCGGGGGTCGGCGGCAAAGTTCTTAGTGTGGAAGGTGAGGCAGCAGAGATACGGATTCAAGAGGACAAGAGGAATGCTAAGTTTATTATTTAAGTCTAATTCTTAAGGTTCGCGAACTCATCATCAGCAAGCACAACTTGAGATTGCTTAGAACCGTCAAGCGGCTGCGGATTCTCTCCTAAGATAGACGTGCGTTGCTTACCACACTCGTAGCATTCATGGATTAAACGACTCTCGCCTTCAGCCTGGTGTGGGACGCCCCAGTAATGTGTGTGAGTGGTAAACCAGTCCTGTATTCTCATGGTGGTGTGTCTCCTTTACAGATTAAATGAGGTGGGCTTACCTGCTGATTGATTATCCCATCAGACGTTGCATTGTGCAATGAAGGCGAAGGCCAGGTAATAGGTCAGTGTGAAAATAGGGGAATGAAATTATATACCGTTAAAAGAACGACAGTCTGTTGTCAGTGACAAGGTCATCTTCTGATGGGGCAGAAAAGACGGATGGCGCTTTATCCGCCCCAGCCGATGGCGCTTTATCCGCTTTTTCCGTCTAATCCGAAGATCACTTTTTACTTGTCCAGAGATCACTGTTTACTGGTCGTTGGGCGAGACTTTACTTGTTTAGCGCCAACCGCTGGCCAACCTCTTTCATCCTGACCCAATACTGAATGTCGAACAGCAGCGCAGCCTTTAAGCGCGGCCTGAAATTTTTCTATATCAGCTTATCTTATTCGTTTACCGGAGGGAGAAGGCGGCCACCTTGCGCAGCGGGAGCAGGCGATGAATAGGCGTCGCGTAGGCCAATCCTTAAGCCATCAACTGTAGAGGATTTATTGTTAAAGAGGGCTACGTGGGTGGTTCGGTAAAGCGTAAAACTAGCGCAAACTTTCCCATTCCAGTTGGGCGAAACTTCGCAACCCAAAAGAAGATTACCCCTATATTGCGAGAATTCTCTGACCTGCTACGTGGCATTAGACTTGCCCTAAGGTGGAAATGAGTTTTGGGTGACATCGGAAAAGTTATGAAGCGCTGAAGCAAGTGATTCGGATTTATTAACTATGATGGGTAATCTGGAGGGCAAAGATGATATTTCGAAATCGAATTGAAGCCGGGCAGGCGTTAGCCAAAAAACTTATGGTTTATGCCGGTCGGAGTGATGTTTTAGTGTTGGCGCTGCCGCGCGGCGGCGTGCCCGTAGCTTTTGAAGTCGCGACGGCGCTTGAGGTGCCCTTGGATGTTTTTATCATATCCAAACTCGGAGTTCCGGGGCGTGAAGAACTGGCGATGGGGGCGATTACCAGCGGCGGTGTGCGGGTCCTGGACCATGAAATTAGAAACTACCTGCGGGTGCGCGAGCCGGAGATTGCGGCCATCGGCGACAGGGAGCAGAAAGACCTGGAGCGGCGCGAAAGGTTATACAGAGAGGGTCGTCCGGCGCCGGAAATGAGCGGGCGCACGGTGATTCTGGTTGACGATGGTCTGACGACCGGAGAGGCGATGCGCGCGGCCTTGCTCGCCCTACGCCTTCGCCAACCCGCACGCCTCATCGTTGCCGTCCCCGTCGCTCCGCTGCCGGTTTGCGAAGAATATTTTCAGGAAGCGGATGATTGCGTCTGCGTCTTTCAGCCGACCATACTCGATGGCGTCGAACACCGGTATACGAATTTCACGCAGACCACGGATCAAGAAGTTCAAGTCTTGCTCAAGCAAGCGTTCGCCATTAATCAACTCCACCCCAGCGCACCTCCGGCAGTCTAACGCAATGTGCAAACCGGTCGAGTGCGTTTGGAGAAGGGGTAATCGTGACGCGGGCAAATGCAAATGAAATTATGCTTGCGGATTTCAGGGCAGGCCGCGAGGCGCTGCCAGGGAGGATGAATGATGAAACGAATCATTTTAACCGTCTTAATATTTGGCGCACTGACACTCAGTGGTATTGGGTTCACCGCAAAAAGCTTGGCGCAAGCTCAAGGCAAAGAGGTCGTCGTCGTAGAATTTACTGATAAGATCAAACTCGAAGACAAGATTCTTCAAGGCACCTACATCTTTGAACATGATGATGAGCGGATGGCCAAAGGAGAGCCTTGCATGTACATTTACACGAACAACAAAGGCAAGCCTGGCGAGCGGGTGGCCGCTTTTCACTGCACGCCTGTGGAGCGTCAGGTCGCCAAGCAAGTAGTTATCAGTGTGGCAATGACTTCTGATCCTGAGGTGTGGAAACTGAAAGAGATCCAATTTCCCGGCAGCACCAAGGGGCACTTGGTTCCGTAATATGCAAATGCTCGAAACCCGGTTGATAAAGGCGGCGCCCACCTCTTCCAGAGCCCGGCGCAGGGGTTGCAGCAGGGTCGGTACTTCAATATTTTTTGTGGCGCGCAGTAGGGGATGATGAGGGAATCATCTGAGTAACCTGAATGAGCGCACTTATTCAATAAGTGCGCTCATTCAGGTTACTCCGTTTATGGTGGTTGCCCGTACCGGCTGCCAGCCCGGAACCCCTCATCTTGCTCGCGCAAATTTCGGGCTTTGGACAGGCCTCTACTGCTTGCCCAACCCCCCGCTTCCCGGCTACTCGATTCTTTGAAGAATTTATTTTTTCTTTATTATCTTGCCTTTATTTTTCGTCTAGCTGTGTTGAGCCATATCATTTCATCTAAACACAAAATGGATAGCCCGCGTAGCGGGCGCTAGCGCCTAATCTATCGCCCGCTGCGCGGGTTCCATAAGAACATCTCTACTTACCCTGCTCCCCGAATTGATTGCCGCAATAGTCAACGCTTACCATCCACAGTCGGAAGAGAAGGCGCAAGTTGACCCTGCCGGCAAGCGCAAGTCAACCAACCGGAGCTCGAGAAGGTAATCAGCGCCTTAAGGTTGAGCCTATAATTTTGTATGATTTGACTCCCGCCTTTTTCACCGCCAGGTCAGTGGCCATGAAGTGTAAGTGAATCGGAGATGAATGAACGCAGCGGAGCCTTCAAGCGTGGCTGAAGATGGTCGGGCTATTTTTCATATTTGTCTGCCTAAACTGCATTACTAAGTTGACTGCATGAGGAGAACGCTTGAGCAAATTATTTTCGACCTTCACGGCTAGAAGGCTAGAGTTCAAAAATCGCATCTTTGTCTCGCCTATGTGTCAGTATTCTTGCCGGGATGGAATGCCAAACGACTGGCACCTGGTTCATCTGGGCAGTCGCGCCGTGGGGGGGGCGGCGCTGGTGATGGTTGAAGCCACGGCGGTGTCGCCCGAAGGCCGAATTTCTCCCGGCGATATGGGTATTTGGTCCGACCAACAGGGGCAAGCTTTTCAACCCCTCGCCGCATTTATTAAAGCGCAAGGCGCGGTCGCCGGAATTCAGTTAGCGCACGCCGGTCGTAAAGCTTCTACGGAGGCGCCGTGGCGCGGCGGCAAGCCGCTCGCGAAAGAAGCGGGTGGCTGGCAAGCGCTAGCGCCCAGCGTTCTGCCTTTTGGAAATTACCCGGCCCCGCGGGAAATGACGACTGCTGATATTGCCAAGGTGACTTCACAGTTTGTTGAAGCCGCGCGACGCAGTCTGGCAGCGGGTTTTGAAGTCCTTGAACTTCATATGGCGCACGGCTACCTGCTCCATGAATTTCTCTCTCCTTTGGCAAATCAACGCCCCGACGACTATGGCGGCGATTTTAAAGGGCGATTGCGGTTTCCTCTGCAAGTCGCCGAGGCGGTGCGCGGCGTCTGGCCTGAGCCTCTGCCGCTGTTTGTGCGCATTTCGGCGACCGATTGGGTTGACGGTGGATGGGATTTGCCGCAGTCCATAGAATTTTCTAAACAACTGGGAAGTCTCGGCATTGATTTGATTGATTGTTCAAGTGGCGGCCTGGTTCCCGGAGCGAAAATTCCTGTCGCTTCCGGTTATCAGGTTCCGTTTGCCGCAGCGATTCGCCAGCAAGCCGGGATGGCTACAGGCGCAGTGGGGTTGATTACGGAAGCGGAGCAGGCGGAGCAGATTATTGCCCGGGGCGAAGCCGACACGGTCTTTCTGGCGCGCGCCATATTACGCGACCCCTATTGGGCGCTACACGCGGCGAAGACTTTGGCAGTAGATATTCCCTGGCCCGTACAGTATGAACGCGCCAAAGAATAAGCGATGCGGTTTATCCGGAGACATCGCAGGCGGTGCGCTGACCAGGAGCTTCTTTAAAACCATTGAACCTTGACTGAGCAGGAGGTCCCTCAAATGACTGTTAGAACTCGAATGCGACTCATTCGTCATCTGATGATTGTCGGCATGGCGTTGCTACTGGCGAGCTATGCCGTAGCCGGGCCACGCGAGCGCGCGCCGCGCAAGCAGACGGCGCTTGATCGCTACGTCTTCAAACCCGACTCGAACTATAGCTACAAGTTGATGAACACCAGTAAAGGCGAGGGCTACACCGCCTTCGTTCTGGAACTGACTTCACAACAATGGCGCACCGCAGCCGAAGTTGATCGTCCCATCTGGAAACATTGGCTGACCATCATTCAGCCCGACCAGGTGACGACTTCGACAGGCTTTCTATATATCAACGGCGGCTCGAACGGTAGCAAGATGCCTGGTGGCGCTGACGCGAGTCTCGCCGCCATGGCGGTTGGCACACATGCCGTAGTCGCCGATTTGCGAATGGTGCCGAACGAACCCCTGGTCTTCAAAGAAGAAGGCAAATCGCGAACTGAGGACGAGATTATCGCTTACAGTTGGGAGAAGTATCTGAAGACCGGCGATGAAACCTGGCCCCTGCGTTTGCCGATGACCAAATCTGCGGTGCGGGCAATGGATACGGTCACCGCTTTTTGCGGCGACGCGGAACGCGGGAAACTACGGGTGGACAAATTCGTCGTAGCGGGCGGCTCAAAACGCGGTTGGACGACCTGGACGACGGCGGCGGTTGATGATCGGGTGGTGGCAATTGCGCCCATGGTGATTGATGTTCTCAATAATGAGAAGTCCATGGAACATCACTTCCGCGCCTATGGTTTCTGGGCTCCGGCGATCGGCGATTACATTAATCTGCACGCCTGGTCGGGTACGCCGCAATACACCCAGTTGATGAAAATCGAAGACCCCTATGCTTATCGTGACCGCTTGAAGATGCCTAAATTGATAATGAACTCGACGGGCGACCAGTATTTTTTGCCCGATTCGTCGCAATTCTATTTCGACGATTTGTCAGGCGAGAAATATTTGCGCTACGTCCCGAACACCAAACACGACCTGCGAAATTCCGACGTGCGCGACACGCTCTATGCTTTTTTTGAAGCGGTGACGCTCGGCAAAGCGCGCCCGCGTTTTTCCTGGAAATTTGAAAAAGACGGCTCCATTATCGTGCAAACCCAAGACCAGCCGACGGAGGTCAAACTCTGGCAAGCGACCAATGCAAAAGCCCGCGACTTCCGCTTAGATACCATTGGCGCGGCCTATAAGAGTTCGCCACTCGCGGCGGCAAAAGCCGGGATCTACCGCGCTCAAGTGGCGCCGCCCGCCGAAGGTTTCACGGCTTACTTTGTGGAATTGACTTTTGCAAGTAGCGGGAAATATCCCTTGAAGTTTACGACCGGCGTGCGGGTTACTCCCGACCGTTTGCCTTTCGCCTTACCGAAGCGAGAGACGGTCGGACGGTAATCGCGTCGCCTTGACATTGAGCTAAAGATGAACGGCAAACTCGTGCGCTAAGCGGTGATGACGGCGCGCTTGTGTGGAGGTTCTCGCCCTTAGGGAGCCGGACTATTGGCTAATCAAACATTTCGACATGGAGGAATCAATGAATCAAGTAACTCAACCGGATAGCTTAAATGCAGTTGGCTACCTGCGGGAAATTTTGCTGAAGGCAATAAAGCCAGGTAGCGGGCTTGTCGTAAGAGCCGCTTTGGGTTTGTTGATGCTGCTGGCTTGTTCCGCTCAAACCGTAGCCGCCGATGCGCGCTTCGAGATTACTTATCCGGCGACGCTTGATAAGGGACCGATTACCGGTCGCGTCTTTGTGATGATCTCGAAAAACAGTCGCGTTGAGCCGCGATTACAAGCGGGTTCCTACAATGCCTCTGTGCCGTTTTACGGTCTCGACGTGCGGGCCTTCAAACCGAACGAGAATGTGGTGATTGACGCCTCGGTGCTCGGTTATCCGGTCGAGAGTTTAAGCCAGCTTCCGGCGGGCGAGTATTTCGTGCAGGCGCTGCTCAATGTTTATACAGAAGTGCATCGCAAGGACGGTCACGTCATCTGGGTTCATATGGATCAGTGGGAGGGGCAGCAGTGGAATCGTTCACCCGGTAATCTCATCAGCGAGGTGCAGCGCGTTCGACTTGATCCATCGGCAGGTTTCAACATCAAACTGAGTCTGACGAAAAAGTTGCCGCCGGTAGAAATTCCTCCGGATACCGAATGGGTCAAGCGTGTGAAGATTCAAAGCCAGCTGCTGACGCAGTTTTGGGGGCATCCGATGTATATCGGTGCGACTCTGCTGCTACCGAAAGGCTACGCGCAGAACCCCGACCAGAAGTACCCGGCGATTTACATTCAAGGACATTTTGGGCTCGGCGCGCCCTTTGGGTTTACCACCCAGGCCCCGGCGACGCCTGAAAGCGCCGATCAGCGCCAGCTGCGGCTCCGTCGGAGCGCTCGCGAAAGCGGCTATGAGTTTGCGCAAAGCTGGATGTCAGAAAATTTCCCGCGCATGGTGGCGGTGACCTTTCAACATCCGACCCCTTATTATGATGACTCTTACGCCGTAAACTCGGTTAACAACGGCCCCTATGGTGATGCGCTGACGAAGGAGCTGATTCCCTATCTGGAAGAAAAATTCAAAATCTTGGCCAACCCCCAGGCCCGCGTGCTCACCGGCGGTTCGACGGGCGGCTGGGAAGCACTGGCCTTGCAGGTCTTTCATCCGACCTTCTTCAACGGCACTTGGGTGTTGTACCCCGACCCGGTTGATTTCCGGCGTTATCAAATGTCGAATATCTATGAAGACGACAACGCTTTTGAAGTGCCAAGCGGCGACTGGGCGAAACTCATCCGACCGCTTTCGAGAAATGCTGATGGACAAGTGACATTGACGATGCGCGAAATGTCCCGCCTCGAAGCGGTGCTCGGCAGTAACGTGCGGTCCGGGCAACAGATTGCGGCCTGGGATGCGGCCTACGGGCCCATCGGCAAGGATGGATACCCGCGCCCGGTCTGGGATCGTTTGACCGGCAAGATTGACCGCGAAGTTGCCTTGTATATGCGCGATAACGGCTACGACCTGCGCTATAACCTCGAAAAAAATTGGGCGAAGATTGGCGCTGACCTCGCGGGCAAGATACATGTCTATTGCGGTGATATGGACAACTACTACCTGAACCTTGCGGTATATGAACTGGAGGATTTCCTGAAAGCCGCTGACCACCCGAAATCCGAAGCCGTTTTTGAATACGGGCGACCAATGAAGCCACACGGCTGGCAGCCCTTCACCAATGTCGAACTTGTCCGCATGATGGCGGCGCGAATCAATAAGACGATGCCCGGCACGGTGACGACGCAAACCCTGTCATCCGGTAAACAGAACTGAATAGACCGCTCATACAGGAGGCAATATTTCGGGCCTTGGCATAACTGGTTGACCGGTCATTCAGGTATTCAAATGGTTAGCCATTTATTGATTGCCGGTGTAGCGGTTATGCGTGGCGCCTTGGGGCGCTGGTCAAGCAATGAACCAGCTTTAAGTAGGAATTATCAATTAGAAATGCTGGTTATTTTGTAAAGCGTGATGGAGATTTTTTGGGTTTTGGCAACAACAAGCTTGTGGCTTCTGCAAGCTTGTCGCTTCCGCCACCCCATTGCGTCGCCTGCAGCGAATGAGCTTTGAAAGACCATCTGCCAGGCCTTCGTAGACTGACAAAAAAAATCCACAATTTTTTCACTTTTGCATTATCAATTTACCGCTTTTCATATATAAATTTGCAAGCGAGGGGTCGAATTTATCTTTCGATTTGGGTGTCGCAATACCTGTTTAATTCAAGGCAAACTGTGACCCATTCTCCCTGCTATCATTTTCCGTTGTCTAGTGAACGTCCCATTCAGCAAGCCTATGAAGTCGGATACCAGATTTATGGTGACCTTGGACTTGATGTAAAAGCTTTTCATCAACAGCTTTTCGCTATTCTACAAAAACATGGCCAAATGGCTGAGCCTCGGACGCAAATTCTAGAGTTTCTCAATCACCTCTATGTTCAAGATCTCTATCTTACGATTGCTTGTGCGCAGTCGAGCAATCGCGCCTGGAGCCGGTTCAATCTGCTTTATAAATCCTACATTCTGCAAACCGCTCACCACCTGTGTCACCACCGAACGGTTGCCGATGACGTCGCCGAAAGCCTCATTGCGCATCTCTATCTCGGTGGTACCCATGGCCTACCGAGAATCCAATCTTACGATGGGCGGGTGGCGCTAACGACCTGGCTACGGGCGGTTATTGCCAACAAAATATTGGATGAGCTTGAACTCAAGCATCATCGG
>JBIOWC010000453.1:0-15507 GCA_044868105.1 Blastocatellia bacterium
TTTGACGAGTTTGTCGGTGTAGAGCGCCGCATCCCAGAGCGCCAAATCGTCTACCGAAGAGATCAGCGAACCCGCCGCATAGGGTTGCGTCATGCTCAAGTAAGCACAATTGACAAAGTCATTGCCCTTTTTCGAATATCCGGCAACCCGCCGCATGATGAGGCGCTCCGTGCTGTCATAAAATGAATGTTTCATGCCGAGCGGCGCGAAGATATTTTTTTCGATGAAATCCCCGTAAGCTTGCCCGCTGACTTTTTCAATAATGGCGCCGAGCAGGAAATAGGCTGAGTTATTGTAATTCCAACTGTCGCCGGGCGCAAAATCCATCGGCTTGTCCTTGAAAAGGGCAATCAATTCCTCAACCTTGAAATCTTTGCGCCATTGCGGCAACCATTCCGGCAGCGACGTGTAACTCTTGATTCCCGAGGTATGCGTGAGCAGATGTTCAACGGTGATTTTTTTGCCCTGCGTTGGATAATCGGGAAAGTATTTCGTGAGGTCATCTTTGACGGACAGCTTGCCCTGTTCTTCAAGCATTAAAACGGCGACGGCGGTAAATTGCTTGGTGATGGAACCGATACGAAAAATCATATCCGGTTCAACCGCCACCCCCAATTCGACATTCGCCAGCCCGTAACCTTTGCGAAAGATAATCTGGCCGTCTTTAACCACAATGACCGACGCTCCCGGCTCTTGCGGCTTGAATTGACTGTTCATCAGATTATCAATGGCGCTTTCGAGCGCACCCTTGCCGTTTTGCGGACGCGCTTCAACGGTGAAAAGCAAGAGGAGTAGAAAAACCGATAATAGGACTCTGCTGCGAGCTCGTATCATCACGCGCATCGTTATAACCTCTCCTTGAAAACGCTGGGTATGAATTCCTACTCGGATTTGCCGTCCAAGCGGGTTGGCGGTTTTATACATCAGGTGTTGCAAGGTGTCAAGCGAAGTACAACATCTGTTGCATCCCTGTCTTGTGACGACGGCTAGGCTTATGCTATCTTTGCGCTCGCCGTTTGACAGATGTTCAAGGACTGAGCCTGAGGAAAACCGAAGACCTATGGATGCCAAAAAATCAGTAAAGAAAGCGGAAGAGAACAGCAACACCTTAACGCCTCTTGAATCCCGGTTCACGCAAGCCAAAGCGCAACTCAATGACAGCCGCCGGAATCTGATTCAATCAATGCTCGATAATCCGGAAGAGCATTTTTTTCTCTCATCCAGAAAGATGGCGCAGCGTTACGGGGTAGACGCGTCAACCATTGTTCGCACCATTCAAGCCTTGGGCTATGAAAAGTATGATGATTTTGCCGCCGATTTGCGCAATCATTTCGTTACCCGCATCACGCCTTATTCGGTGTTGAAATCGGCGACCCGCGAAAAACGCAGCGTTCAAGACCACATTCGCCATTCGCTGGATCGCGATTCCGAAAACATTCAATCCCTCTCTTCCAACCTCAACAGCGAGCGGGTCGTGGAACTCGCCAAACAGATTCATCGGGCGCGGCGCATCCTCATTGTTGGCGTTGACCTGGCTGCGGCGCTGGCCTGGTTTCTCGCCTATGGGCTAACGCCGCTCGGCTTTGATGCCGAAGCCCCGGTTGGCAGTTCCGGCAACCTGCAACATAAAATTGATCTGCTAAGCAATCGCGATTTATTGATTGCCATTAGTTTCGGGCGCGGCTTGCGCGACACCGTTGAATCGGTCTTGCGCGCCAGAGAACTGAGGATTCCGACCTTCGGAATCAGTGATAGCGACACCACCCCCATCGCGACATTTTGCGATGCCTATCTTCTCGCTTCTATCTCTAGCCCTTCTTTTACCGGCTCTTATGTCGCCCCCATGGCGCTGATGAATACCATTTTAATTGCCTGCGCGCACCTGCAACCCAAACGCTCTTTGGCCTTACTTGAAAAGACCGAAGAGGAGTACCGCACCGGCAGCCGCTGGTACATCGAAAACAGCCGGCGGATCAAGCCGAGCGCCAACGGCGACGCAAAACTGAACCGCAAAAATCCATCATCTCGAAAAAAATAGCTTGCTCAATAAAGGAGAAGCGATGCAACGACACCGGCGCCAACCCCTGACCTTTTTACCCCTCTTTTTCATTGCCGCATTCATTTATCTGACCGTCAACGCGAAGGCGCAGATGGCGGCGGCTTATCCGAAGACCAACGTGATGATTGCCATGCGCGATGGCGTGAAGTTGAACACGGACATTTACGCGCCGAAAACCCCAGGCGGGGCGCTGCCGTTTATCTTCATTCGCACCCCTTATGGCATTGATGGCGCGGGCGGGGCGCTGGCGACGGCTTATAAAGAACTGGCTGAGGAAGGTTATATCTTCGTCTTTCAAGATATTCGCGGACGTTACAAATCCGAAGGGCAATTTGTTATGTCGCGTCCGCCGCGCGATCGGGAAGACCCGAAAGCAATTGATGAGAGCACGGACACCTATGACACCATCAGTTGGCTGTTAAAAAATGTGCCGAATAATAACGGGCGCGTCGGGATGATGGGGATCTCTTATCCGGGGTGGCTGACGGTGATGGGCATGCTCGACCCGCACCCGGCGCTTAAAGCCTGTTCGCCGCAAGCCTCGCCTGCCGATATGTTCTTGGGCGACGACTTTCATCACAACGGAGCGTTTCGCTTGAGCTATGGCTTTGAGTACGCGACGATGATGGAAACCGGAAAGACCAATTATCAATTTGTCTTCGACAAGTACGACACCTATGAATGGTATTTAAAATTGGGCGCCCTATCGAACGTCAACGAAAAATATTTGAAAGGCAAAATTCCGACCTGGAACGATTTTGTCAATCATCCGAATTACGATACCTTCTGGCAAAAGCAAGCCTTCGCGCCGTATTTAAATCGCGTCACCGTGCCGACGTTGAATGTCGCGGGCTGGTGGGATCAGGAGGATTATTACGGCCCCGTGAAAATTTATGAGTTGTTGGAAAAGCATGACACTAAGAATCTAAATTTCATGGTCATCGGTCCGTGGAATCACGGCGGTTGGGCGCGCGCCGACGGTAGTCGTCTCGGCAAAATAAATTTCGATAGCGCCACCAGCCTGTATTTTCGCGAAAAGATTCAAGCGCCGTTTTTTGCCTACTACCTGAAAGACAAAGGCACCGGCGGCACCCCCGAAGCGCAGACCTTTCAGACCGGCGCCAATGAATGGAAGTCGTATTCCCAGTGGCCCCCCAAAAATAAAACGACGGACCGCAACGCCTATTTTCAAGCGGGTCGCGGCCTGTCATTCAAGGCGCCGACCGAAGAAAGCCCCCAAGCCTTTGACGCCTATCTTTCAGACCCGGCAAACCCCGTCCCCTATCGTCCGCGTCCGATTGAGCCGACCTATTTCCCGAAAGGGTCGGGCTGGTACACCTGGTTACTGGAAGATCAACGCTTCGCGTCGCAACGACCGGATGTGCTCAGTTTTGAAACGGAAACCTTGAGCGATGATTTAGAAGTGACGGGCGATGTCGTGGCGCATCTGTTTGCCGCGACGACCGGAACCGACAGTGATTGGATTGTCAAACTGATTGATGTTTACGCCGAAGATTATCCGAAGGATTTCAAGATGGGCGGTTATCAATTGATGATTGCCAATGAGGTTTTTCGCGGACGGTTTCGCCGCAGTTTTGAAAAACCCGAAGCTCTCGTGCCGGGTCGCGTCAATGAGTATGTGATTGATTTGCACCACGTCAATCATCGCTTTATAAAAGGGCATAAATTAATGGTGCAGGTACAGAGCAGTTGGTTTCCGGTTATTGACCGCAACCCGCAAACTTTTGTCGCCAATATTTATCAGGCCAGGGACGCGGATTACCGGTCGGCGACTCAGCGCATCTATCGCTCGAAAAAGTTTCCTTCACATATTTCCTTGCCCGTCGCAATGCAATAAGATGGTGTGCACAAGCTGATGAAAAAGATTTTATTAGTCGGAGCGAGTATCGTTATGGCGGTTAATATAATCGCAAACCAGAAAAGGGAAGCGTTGGGGTTTCCGGTCTATCTCAATCACTTCTTTCTGGTGATTGACCACGCCACCTATTCGGATATTGAAAAGAGTGAGTTTTTGCTCAAAGAGTTTGCGCCGAACGAAACGCGCACCACCAAACGCACAGACATCAGTTACACGGGACGCTATTTTTATGGCGTAAATACTTACTTCGAGTTTTTCGACGAGAGTCAGGAGACCACCCGCAAACTCGGTGATACGGGAATTGCCTTTGGCGTTGAGCAGGAAGGCGCGGCGAAGATTTTACAAGCGCGAATGCAGACCACGAATCCAAACCAGGTGACCCGGTTGTACAACGACAAGCAGGTGAATTGGTTTTATATGCTCGCGCCGAAGAGGAGTTCATTCGTAACCGGCAACAACATCTTCATTATGGAATACCTCCCGACATTTTTGCAGGAATGGAATCCGCAAGCCGATGCCAGCCAGGGCATCACGCGTCGGCAAATCCTGAAACGCTACGCCGCGGTTTTGCCAGAGACTCCACGGACTCCTTATTTTGAAGATGTAAAAGCCCTGACCGTTGCGCTTGATAAACCGACGGCGCAACAATTAACCGAGACCTGCAAGGCCTTCGATTACCAATGGCGAAAAGAAGGCGAGGTGATCATTTTAGAGCGCGAAGATTTCACCTTGCGGGTGGTTTCCGAAACGCCTTCGGCGCGTGGCATTCAACAAATTACCTTGCGGGTGACGCGGGCGCCGAATCAGAAGGCCTTTCATTTCGGCGCCAAGTCAGTTTTGAATTTTCTCGATAATCAAACGGCCACCTGGTCTTTTTAAGTGCTATATCTGACCGTCAAGGAGCGCGTGAAGGGAGACCTGCGCTCCCAAGGGGCAACTGACATCATTACGTTAATCACCTAGACTGAGAACCACACCCTCAGGGTCGGGCTATGGATACAGGACACAGCATGGGAAAACTTGAAGGCAAAATCGCTTTAATAACCGGGTCGAATCGTGGCATAGGCCGGAGTATTGCCGAAGCTTTTGCCGGCGAAGGCGCGGCGGTAATTTTAATGGCGCGGGATGAAGGGCGTTTGCAGGAAACCGCTGCAAGTCTCGCGCAAAACGGCGCATCGGTATTAGCGATTGCGGCCGATGTGACCGACGAAAAGCAGGTGCGAGAGGTTTTTCAAAAGGGCCTCGAGCGATTCGGGCGATTGGATATTCTGGTAAATAATGCCGGCACCATGTCGGGTTTTGGCGCGCTTGACCAACTGGAGGTTGAGAGTTGGGACAAAGTGATTGCCGTCAATCTTCGCGGTCCTTTTCTTTGCACACGCGAAGCTTTTGGCCTCATGAAAAAACAAGGTGGCGGGCGCATCATCAATATCGGTTCAATCTCTGCCCAACGGGTTCGCCCTTATTCAGCCGCTTACAGCGCCAGCAAACACGCCATCTGGGGACTCACACAAGTCACCGCGCTCGAAGGTCGCGAGTTTGGCATTTCCTGCGGTTGTCTGCATCCGGGCAATGTGCTGGTTGAACAACGCCAAGGGGATAAAGAACCCATGATGACCACTGCGGAAATCGCCCAGGCCGCGCTCGCGATGGCAACTTTGCCGCCGCATATCAATATGCTGGAATCCATTGTCCTACCGGTTGAACAGCTTTACATCGGGCGAGGTTGAGGGGGATTACCGAAACAGGGTTTGATGGCGAACCGTTAACTGGTGGTCTGTAGCGGCTGCCCGGTTGCCCATCATTCAAGAGGGGCGGGCACAGCGAGCCCCTACAGAGTATTCAATACTGAGACCTATGAAAAATTACCGAAGCGGTTTTTCTATTGTATTGGCTGTATTGCTGAGCTGCGGTGCCGGATTTCCAGCCAGTCAGGCGCAGCAGGCGAGCCCTTTTAGCGAACTTGAAAAAGTTATTGTTGATGAACTCAAAGCGACCAACACCCCCGGCGCAAGTCTGGCGATTGTGCGCGGCGATCAGGTGGTTTACGCCAAAGGTTTTGGAACCTCGAATATCGAAACCGGCGCACCGGTCACGCCTGACATGCTGTTTCGACTGGGCTCAACAACCAAAATGTTTACGGCCGCAGCGCTCGTGATGTTAGCCGAACATGGCAAACTCAAACTTGATGAACCGATTGGCAAATACGCGAAAGGACTCAGTCCGAAAATCGCTCAAGCGACATCCAATCAACTGCTCTCGCACACGGCGGGCTTAAAAGACGATGCGGTGATGTTCGGGCGACACGACGATGAAGCGCTGGGCGATACGGTGCGCGCCTTGAAGGACGATTTTTTATTTGCCGAACCCGGGCAAGTAATCTCTTATTCAAATCCCGGTTACTGGCTTTCGGGTTATGTGATTGAACAGGTGAGCGGAAAACCTTATGCCGACCAATTGAATGAAAGTTTATTCAAACCGCTCGGCATGCGCAGCACGACCTTGCGCCCGACCCTGGCGATGACCTACCCGCTGGCGCTCGGTCACGACGTGACGGGAAATGAAAAGCCGCGCGTGGTGCGCCCGATGGCCGACAATGCGGGCAATTGGCCCGCCGGTTCGATGTTTTCCAGTGTCTTTGATTTGTCACGCTGGGTCATCGCTTTTATGAACGGCGGCAAACTCGAGGGCCAGCAGGTGCTGTCGCCGTCATTGATTGCGGCGCTCTCAACTCCGCACGCCGATATACCCGGCTCCGAAGATAAATATGGCTATGGATTAACCATTGGCAAAGAGCGCGGCGTCCGGGTCTTTCAACACGGCGGCAGCCGCAGCGGTTATGGGTCGTTGATTGTGATGGCTCCAGACCAGCGCATCGGCATCATCATCCTGGTCAACAAGAGCGGCGGCAGTCTGAGCCAGACGGCGGATAAAGCTATGGAGTTGATGCTGCCTCTGGAAGCGAAAAAAGAGGATAAGCCAAAACCCATACCGATGACCGAGGCCGAGATGGCAAGCTATGTGGGCCGCTACGGAGAGGCCGCGAATGCGGTTGAGATTCTAATGAAAGACGGAAAACTGTACTTCAAAATGGCCGGGAATGAGTTGCCAGTCAACAAACTGAGCGACACGCGTTTTGCAGCGGTTAGGCCGAATGGGTCACAAACTGAATTTGTGTTGATAAAGGGCAGTGATGGCAACGCGGAATTTTTTCACGCGGGACTCAGAAGCTTGCGCAGGCAAAAGCGTGTCGAGGAGAAAATAAATCGTTAGTTGCCAGGGCCGTTGGATTTCTGTGCGCAATTGAATCTAGAAGTTGATTAATAATTGGCTTAGCTCTGAAAGAGCCTAATTCAATAGTCCAGCGCCTCGCGCCGGGTGTCAGGAACGAATAATCAACAAACCCTGAAAGGGCGACATAATTTATTGCGCCCTTTCAAGGCCTGGGAAAATTATTGAATCGGTTACCCAGCGCGAGGCGCTGGACTATTGAATCTCGCGCCTTCGGCGCTTTTACCATATCCAAAAGCATCCAGACATTAGCCAGACAGGAGAAAATTTAATGTCCTTCATTCGCGGCAGGTATGCCAAGCAAAGCAGAATAATTTTGCAAAGCGCACTGGTCATCTCCATGGCTTGCGCCATCGCATTCTCAGCCAGTTTTCAGCCAAACGCCGCAACCTATGATGTGGTTTTAACCGGCGGGCGGGTGATTGACCCGGCGACCAAACTCGATGCGGTGCGCAACATTGGTATCCTTAACGGCAAGATTGCGGCAATTTCGCAAGCGGCCTTGCAGGGCAAAGAGGTGGTCAATGTCTCGGGTCTTGTAGTGGCGCCCGGTTTTATTGATTTGCACGCCCACGGACAGAATGTGCCTTCCAATACCTATCAACTCATGGATGGCGTGACCACCGCTTTGGAGTTGGAGATGGGAACCTATCCCCTGGATGTGGTGAAAGCGCGGGAAGGGAAATCGCTGCTCAATTATGGCTATTCGGCGGGGCACACCGCCGCGCGACTGAAAGTTAAAAAGGGCAATTTGCAAGCCGCCAATCATCAACCGCTCACCGAAGCCGAACTCAAAGAGATGCTCGGTTATCTCACACAGGCCTTGGACGAGGGCGCGCTCGGCATCGGTATCGGACTCGATTACGTATCGCGCGGCGTCAATGACGCGGAGCTTGAAGCGCTCTTTCGATTAGCCGCGCAAAGAAAGGTGCCGGTCTTCATCCATATTCGCGTGCCCGATGACCGCAACGATTTAACCGGGCTTGCCGAACTCTTGAAGATGACCGAAAAGACCAAAGCTTCATTTCATATGGTGCACATTGTCAGCACAGGCATGAGTCGGGTGCCGAAATTTTTGCAGATGATTGAAGCCGCGCGAAAGCAGGGCTTGGATGTCACGACCGAGGCTTACCCTTATACAGCCGGTTCAACGGGGATTAATTCGGGAATTTTCGACCATGACTGGCAAACCAAATTCGGCATCAGTTACGGCGATATCGAATGGCCGCTGACTGGCGAACGCTTCAAAGATAAAGCCATGTGGGAGGCCTATCGCGCCAAATATAAAGATGGAACCATCATCATTCATTCGATGAAAGAAGAGTGGGTTGAAGCGGCAATTAAACATCCGCTGGTGATGATTGCCTCGGACGGTATGCCGGTCACCAGTTTGGAAGAGCGCGCTCATCCGCGCGGCCGGGGCTGCTTTTCTCGCGTATTGGGCCTGTACTGTCGCGAGAAAAAATTAATCAGCCTCGCGGAAGCGATTCGCAAAATGACCTTGATGCCGGCCGAGCGGTTGGAAAAATTTTCGCCGGCAATGAAACAGAAAGGGCGTTTAAGCGTTGGCGCGGATGCCGACATCACCATCTTTAATGCCAATGAAGTGATTGACCGCGCGACCTTCTCAGAACCCAATCAATTTTCAAAAGGCATCACGCACGTGTTGATTGGCGGCGCCTTTGTGGTGCGCAATGAAAAGCTGGTTGACGGCGTAATGGTTGGCAAACCGCTTCGCGCACAGGTACAGTTGAAAAATTAAAATCACTCAGCCGAAGAACTAATTGTCGAGGAAACCACCGTTCATGAAGAGATTTGAAATTCGCCATTTGTTTAACTGCTCGATGGCCGTGATTGCCCTGTTGGCTTTCGCGCCAGTGTGGGCTTATGGGCAAAATTCCGAGGCCGTCAGAGCCCGATATACCAAGTATGAATATCTGATTCCGATGCGCGATGGGGTGCGGCTTTTTACCTCTATCTATGTTCCAAAAGACGCTTCGCAAAAATATCCCTTTGTTTTGACGCGCACCCCGTACAGTGTGGGACCTTACGGCGTTGATAAATATCGTGACCGCTTAGGACCGTCCGAACATTTCGAAAAAGAAGGATTCATCTTCGTCTATCAAGACGCGCGCGGACGTTATATGTCGGAAGGCGTATTTCAACAAGTGCGTCCGCATATTCCCAACAAAACTTCATCGAAAGACATTGATGAAAGTTCGGACGCCTATGACACCATTGAATGGTTGTTAAAAAATATTCCGAATAATAATGGCAAGGTCGGGATGGTTGGCATTTCGCAACCGGGTTTTCACGTCGCCGCCAGCATGATTGATTCGCACCCGGCTCTGAAGTGCGCCTCGCCGCAAGCGCCAACCGCCGACTATTACCTGAACGACGATGTTTATCACAATGGCGCGTTTATGTTGTCGGCCAATTTCGGTTTCTATTCGTTCTTTCGTCCGCGGCGCGGCGCACCCGCGCCGCCGCCAGGCAATGGCCCCAATTTCGATACGAAAATCATTGACGGGTACGATTACTATTTGAATCTCGGCACGCTTGCCGAACTCAATCAAAAGCTCTACAACGGCGAAGCCGCTTACTGGCAAGAGATTATTGACCATCCGAATTACGACGACTTCTGGCAGAAGCGTTCGCTGTGGAAGTTTATGAAGAATGTGAAGTGCGCGGTGCTCAATGTCGGGGGCTGGTTCGATGCCGAAGACCCCATGGGGCCGTTTCATATTTATCGTTCGGTTGAAAAAGATAATCCCGGCACGGTGAATCTGTTGGTGATGGGGCCTTGGTCGCACGGCGGTTGGTCGCGTGGCGATGGCAGCAAACTTGGCAATTTGAATTTCGGCGTCAAGACCGGAGAGTTTTTCCGCGAGCAGATTCAATTCGCTTTCTTTATGCACTATTTGAAAGACAAGCCTGCGGATTTACCCGAAGCTTATATGTTTTTAACCGGCTTAAATGAATGGCGACGGTTTAACGAATGGCCGCCGAAGGACGCCAAACCGATGAGCCTTTACTTGCATGCCAACGGGCGATTGAACACCGAAGCGCCGACCGAAAGCCAGAATGTGTTTGATGAATACCTCAGCGACCCCAATCGCCCTGTGCCATTTGTCAGTTACATTGTGGATGGCATGACGGGCGATTATATGACCGAAGACCAACGCTTCGCGGCGCAACGACCGGATGTGTTGGTTTACCAGTCCGCGCCGCTCGAAGATGACCTGACCATTGCCGGGCCGATTAAAGTCAACTTGAATGTTTCAACCTCGGGCACGGATTCGGATTTCGTCGTCAAAGTGATTGATGTTTATCCGAATGATTATCCAACGCCGCAACTGCCGCCCGGTCATCCGCCCGCGCCGAATGCTGTGAAAATGGGCGGCTATCAACAATTGGTTCACGGCGAACCTTTCCGCGCCAAATTCCGTAACAGTTTTGAGAAACCCGAAGCCCTGACCCCGAATCAACCGGCGGCGATTAAATTTGCGATGCCCGACGTTTATCATACCTTTCGCAAAGGGCACCGGATTATGGTGCAGGTGCAGAGTTCATGGTTTCCGCTGGTGGATAGAAACCCGCAAAAATTTGTCGATATTCCAAAGGCTAAACCCGAAGACTTTCAAAAAGCTGTCCAACGCGTCTATCGCTCGCGCGCCCTCAATTCATCGGTGACCTTGTTAGTCGAAGGCCAGCCTTTAAAAGTTACCGAAACCCGTTAAGCAACCTCTTCGCCTAAGACGAAGAGACTATGGAGAGGATTATGACGAAAAGATTATTCCTGATGATTTCACTTTTGCTCGCCGCCGCAGGCCTCAGTTTCGCTCAAGACAAACCCTTGCTGGCGCAAAAGCCCACCCTCAACAAAACGCAAATCGTCTTTGCTTATGCGGGTGATTTGTGGATTGTGGCGCGTGAGGGGGGTGAAGCCAAACGCCTGACGACCGGCGAAGGTATCGAAACCGACCCGCTGTTTTCGCCCGATGGCAATACGATTGCCTTCACCGGCGAATACGACGGCAATGTGGATGTTTATACAGTGCCTGCGACCGGCGGCATTCCGAAACGGCTGACCTATCATCCGGTGCCTGATGCGGCACGCGGTTGGACTCCCGACGGCAAAGAGATTCTCTTTGAATCGTATCGCAACAGTTCCAACCCGACGCCGCGACTGTTTACGGTTCCGGCGGCCGGCGGACTGGCAACGGAAGTCCCCTTGCCCATGGGGGTTGAAGGTTCGTATTCGCCCGACGGGGCGCGCCTGGCTTATGTGCCGACGATTCATTGGCAGGATGCCTGGAAAAAATATCGTGGCGGACAGACCAAACCGATTTGGATTGCCAAACTCGCGGATTCGAGCATCGAGAAATTGCCGCGCGATAATTCCAACGATTCAAACCCCATGTGGATTGGCAATAAGATCTATTTCCTCTCTGACCGTAATGGCGCGGTGACCCTCTATTCGTATGATACGGGTTCAAAGAAAATCACCCAGGCGATTGCCAATAACGGACTCGACATTAAATCGGCATCGGCCGGCGCCGACGCCATTGTCTATGAGCAATTCGGGTCGTTGAATCTATATGACCTGGGTTCCGGGAAAACCAAAAGAGTAAATATTACGCTCAACGGCGATTTGCCAGGCGTGCGCCCCAAATATGTAAAAGTCGGGCGCAACATTCAATCGGCGAGGCTGTCGGCAACTGGCATGCGCGCGGTCTTTTCGGCGCGCGGCGAAATCCTCACGGTGCCTGCCGAAAAAGGCAACCCGCGCAATCTCACGAACACGTCAGGGGTTGCCGAACGCGACCCCGCCTGGTCGCCCGATGGCCGGTGGATTGCCTATTTTTCCGATGAGTCCGGCGAATATGCTTTGCACCTCAGCAATCAAACGGGAATGGGCGAAGTCAAAAAGATCAATCTCGGCAATCCGCCGTCGTATTTTTACGAACCGACGTGGTCGCCCGATAGCAAGAAAGTTGCCTTCACCGACAAGCGCTTGAACCTCTGGTATGTGGACATTGAAAAAGGCACGCCGGTTAAAGTGGACACCAACACTTATGAAAACCCCTGGCGCGTGATGGACCCCGACTGGTCGCCCGATAGCAAATGGATTACCTACACCAAGCAACTGGACAACCATCTGGGCGCGGTCTTCGCTTATTCGCTCGACACCAACAAGACGAGTCAAATTACCGATGGGCTGAGCGATGCGCGCTATGCCAATTTCGATAAGAACGGCAAGTACATTTACTTCACCGCCAGCACCAATGCCGGGCCGACAGCGGGCTGGCTGGATATGTCGAGCTTCCCACATCAAATTACCCGCAGCGCTTATGTGGTGGTGCTCAAGAAAGATTTGCCTTCGCCGCTGGCGCCGCAAAGCGATGAAGAAAAAGTAGCGGAAGAGAAACCCGCCGAAGCCCCGAAACCGCCGGCGAAGCCGGAACCGGTCGTCGTCAATATTGATTTCGATAACATCGGTCAGCGCATTCTGGCTTTGCCGATTCCGGCGAAAGATTATCAAGGCCTGCGCGTCGGAAAAGCCGGGATTATCTATCTGCTTGAAGGGGCGGGCGGCTTACTGGGTGGTGGGGCCTCGACCTTGCACAAATTCGACCTTGAAAAACGCAAGGTGGATAAAGTGCTTGACGCCATCACTGGGTTTGATATTTCCGCCAACGGCGAAAAGATTCTTTTCCGTCAAGGGCCGACCTGGTTTATTGCGGCAACTGCGACGCCGATTCAACCGGGGCAAGGAGCTTTGAACCTGAACGATGTTGAAGTCTATGTTGACCCGAAAGCCGAATGGAAGCAGATGTATGCCGAAGCCTGGCGCATTCAACGTGATTTCATCTATGACCCGAACCTTCATGGCTTGGACCTTAAAGCAACGGAAGCGATGTACAGACCATTTCTCGAATCCGTCGCCCATCGCGCCGATTTGAATTATCTATTTACCGAGATGCTCGGCATGACGGTGCTGGGTCATACCTTCATCAACGGCGGCGATACGCCCGAACCGAGAAGAACGCTAGGCGGACTTTTAGGTGCAGATTACAAAATCGAGAACGGGCGTTATCGTTTCGCGCGCGTCTATAACGGCGAAAACTGGAATCCGCAATTTCGCGCGCCGCTTACGAGCCCCGGCGTCAATGTCGTCGCCGGTGAATATCTGATAGCCGTGGGTGGTCGCAATCTCACGGCGAATGATGATGTGAACGCTTTCTTTGAAGAGACCGCGAACAAACAGGTGGTGATTAAAGTTGGCGCCAATCCCGATGGCACAAATGCCCGCGAAGTGACGGTCGTACCTATTGCCAATGAAAACAGCCTGCGTTATCTGGCGTGGATCGAAGATAATCGGCGCAAGGTTGATGAACTGAGCGGCGGCAAACTCGCTTATGTGCATCTGCCGGATACAGCGTTTGGCGGTTACACCAACTTCAATCGCTATTATTTTGCGCAAATCAATAAAGAAGGCGCGGTGCTTGACGAACGCTTCAATGGCGGCGGCACAGCGGCTGATTACATCATTGATTATATGCGCCGCCCGCTGATGAATTATTGGGCGACCCGCGAAGGCAAAGATTTCACTACACCGGTGGCGTCAATTTACGGACCGAAAGCGATGATTATTAATGAATTCGCCGGTTCGGGCGGCGATTTAATGCCCTGGTTATTTAAGCACGCAGGCGTCGGACCGCTGGTTGGCAAGCGCACCTGGGGCGGACTGGTCGGCATTTACGATTATCCGCCGTTGATTGACGGCGGCGCGGTCACCGCGCCACGCGTGGCGTTTTATAACCTGAACGGTGAATGGGACGTCGAAAATCACGGCACCGCGCCGGATGTCGAAGTCGAATTCGACCCGGCATTATGGCGCCAGGGGCGCGACCCGCAACTTGAGAAAGCCGTCGAAGTGGTCATGGATTTATTGAAGAAAAATCCGTTGCCGAAACATAAAAAACCGGCTTATCCGAATTATTACAAGCCGGCGCCGGCGGCGACTTCGGGTAATAACTAACCGTCCGTTGATCGAGCGCGGATACCGGGCAATAAATTGGGTGTCCGTGCTCGGTCATTCATAGCGAGGCCTTATGAACGAAGCCATATCTACAGCCGCAGTCCAACTTTGTATGGCGGTCAAAAATATTCATAAGCCCCGATTCTCCCAAGATGAGTTGCGAGCCTTCGGCGAATTGATGTTCAAGGATGAACTGCAAGATTGGGCGCCAGCCTTCGAGCGGTTGTTGGACCGGAATATTTTTTCCGCCGAGGGTGAGGTTTATTTATTAACCGAAGCCGAAAAGTCGCATGTTGAAAAGGTCATCGCCAATGAATTCTTTGGCAGTATGTTGTTGAGAGCCGAAAAGAGTCCGACCTTTGCTGAGTTTTGCGAGCGCGTCTACGGGCGAAATTTAACGCAGTTCGGAACCACGGATATGGAGGAACTGAATCAACTGCTCAGGGTGTTGAAGCTCGATGAAAATAGTCAGGTACTCGATTTAGGGTGTGGGATTGGCGCGGTGGCGGAATATATTTCTGATGAAACCCAGGCCCACATCAGCGCCATAGATGCTGCGGAAAACGTTGTTGCTCGCACCACCGAACGCACCCGGGAGAAAGCTCACCGCTTAAATTTTCTGGTCGGGGACCTCAACCAATTAAATTTTTCGCCGGCGAGTTTCGATACCGTCATTGCTATTGACACGCTCTATTTTGCCAAAGACTCAAACGGCGTGATTGGGCAATTGAAAAACCTGTTGCGGCCGGGCGGACAGATGGGAATATTTTATTCGGATGTGCTCACCCCCATGGATTCTCCTGACCTGCTTAACCCCGAGCAGACGAAACTCGGGCGCGCGCTTGCGGCCAACGGCCTCGAATTTACCAGCCTTGATTTAAACGCCAGCAACCAAGCCTTCTGGCAACGTTCGGTTGATGTTGCCAGGGAGTTACAACCGGCCTTTATCGCCGAGGGCAATAAAGACCTGTGCGAGGGTCGCATCGTTGAAGGCCGCGCCATCATCGGATTGGTAAAGGCCGGTCGCATGTGTCGTTATCTCTATCACGTCAGGCGTTGATATCTGGTTAAACACCCGGATTGCTCTGCAATGAATCACCGGCTCGCATTTGGATAGAAAGGTGAGAATATGCCTGTGTATCTTTCCCTGCTAATCGCTTGCCTGTTCCTTTTGAAATCAAACGCCCTCACGACCAGCGCTGGGCCTCCTCAGCAAGCGATGACGGCGACGTT
>JBIOWC010000454.1:0-6614 GCA_044868105.1 Blastocatellia bacterium
TGCTATCTACAAAGGTCAGCCACCGATGGATGGGCGTGAAACCTGATTTATTATTCTTATGCATCTTGCTCGCTAAACGATATGGGGTTACCCATTGATTTTCTAAATCATCTTTTACAGGAATTGCCCCGGGTAAGCTTGCGGCTTAAGAGCAAATAAGCCGACTCACCCCCCGGTTGCGATAAATTAGAATTAATACCCATCACAAATAAACGAAAACCAAATGTAACTTTAGATAAAAAAATTGGCTTTACAAGCTAAATTCTACCGCTCATTTGACAAAAAAGGCTTTTAAATAATTAACAATTCTCTGCTTGACAAATTATTTTTACCCTTATAGAGTGCGACCAGTTAAGTACAAGCTAGCGACCAACTCATTGGTTCCTCACAAAGTGCCAGGATCATTTGGAAGCTAGTTCTTAAATTCATTTTAAGGAGACGGTAATGAATAATTCACGAACCAATTCGACTCAAGCCCCAGAGCCAAATTCCATCGAACTCGACCTCCGTGATCTCGACCTCAGCAAAATCGCTTCGCTGAAAGGCACGGCCCTTGAAGCTATTGTTCAAGAGTTAAACGAAGATGCCGGTTGTGGAGGCGGGCAGTCCAAACATCACAGTCACCATTCCTACTCAACCCATGGCACAGCCGCCTGGTAGTTATTTCAGACATCTAGCGTAAATGAATTGCTGAGTACCCATAAAAGGCTGAAGCGCTTTCTATGGGTACGATCGGTTCATTTACCCGCGACGATTTTTATTCTGCCCATCTTTCTCATCCTCCCACAGCTTGCGGTGCGGAGGTTTATTTATCTTGGGTTAACCCAATGATGACGGCATGGTTCAATTCGCGGTAATTTATGCTTAAAGAAAAATCAGACATGACGTTTGCCCCCATGCGGATGTTCATTTGTAAAATCGCTTCGCGATGTAATCTCGATTGTGACTATTGCTACGTCTATCATCACATTGACCAGACCTGGCGAGAGCAACCCATAAAAATGTCACTCGCAACAGCCGCTCAGTTAAGCCGCCGCATCAAAGAACATGCGCTCAATCATGGGGTAACCGATGTGGATGTCGTCATGCACGGTGGCGAACCGCTTTTGGTAGGCGTTGAATATCTACGCCAATTGTGTGAAACCGTTTGCGAACATAGTTCGCCCATAAGGGTGCATTTTAAAATGCAGACCAACGGCACGCTTTTGGATGAAGAGGCTTTTGCCTTTTGTCTCGACTGGAATCTGGCCATCGGTCTAAGCATAGATGGCCCGCGGCAAGCGAACGATACCCATCGGTTTGACCACCAAAAACAATCTTCATTTGCCGCCGTCGAACGAGCCGCCAAGCTCTTAGCCAGTGAAGCGGGGCAGAAGATTTGGAGCGGCTTCCTCACGGTTATTGATCTCAATCATGACCCTTTAGAAACCTATGCGTATTTGAAATCGTTTGCGCCCCGGTCCATAGAGTTTTTGTTGCCCCTGGGGCATTATGATCTCAGGCCGCCCGGCAAGATGGGCACCCGCACAACCCCTTACGCGGACTGGCTGCTAAAAATCTTTCAGGTGTGGTATCACGAACGCCCGCACACTACGAAGATCCGTCGCTTTCGCGACATCATAGCGATGTTAGCGGGCGCCTCAAGCTCCTCGGAAGAATGGGGGTTGCAGCCCACCGATTTTGCAGTGATTGAGACCAATGGCTCCATTGAAGCCGTCGATACGCTGAAAACCACCTTTCCTAAAGCGAATTATCTCGGCTTGAATATCTTCGACCATAGCTTTGACGATATGTTTCAGGCTCCGACTGTGGTGGAACGCCAGATGGGCTGGTCGGCGCTTTGTGACACCTGTCAAAATTGTGAGTTAGTGAAAGTATGTGGCGGCGGCTACTTTCCTCATAGATATTCAAACCAAAATGGTTTTCAGAATCCTTCCATTTATTGTGCTGATTTGATGAAGATGATCCGCGAAATTCATTCAACCGTGTCAGAGGACCTCAGGCAAATTCGTAGTGCTTATACTTTACAATAGGCTTGGAAATACAATATGACGGTTACATTGAATCTGCAGACGATTCGCACATTGGTATCTCCAGCCGGCGATACGCCTCTTGTAAGGGCACTTTACCTGAAACAGTATCACAAGAATTTGGTGAGGTTGCATCATCTACATGAACGGCTAGTTGCGCAAGCCCCGGCTTTAGTCGAACGCACAGGTTTCTCTCAGGGGTTTGAGAAGTTGTGCGCTTTTTCTGCGGCGGCTCAGCATGCGGTACTCTCCTATCCATCGGTTAGCTTTTGGCTTGATGTCGCCGGGGATCTGCTAAATCGGCAAGCCCACCTGCGCTTTCCCGAAATGCATATCCAGATGCACCTTGAAGAGTTCTGGCGTGTCGTTCTGGCGGTCGCCATCAAAGCCGGGACTGGAAATTTTGAATGTATGACCTGGAGTAACGCTAAAGGCAAAGTCGTGCTGCCAGGCACAGGAATATACCTGGACAGCCCTGAGTTGATGGCTTACCAGCGGGTCGAGATAGCCATAAATAACGGAACCATAACCCGGGGTAAAGAAGACGCAGAAGGGTCTTCGGCATTGAATATCGCCGGTCATGCCATAGCGACTCTAGCCAACAATATTGAACTGAATGCCGTGGATACGGATTTACAGATGCCGGGGCGGGGCAGTTTCAAATTTGCCCCGCTTGAACCAGCCGACATCACCCGATGGCAGTCGCCACTTGAACAATCCTGGATGTGGATAGGTGAGTGTATGCCGAAACTCTCCGCAGAAATGTTAATGAGCTTACGCACCATTATCCCTGTAGAGTCGGCGACCGTTGGGGTGCACATCAGCGCCAGTTTCCGAGAGGCGCCCGGGCTTATCGCTCTATCCTGGACGCCTGATGCCGCGGTTATGGTCGAAGCCCTGGTTCACGAATATCACCATCAAAAACTGAATGCCCTGCTCAACCTCGATCCTTTAATCGCCGGGCCATCTACAGAAGCCATTTACTATTCGCCCTGGCGCAATGATGCGCGCCCGCTGCTCGGCATCTTGCATGGAGCCTTTGCCTTCCAGGCGGTGCTGCAATTTTGGCAAGCGTTCTTTTCTGCCGGCCTCCCGCTTTTACAAGAGGCGCGTATCCGGCAACGCCTGTACTTGCTGAAAGCCCAGGTTCAAACGGCCATCCAAGCGCTTGCGGATGAGGCTCAGTTAACGCCGTTTGGTGAGGCGCTCGTAGCCGAGATGCGTGACGTTACGAACCGTATTGACGCGGACTTGCCTGACACGGAGCGCGCCATTCAACAACGCATCGAGCAATTACAAACCGAGCACCGAACAAAGTGGGAGCAGGAACATGGTCGGCGGAAAGACCCTCTCAAGGACCACCAGACGGCCGCCATACTGGATAAGCCGGCAAATCAAACCGAGCAAGCCGCCCTCGATTGGCTGGCCCTGAAAACCAACTTCGAACCGGAAACCCTGAGCCAGGCGCGCTACCATCCTGACCCCTTGCTCAACGCGGTGATCTTCGCTTATTACGAGCGCGATATTGCCGAGCTGAAAGCCCTCTTACCGGAGACCGCGCGCGGCGAATCGCTTTTACTTGATCTGCTGGGCGGTCACCTGGCCTATGTGGCAAACGATTACGAGCGCGCCGCCACCCTCTATGAATCGTGTCTGGCTCATAATTCATCCAGTGTACATTTTTGGCAATACTTTGCTTTTGCGCTTCGCCATCTGATGCGCTGGAACGAGGCCGAAGCCATTCTCACAAATCTGAGCCGACTGGCCGGCGCAAACCCTGTTGCTTGTTCACCAGGGAGTGACGGAGAAGATGCGGTTGAATCGCGTTTGAAATATGTGAACGAGATACTCAACCCGCGGTCTTGTTCTTTAACGACAACCTGACAACTGATGCATGAACCGCAACTGAACCAGCTTATTTGCCATAGTCGGTTTTATAGAGTTCTGGATATTGATCACACCGGCGTGCAATTGCCTTCCCTCATCGCCACCATAGAGGGGCTGAAGCCGGCAATGGATATTTGGGTTCAGCCCCGAGCCTGGAAGGCTTTTGAAAGCTTGGCAAAATATTTCGGCTTGCAGTTTCATGTGGATAGCTATTTTGATCGGTTCGCCGAATCAGCGCTCAACCAGGTGCCTCAGGAAAACTTCACCACCACGCGCGCCGCGCTATCCCAAACGTTTACTGACCGGAGCGAAGCCCATGTCTTTATCGCGCGCACCCGGCCGGCGCTGATTGCCGCAGTCAGCGCCGGCTGGTATCCGCTGGTCGTTGACGGCTATGTGGTCGAGAAACATCTTGCCGATCATGAAAAGTTCGGCGAGGCGCTGGGCTACCCGGCGTGCTGTTGTCGGTTCTTTCGTTGGCGGAATAATTGGTATCGCGACAATACCTACTATGCGGCCTATCGAAATACCGAAGGCACGCCACAGATCAGGTCAAATGGCTTGTTGCGGCACACCGCATTTTACCTGACGCCCCATCTCCCCTGTTCGTTTGGCTGTGACCGGAGTATGGCCTATGCAGACGAACTCAGCCGGATCATAACCGCAGAGATGCCGGCCTATGCGCAGGAGATTGAGCGGCAATTAGCAAGCCCGATTCTCTGTCTTTCTGAGCTGAAGATCTATCGTTTTGAAGGAACGCTGACAGCCCCTGACCGGGTGCAGTATGCGGCGGTTCAACCGGTCAACCCGACAACCCAGGCTGATGGACTATTGAAAACCTTAGCGCAAGGCAACACTTTGGTGCTCGACGGGAATGTCTTGAGGATACTTAATCAAGGCCTACAAATCGGCACCTATGTTGCCAGAGCAGACCACCATGGACCCGAATACCCGTTCGTTATTCAGTGCGCATAGCAATCTCATTGATGATTTGCACACCGGCTTGCTCGGCGTGTACGAAGATCTCTCGGCGCTTGAACAAGCCGTGTTTGCCCAAAGTCTGTTCCTCGAGGGTGAAAACCCGAAGCGGCATCAGCAAGAATGGGAAAAAGGGCATCTTTACTTTCACCTGTATACGGTTCCGCTGCTTGAGGCGGCCGGGCTGTTTGCCGCGGACCGCTTCGACGAAGCGGTATTCTGGGGCGGCATACAATTATGCTTCGGTTTGCATATCCGGTATGCCGACTATTTGATGGACAATGACCAAACCGATTTGGACACCGCGCAATTGACCAAACGAACTCAAGGCTACCTGGCGCGTGCGCAAACCCTGTTGTGGCGCAAGCAGTACGATTGGAGGCCCGAACAGCTCTCCCTCTACGGGCAGTACATTGAGTATGAATGCGAAGTGCGCCAGGGTTATGTTCATGATTTGAGCTCGTTGTGGAGACGGGTGTCGCCGTTGTGCATAACCGGAGAGACCTATCTTGCGCCTGCAATTACGGCGTCAAACTTCGCCTGGACTTACAGACACTTCCTCGGCTGGTCGCTGATTTATGCAGATTGTGATGACGTGTTAGAAGATTTACAGTGTGAGCGGCGCACTCCGGTGACCGCCCTGGTGGGCGAAAAATTGACGCCTCAAGCTTCCGACTTTGCCGGAGCGGCTCAGGTGATGGCGCATATCAAGGATTGTCAGACCAAACAAGCGCAACGGCTGCTGAGAGACCTGGGTGAAAGCTTTCCGGCGTGGCGCATGATCATCACCCAAATGCAGGAAAAATTCTCTTCAGATGTTTAACCGGCATTTAACCTCTACGGGAAATGTGAATCTCTAAACATAAGATAAATGCGGCTTCGATTAGATGGACAAACAGGAAGGATTCATAGAATCGGAGAAGCGTAAGCGAGTAAATCAAAGGTAAAAAGGAGAATGAATAATGAATAATGGCGAAGAATTCGTTAATACCTACAAAAGCCAGTTCTGGGTATACAATGCGTTCTCTGAAAAGTTACGGGATCTTTTACACTCACTTTTGGTTTCACGGAAGATTAACTATACGAATATAGAGCATCGCGCAAAAGATGTAGAACATTTTCGAGAGAAGATAAACCGACCTGGCAAGTCCTATCAAGACCCGTTGAATGAAATTACGGATCTTTGCGGCTTACGAATAATCGTTCGTCAGGTATCAGATATTGATAAAGTTATAGAAATGGTAGATGAGGAGTTTACTGTAGATAAGGATAACTCTGGTGACAAAGCAGAAGAATTAAAAGTCAATGAGTTCGGTTACTTATCTGTACATTTAGTAGTAACCTTAGGTCCAAATCACCGAGGGCTCCCCGGATATCAAGGCTTTGATTCCTTAAAAGCGGAAATTCAAGTTCGAACCATGCTTCAGCATATTTGGGCTGACATTTCGCATAATCTCGATTACAAAGCAGAGACTGAAATACCACAAAAACTTCGCAGGCAGCTTTTCCGGCTAAGCGCCTTTCTTGAATTGGCTGACCAGGAGTTTGATCGTTTGGTTGAATACTCTCAGGAAAAAGTAAAATATTATAAAACGCGTCTTGCGCAAGGTGACAAAAAGATTGAGGTGAATGCAGATTCGTTGCAAGCCTATATTGAAACTGCGGAAGAGGCGCGTTACTGGATTCAGTATGGTAGAAGCATTTCTGAACAGCCAATAG
>JBIOWC010000455.1:0-4685 GCA_044868105.1 Blastocatellia bacterium
AAGGCAATCACCGGGTCTGTTTTGGTCCAGTCAATTTGAATCATGCCAAAATTATTGCCCCAGTTCATGGTGCCGACGCGGTGGCGGTTGGTTTCGTACTTTCGCCAATTCGGCGACGCTTGATTTAGGCCGCTCGAGGTCAAATCATAAAGCGGATAACCGAGGCCGGCGTCCATCATCGAAAGTTCGGCGAGGTGACGGTCGCCGCTGATAAAAATCACGCCGCGCGCCCCGGTCTCACGAAGCAGTTTAAATAGCCGCTCGCGTTCAAGCGGAAAGTTCATCCATTTTTCCCAGCCGTGGTCTTCGGGAACGACTTGAACGCTGGAAGCGATAATGCGCACGTCGGCGGGAAGGCGCAATTGTTCTTCGAGCCATTTCCATTGCGCCGCGCCGAGCATGGTTTTTGATGGATTGGCGTCCGGTTCATAACGACCTTGACCGGCCGTACAAGACGAACAGATTTTCAACGGGCTGCGAAAATACCGGGTATCGAGCAGGATGATTTGTACGCGCTTGCCGGCCTGGCCAAATAGCTTCGCATCATAAACGCCTTCGCGCGCGCGGCGCGGCGAACTTGCCGCATCGCCCCAGAAATCCAGGAATACTTTTTGCGATTCGGTTTTTTGCGGGTAATCATCGCCGCCATCATTGACTCCGAAATCGTGGTCATCCCAGGTTGCCATGATGGGCGCCAGGCGTTTGAGTTTTTGAAAACCCGGCTCGGCGCCCAGCATGGCGTATTTCTGTTTCAGCACATTCATATCCGCGCTATCGCCGTAAATGTTATCGCCGATAAGCAAGGTCAACTGAGGTTTCGCGGCGACCATCTTTTCCCAGATGGGTTGGGGTTGGCCTTGTTGGACGCACGAGCCGAAGAGAATTCGCGAGAGCGGCGGGTCGGCCGTTTGCGCCAATGGCGACGAAACCAGGATAAGCATCAAAAGCAGGGCAATTAATATTTTCTTCAAGGTTGTTCTCCTCACCGGAAAAAGTTTTGTTGAAACGACTAAATTGTTTATCAGTTGAAAATCGTCGGCGTAATGAGGGGCAATGTTAGCACAGCCATTTGAGCCTCACCCAGAGGCCTTCAGGTTTTTATAAAGGCGAGATTACCAAGCCGAAGAATTGCAAGGTCAGCTGATGCTTGAAAGGCAAAGTCAGAGCCTTCGTGGTAACCGTGTAGGAAGCGTACCAGGAAATCGGTTGGTCTTCGAAAAGGCGGATTAAGCTGATGAACGGCTCCGCCAGAATCTGCCCTTTCCGCTTCATCGGAAGACAAATTTGCACTGTGTAGTGGTCGAGACCGGGCTTTTTGGCGACCGCTGAATCGTCCGGCACCAATGATTTTTCAGGCGCTGAACTGGTGCGTCGGAGTTTGTCTTACTCAAAATTTATGGTACATTCTGACTGTCCAACGCGTCGCCGATTGCAGACTCAATCAAAGAAAATTCAGGAGGGTTGAATGGAAACTACCGCAGTAATCGAAGGATTGGTCAAGATGGAACCGATGTCACACGGTCGCCCTGACCTCAGAAAGAAGAAGCCGAAAATTATTGCCGTCATCCTCGATAACTGCACGGGCTGCGCCGGCTCTCCGGCGTGCACCGAATACTGTCCGGTTGATGCCTGCATGTTCTGGGTACCTGACGCCGATTATTACCCGCTCGGTCGCATCGAAGTTGACCCCAACCTGTGCATCGGCTGCAAACTCTGCACCAGCAAAGGGCCGGATGGCACTTTCCTTGAAGGCTGCCCGTGGGACGCCATCGCGATGATGGACACTGCCGAATGGGAAAAACGCACCGGCGTAGCGCTCAATCCATAACCCACAATGACCCTCGACTACCGCGTTATCGTTGTTGGCCTCGTGCGCAACGACCAGGGTGAGTATTTACTGTGCAAAATGCCCGCGCATCGCGGCGTCTTTCCCAATCAATGGGGACTGCCCGGCGGCGGCATCGAACCCGGCGAGCGCCTGGAAGAGGCGCTCAGAAGAGAGATGCGCGAGGAACTGGGGATTGAGATTACCAACATCCGGCCCCTGATTTTCAAAGACGGAACCTATCGGAAGACATTTTCTGACGCCACCACCCGCGAAATTTACATGATTTTTCTCCTGTTCGAATGCTGGTCTCTAACGCCACAAATTTCTCCTAATGAGGAGTTCTGCGAATACGCCTGGGTTGATTTGAATAACCTGGATGATTACGAATTGAATATTGAAACGCAGGACACCTTGAATCGGCTAAAAGCTACGGCGTTCGCTTAATCCGGCGCGCTGGTAATCTTATGACCTGGAATCCGCCCGCACACTGGCCGCGCATCACGACGATTGAGGCGCACACCGAAGGCGAACCGTTTCGCGTTATCACGAGCGGCTTTCCCGAACTCCCCGGCGATACGATTTTAGAACGTCGCCGTTATGCCAGAGAACATTATGATGACCTGCGCACGGCTTTGATGTGGGAGCCGCGCGGGCACGCCGATATGTACGGCTGCATTCTCACGCCGCCCGTCACGCCTATGGCTGACCTCGGCATTCTCTTCATTCATAACGAAGGCTACTCGACGATGTGCGGTCACGGCATCATCGGCATCACCACGGTGGCGCTGGAAACCGGCCTGCTGGAGATGCGCGAGCCGGAGACCGTGGTGAGGATTGATACGCCTGCGGGACTGGTCACGGCGCATGCGAGAGTTGAAGGCCATCGCGTGCAGAGCGTCTATTTTCACAATGTGCCGTCGTTTGTGCTGGCCATGGATGAAGAGGTCGAGGTGCCGGAACTGGGTCGCGTGCGTTACGATCTCGCCTTCGGCGGCGCGTTTTATGCGTACGTGCAAGCCGAGGAGGTGGGATTGACCTGCACGCCGAAAGATTTTCGCGCCTTGATTGAACGTGGCATGCAGATTAAACGCGCCGTGATGAACTCGCGCAAAGTGGAGCATCCCTTTGAAGCGGATTTAAGTTTTCTGTACGGGACGATCTTTATTGGTAAACCGCACTCTCCCGACGCCCACAGTAGCAATGTTTGTATATTCGCTGAAGGCGAAGTTGACCGTTCGCCAACCGGCACAGGGGTAAGCGCGAGGCTCGCGATTCATTATGCGAAAGGCGAAATCCAGCTTGGCGAGCCGATTAAAATCGAAAGCCTTATCGGCAGCCATTTCAACGGTCGCGTGGTCGAAGAGACGACCTTTGGCGGCTACGCCGGCATCATCCCCGAAGTCGAAGGCACGGCGCATATCGTGGGGCGCAATGAATTTTTCATTGACCCAACAGACCCCTTGAAGCACGGCTTCTTGTTGCGCTAGAGGTTGGTTAAGCGTTGGCGACGATTCCCATCCCATCCATCGGGCTATGAACGCCCTTCCCGCCTTTTTTCATCACGTGCGTATAAACCATGGTCGTGCTGACTTCGTTATGTCCGAGTAATTCCTGTATGGTGCGAATATCATAGCCGGATTCCAGCAGGTGGGTGGCAAAACTGTGACGGAAGGTGTGACAGCCCGCCGGTTTGTTCAAGCCGCAACTTTGCACGGCTTTTTTGACTGCCTGTTGTAAACCCGATGGCGAAGCGTGATGTCGGCCGATGGTCCCGGTGCGCGCATCGCGGCTTAAGCTTGCCGAAGGGAAAACATATTGCCAGCCCCACTGCGCGTTGGCCTGTGGGTATTTACGCGCCAGAGCGTCAGGCATTAACACTCGCCCTAGACCGCTTCGCAGGTCTTGCTCGTGTAGCGTTTTGACTTTAAGCAAATGTTTTTTTAGCGGTTCAATCAAAGAAGTCGGTAAGACAGTGACTCGATCTTTGTGGCCTTTGCCCTCGCGCACGATGATTTGTTGATAATCGAAGTCAAGGTCTTTGACGCGCAAGCGAAGCGCTTCGCATAGCCGCAGACCGGCACCGTAAAGTAACCCGGCCATGAGTTGATAAGGGCCTGGCAGTTTTGCCAAGATGGCCTGGACTTCTTCCCTGGTGAGAACGACCGGCACCCGTTGCGAAGCTTTGGCGCGGGGGATGTCGCCCAGCCACGGCAGGTCAATTTTTAATACTTCTTTGTATAAAAAGAGTAAGGCGGCTAAGGCTTGATTTTGGGTCGCTGCGGAAACCGTCTTTTCAACGGCCAGGTCGGTTAAAAAGGCTTTGACTTCGCCTGCCCCCATCGCCGCCGGATGTTTCAATTGGTGAAAGACAATGTAGCGTTTAATCCAGTAAACATAAGACTGTTCGGTGCGATAGCTGTAATGGCGGGTGCGCAGCAAATCGCGAACATCATTGAGAAGTTTAGACATTAGCGTATGAGCCTTTCAGTAAATAAAGGTTGACGAATTATATGCACATGCATATAACAAGGTCGCAGAAAGTCGGAAAAATCCCGGTAAGTAGGCGAAGGGACTGAGATTATAAGGTGAAAAATAAACTGAACAAAGCGGAATTATATGCAAGTGTGCATTAATTGGAAAAACGCCGTATTATATGCAGGTGTGCATGAACGGGCATTTTCCCCGTTATGATGGAGCTACGTTCAATTAAAAGTTAGACGCTATGGGGTGGCAATGAATAAAACGCAGCTTCAAGGAGGTCTATAATGCCTTATGGATTACCCTGGGGAGTGGAGGCATACATTTGTCCAAAATGTAGAGAAGCCTCTTGGCGACCACTCCCTTATTGTCCATATTG
>JBIOWC010000456.1:0-11877 GCA_044868105.1 Blastocatellia bacterium
GCTTTTTTCTCACGCACGTCTTTGATAAAGCGTATCAGGTTATTGCGATAGTCTTCGGGCGGCGTATAACGGTCCGGGCGATCTTTCGCAGCATCGTTATGCCCGAACTCAATAAACACATAATCCCCGGCTTTCAATTTATCAATAATCGTTTGCCAGCGATTTTCCGTGATGAAGGTGCGTGTGCTTCGGCCGTTCATGGCGTGATTGTCAATCGTCACGCGCTCGTCTTTGAAAAATTTTTGCAAGGCTTCGCCCCATCCGGTTTCGGGGCGTTTTTCGGGAAGCTTTTTCGCCATGGTCGAATCACCCGCTAAATAAATCACAATTGGCTCTTTGCCCGAAGCCGCAATCGAAGATAAAAACATTAAGCACAAAAACCCAATCAATTGCATTCGTCCTCCTCGCAAAAAAATAAATTTCAGTTCAGTTTCCCAGTGGTTTATCGCCGGGGGTTTGCGGGCTGGGTGGCACCTTAAATTTTTCAAAGGGGTCGGGGTGCGCCGGGTCAAACCGTCGCGCATCGCTCGCCAGGTACTTTGTGAGGCTCAGTTTATTTGCCCGCAGACCTTCGACCACGCATTTCGCCAATTCATAACTGCCGTAATTATTGTGATGCGTGCCATCGCCTTCCTTGAAAAGCAACGCGGATTTTTCCTGCCCCAAAGCTTCATAAAGGATTTTGCTCAAGGCGTTCAGGTCAATGAGCGCCAGGTGCTCTTCTTTCGCCACCTGACGCATCGCCTCAGGGTAATCGCCAAGCGTACTATAACCCCTCCCTTCGCTATCGAAATTCCGACGATTGACCGAGGTAATCAACACCGGGTGTCCGCCGCGTTTTCGGGTTTCTGCAACCACATATCGCAGGTCGTTTTTGTAGGAGGTAAACGCCCCAACCCCTTCGCCTTTCTCTTTCTGGTCATTGTGACCGTATTGAATGAAGAGAAAGTCTCCCGGTTTCATTAAGCGCAATACCTTGTCGAACCGTCGCGCTGCCAGCGAGCTTCGCAATGATTCGCCCGACTCCGCATGATTTGCGATGACGACGCCGGAGTTAAAAAATCGCGGCAGCATCTGTCCCCAACTGTTGTAGGGTTCGCGCGGTTGGTCACAAACCGTCGAATCGCCGAGCAAAAAGATGGTCGGAAGATTTTCAGCTCGGGTGATTTCAAGCGCGCAGACCGCCGGGTGCGCGCCGCTAAATTCAAGCGTCAGCTTTTCATCCCACGCCCAAATTTCCGAAGTGCGCTCGCGGTCTTTTAATTTCACCTCGCCGCCGCCCGCGATTTGCGGCGTGCGAATATTGACGGTGAAGGTTCGCGTCACGAATTTACCGGGCGCGGTTTGGATATTCTCTAACATCAGCCGCCGCAACTCGGCTTTGACGGTCGTGCAAGTCGCCTGCTGTGCATCACCGAACGTGACGCTGACGGTGTAACTGCCTTCGGGCAAGGCAACTGAAAAGAAGAACGGTCGGTCGCTCGTCACAAAATCACTGCGCAACTTATCTCTGATATGGCGCTCAACGCTGGTAACGGCAGTTTCCGGTTCAAACCCAAAACGTTTATTGTAAATCGTCGTCGGCAAGAGCGGTTCGTATCCCGGCGCGACTTGACCCTCTCCGAAATCGAATTTGAAGGTTGTCTGAGCCGATAACGCCTGTCCCACAGGGCTTTTCTGTCCCTTAATACTCGCTAAACAGAGGCTACTCGCTATACAAAATATAACGATGCCGATTGGTAGTCTCCTCATATCTTCATCCAGTTCGTTAACTCAATAAAAATTTCATGCCGGTGCGCCGCTGGATGTTTGTCGGCATCTAGGCGGTCACCAACTGGCAGCGCGGCTGACCACTTGCCGTTTTCGTTGAGGACGCGGCGCGCTTCTTCGATGCCGCCGCATAACCTGATCTATTGCCAGGCGGACAGGACTGAATAAAAGGCACCAGCCATGCCTGATGACCAGGTGATGCACATTTCCTTTGAAGGTACGGCGTGGCCTGAGTGAAAGCGAAGGAGGCGAAGAGGTGAAGGGGTATAATAATAGTCCATCTCTATTCTCAACAGGCGTGCGACTATCCTTTATCAAGAATAGGAAAGATAGCAATTGTCCGAATATTAGTTAAACAATAGTCACCCTTTCACCTCCTCCTCCAGCTAGGGAGTCGGGCTGGCTTGCTGACTGGCATCATAATCTTCGAGAAATTTCTGCGCCTTGCTGCCCGGACTAATCAAGGCAACCTCGTTTATCGAATCGTAAGAGCAGAATACGCCGACCACTTCACCTTTGTCGTTATAGACGGGGCTGCCGGAAAAACCATCCTGCCCCTCAATCCTTGCAGATAAAAATTGATGTCCTTGATAGGTGTACAAACCATTAAAGCTACCTTGCCGGATAATCTTTTGATTAATCCGTTGGGCGATCAGGAACAACGGTTCGTCTTTGCTGGGGTCAACGTGAAATCTGGGGCGTTTGGCAGACTTGGACGAATCGCAGAGTTTTAAGAGTGCTAAATCGGATGCTTCATCCACCTTGACGATTTTGGCGCGACAACCATCTACAAAGGCTTCAACATCGAGTTCATCATCGGCTTTAAAACCGAGCAGTTTTTTCTTCGGCACGCTCAGTTTGCCCGAGACGACGTGATAGTTAGTAATGACGAGTCCGTTGCCGACGAGAAAGCCTGTGGCATAGGCATTAGGGTCAACACCGGTGACCAAGGCGAGGGCGCGTTGGACGGCGTTGCGGTTTTTCTTACTGAATTTCAACCCCAGGGATACGCTATTGCGTTCCTGTTGTTTGATCACATTTGGCGAAGTGCGTTGCGACGAGCCTTCAAGCGGAAGGACGCAGAGACAAAATGCGAAGGTCATAAAAGCTACACAGCGAATCGTTCCTTTCATTGGAGCCTCCTAGCGGATTATGGGGTCAAAGATAAAAAACGCACATTATCAGCGGCATCTATTTGCCGCCATTTTTTACCGGTGCGTTCAGTTGATTGTTGATTGTCCACTACCCGGCACTGAATTTTCGCGAACCGAAACTCGACCACGTGCCGTGTGGATGTTGTCGAAACAACTTTATATTCGCACAAAACCCGAATTAGCAAAAGCTCAGGTAGAATGTGACTCAAAGAGCCACAAAAAAGCACAGGATCTACAAATCAGAAAAACCATCCGTAAGCCTTGCGCCATTCAATCTAAAGGCACCATAAACATAGATTGTGCCCCAAGGCGCTTTATTCTTATCGGCTCACAGTCGTTGTTTGAGAAATTCAAATGCGCCTTTGCCATTGAATACATGTTCGCCCTCGAAGATTTCTTGTCCAAGCATCTGCGAAACCTTGAACGTCGCATAAATAGCTTCAGCCTGTTTGTAGGCTTTACGACTGCCGGCAATCGGAAAAATCGGATCGCGGGTTCCTGATTCAATGAACAGTCCGCGTGGCGCAACCAGCCCGGCAAGGTCATACATCTCGAGATAATTCAAAAGTCCCGGCACATAGTTGTCTATGCAATGCGACAGGCTGACGATGCAATCGCGAAAGGTATTGAAATAGCCGCTCACCACCGCGATTTTAATCCGCTCATCGAGCGCTGCCGAAAAGAGTGAAACCGTGCCGCCGCCGGAAATTCCCATGGTCGCCAGACGCGCGCGGTCAATTTCCGAACGGGTCTGCAGATAATCTATCGCCCGCCTGACATCCCAGACGCGCCAGCCAATCATGGTCTGCCCAAACAAAAGGGCAGCGCCGGCCGCCGGCTGACACGAAGATTGCCCCTGCCCTTTCTTGCGCGCCGCTTCATCTCGACGACAACCAAAAGCCAGCTGCTCGATGGCAAAAGCCGCGTAACCTTGTTCAACAACCTGCAAAGCAAAATCTTTTGCGTAGCCGGTTTTGCTGTCGCGCTGTTTGCCGTTTTCATCAATACCAACAATGTCGTCGCACCCCCGACCATGACCGGGCAGACAAATGATTGCCGGAACTAATTGAGCGCGCTGCTTGGGCAAGAGCAAATAACCGAAGACCGTCAGGTTCTCGCGGCTCTGAAACAGAATCTTTTCCCGCGTATAAGTCGGGAACTCTTTCTTCTCTAGAACTCGCGCTTGTAAAGCGACGCGGGTTGGCGGAAAGCCGCCAACAAGTTCGCTCAATTTGGCACGCACCCGCGTCTGCCAGGCGCGCGCCTCGCGTTCACTCTTTGCCGCAAAACTCATCGCCGGTTTAATCCCGTCATAGGACGCGAGACTAAATTGCAAGGTGTCGAATTGCCGGTCGCTTAAATCATAATCACTCAATGGCCCCTGATAAGCCGATTGTGACGCCATATTCGCCTCAGCTGATTCCGAGAGCGATTCCGGCGCCAGCAGTTGCGACGCCGCAAGCGCCGCCGCCGCAGAACTCTTTTTCAAAAATTTTCGTCGGGCAATATTTTTCTTATTCGTTGCCAAGCGGTGTCCTCCTTATCTCAAGCCAGGGTGATTTGCAGACGGGTAACCGAAGCTGGCCGAAAGCGATGAACAAGCGTGGCGCCGGTCGGCGAAGTCTGACTCTCTTTCGGTTCAATGGCTCGCGGATTATCAAAGCTGTTATGCGCGTGAACGTCGCTGGCCGCGAGAGTCAGCACCTTAACGGCTTTGATGGTTGCGCCACGCACAGCAATTTCGGTTTCTCTGGTCTGCGCCAGGTCGGCGTTGGTTACGGTTAATATCAGCTCTTTGTTGCGCAGTGAAGCGGAACCCGACAATCCGCGAAGGGTCGCCGGTTGACCGTTACGCGTGTAGGACGAACGCGGCGCGGAAAAGACTGTGCGAATGGCCTGCGCGCCTTGATGCGCCGCATACATATCAAAAACATGATAGGTCGGCGTGACAATAAATTTGTCTTCGTGAGTCAGGAAGAGAGCTTGCAGACAATTGACCAATTGCGCAATGTTCGCCATGCCGACTTTGTCAGCGTGGCGATGAAAGGTGTCGAGGTTCAACCCCGCCAGCACCGCATCGCGTATGGTTGATTGTTGTCCGAGCAGATGCGAATTGTGCACTTCCGAACCCGGCTTATACCACGCGCCCCATTCATCAACCACCAGCTTAATGCGATGGGCGCGGTCAATCTCGCCCATCACAGACCAATGACCGGTGATTAGGGATTCCATGTGATCGGCTTCGCTCAAGAGTTCATACCATTCGTCATTCGGATAATTTACCGCGTCACCTTTGCCTTGGACCCAATCGTTGGTGCGCCCGCCGCTCACATTCCATGAATAATGATGCAAGGCCCAACCCCACATCGAACCCATCGAGCGACGTTCATTGAGTTTGGTAAAGAAGCGTCGCGTCCAATCGAGGTCGCCGCCGTTGGGTCCCGAACCGATAAATGAAAGGGGTTTGCCAAAGCCCGGCACCCAGGCGGTGAAGCGGCGATATTCAGCCGCATACTCTTCCGGGGTGAAGTTGCCGCCGCATCCCCAGGACTCATTGCCGACGCCCCAAAAGCGCACATTGAAGGGTTCCCGGTCACCGCCCGCAGCGCGTTTTTCGGCGGGGGTCGTGCTCCCCGCAGGTGAATTGCAATACTCCACCCACTCGTAAAAATCTTTTGGCGAAAGGCTGCGCAGGTTAGCGGCAAAATAGGGTTGGGCGCCGACGAGTTTGCAAAACCGTCCGAATTCATTGGTGCCGAAATGATTGGGGTCGTATTTCCAGGGACCCTCGGGCGCGCCACTCTTGGGCCATTCGCCCGCCCCGGCCCAGAAATTGGTGCGACGCGGACGTTGGCTGCGCGGGCCGATGCCATCGTGCCAATCATAACTATCGGCAAAACAGCCGCCCGGCCAGCGCACAATCGCCGGTTTGATTTTCAGCAGGGCATCAACCAGGGCTTTGCGGATGCCGCCAATGTTGGGGATTTTGGAATCTTCGCCAACCCATATGCCATCGTAAACCACGCCTCCCAGATGCTCGGCAAAATGTCCGTAGATTTCCGGCGCAATGGTGGCGATAGGTTCGTTCAGCAAAACTTCGACTCGCGAATCGGCCGATTGAATCGGAAATGCTGATGAATAATTTCGCGTGAGCAGCGTCAAGCCTGCGCCGGTTGTCGCCGCTAAGAATGTACGTCGTCGCATTAATCTGCCCTTTCAATTTTATTTTACTGTCGGAACCAGTCGAATTTGTCCTATCAATCCCGAAGGGACGGGTTGCACTTTATCCATGTCCTGCGCTTGAAAGCGTTCGCCATAGCGCAAATTAAGTAAGCGATAATCGGGCAACGCGTGACCCGCCATATAGTTGATTGCCGTATTCGCTACCACAATTTTAATTTGATTGTCGCCCGGTTTAAGGAAACTCGTCACCTCAATCGCATATGGCGGACACCAGATGACGCCGGCTTTGCGGTCATTAATATAAACCACTGCGGCTTCGCGAATCGGCGCATCGAGCGCCGCCTGCATTCCTGGGCCGCGCGGCGGGCGATAAGGCTCTTCGGCAATTGCCTGCCCTGGTCCGAAATCCAATTGCACCGCCAGGCCGTCCTGCAAGAAACCCGCTGGCACATTCACACGCTTTTCATAGGTCGCCGCGCCTGAAAAATACCGCGTCGCTTCAGCATCCGTCCACGAGCGCAAATTATCAAAGCGTACGGGCGAAGCGGGGTTTGCGAAGGTAACCTGCCAATCATGGCTTAAATCAAGCGGCGCCTGGCTGGTCGAACCTTTTTTCAGCTGCGGAGATGGCAGCGTACGCTGTGTAAAAACCAGAACGCGAGAGCCGTAAGGTTCAAGGTTGAGCGCCACGGTCAGGTCGGTTTCCGATTGCGCCTCGATAATCGCCGGACTAACCTTTCCGCTAATCGAATCCCACCATTCCGGCTTGCCTTGCTGTCGAAATGTCGCTTTCACATTGCGGGTTACGTTCGAGGTGTTGGCGATAAAATAGATTTCCGCATACGGGGTTCGCCGGTGAATAAACCCGATTTCCGGGGTCATCGGCGAAAGCTGCATATCGGGACGCACTCGCTCGTTCAGTCTATTTTTGAGTTCAGCCGTTTCATCGTGTACGAAATGCCCTGCGGCAGACGGTCCTTCAAAAATGCGCCGCGACAGCGCGCTTAACTTTTCATGGTCTGCCGCAGTGGCCAGAAATCCCGGCGCTTCATTAGGCATTCGGCGCGTCGCAATCAACACGCCGCCACTGCGCGCAAAGGCTTCCAGTTTTTGCAAGGTGTCAAAAGGTAGGCGTTCAACTGCCGGCAAGATGACAACTTTATATCGGTTCGGCCCTAAAACGAGCGCCCCGTTTTCAACCCGTCCGGTCTGTTTGAACGCGTCATCATCAAAGAAATCGAAATTGTAGCCGCTGTCAAGAACGCCCGGAATGAGGGTTTGCCCCAACAACTCTCTGAGCGTTTCGACCAAACTGATTTTGCCATTTGAAAAATGTGCCCACGCATCATCATTCGGCAAATAGATGGCCACGTCGTTTGCGGGTTGCCCCTGTCTTAGAAGAAAACTGAGGCGTTGCAGATACCGCGACACCTCGGGCATCACCATCCACCAGGGGTTTTTATCATTGAAAACGCCAGACGCATAAAAGCGCCAGCCGGGATAAGCGACGCCTTCCGCCGTGTAGGGCCAGCCGTGTCCAATGAGTTGGTTGATGCCTTGCAGAAAATGGCGGTCGGCTTCGACTTTCATATCGAGCGGCGTAGCGCGAAACGAGGGTGAATGTAACCACGTCCAGGTTTCCGAAGAGGTGACCGGGCGGTTATAGATGTGCGAAGCGGAAGCCGCCCAGCGCGTCGTGCTGAGCGTTCGCCATTGATGCCCTTCCCCTTCGCTGAAGTCTGTGTGCGCGTTGCTCGAAAGCGCCACCGCCGGCACACCGTAACCTTGCGTTCGCAGTTGTGTGCCGTTCTGTTTTGCCCAGGCCTGCAAGGGCGCGAGAAAACGTTCATTGAATAGTTCGGTTAAGGTTTTGCCCCAATCGTGACGCACACCGGCGGTCTTCGCGCCAACATCAAACACCAGGGCGGCGAGGTGTGGTTTTAAATCATAACCGCGCCGCTTTTGAAACTCTTCAAGAAAGTCGCTCGTCCAATCGGAATTGTAAACTTCGAGGCTGTCACAAAAGACCGCATGTGGGCGACTGGCGCCAAGCCCGCGCATCATGGGGTCACCAACATTCTTCAAATAATTATCCAGCGCCGTGCGGTCGAAATGATTCATCACGAACCCTTCCGACCCGAGCGCAGGACGTTTGACCTGTTGCCCTGTGCGGCTGGAGATAAAAAATATGACTTCATGTTGTCCGCTGAGTCCTTCGGGTAGCCCAACCACGCCCTCTTTAATGTCAGTGATCTCTTTAAGGCTATCGGCGGCAATGCCTTGTTCTTGTGAGCGCGCAACAAACACGGCTAATAATTTTTCGCCGTTGCCAACATCGGGCGCTTTGACGCGCCGCGAATCGGCGTTTACCTTGACGCGCTCAACGCGCAATCTTCCGGCGGCGTCGCTCACTGTGACAAAGGGCCCGCCGTAGGGCCAGCCGCTGCCGAGCGTCAAATCGAACCGCAGCCCGAACTCGCGGGCTTTTTCCGAAGTGAATCGCAGGGCATCAAGAAATCCATCTGAAAGAAACGGCAAAGTTTTTAGGCCCGCCGCGCGATCATCGAGCGCCAGCGGATAGACTGGCTGCACCTCGAAGCCGCCGATGCCGCCCTCTTTCATCAAGCGCATCTCGCGTTCGAGTTGCGGTTTCGTAACCGCCGGGCCAAACCACCACCAGCGCATCATGATGCGACTGTCATCCGGCGGATTTTGAAAGAGCTTTTGGAGTTCTTCTATGGATTGACCGGGGGTTGTTTGACGCGCAGCCGCGACTGTATCTCGCGATGAATAGCAGTGAGAAAACCCAACGAGGCAAAAAAAGAGACAGCAGACGATGGTTATGTTTTTTGGCGAATAGAATCGCGCAAGCGAATCTTTCAGTTTTCCAGGGATGAATCGGTTGTGGTCTTTAATCATTGAGCATCCTCTGAATGATGAACCTTTGAATGATGAACATTCTCTGCAAACCGTCACCTCGTCGGGTGAAATAAACCAGGCGAAACGCAGAACCATCACCCAGGGAGCGCGGACATCTGCGTCCGCTGTTTTAGCCTGGGTTTATTAAAACAACGAGTCATCCATGGTTTATCCTCTTGGTGTCAGCGGCTGTGAACCCATCTGCCCGCTCAGTAAATAGCGATCTCATTTTGCAAAGATGCTGCTCTGCCCGCTTCAAAATCTATCGGCCTCAAATTTCTTTGAGCAACGCCGTATTCAATTTTTCATGGCGCACCGTCCACGAACCATCGGCAGGAAAACCGGGCGCGTGCCGTTGCGGGGCGCCTTTCCAACCGCCGGCCATCATCGCCAGGGCGTACAGCAATCCGCCGTTACCGGGAAGATAGCATGGCAAATTCTGCCGTTGCCAGTTATGCCCGTTCGGCAGATAACCATTCTTCTCGGTCTGTAACAGCAACGCCTCAAGAGCGATTTTCGGTTCATCCAGTCGCGCAGCGGTCATCGCCGTCATCGGATAATCCCACCCCCAGGTCTTATCCCATTGCCATTCGCTCATGACTTTATGCAAGGTGCGGCGCATGGTCTCGCGGTCAACCCGCGCTCCCGGCAAGATGCCCAATGCGCCAAGCATGGAGGGATGGTCTTGATTGCGTTCTCGAAAGGTTTGCGGACAATTTTCATGCGCCAGATAAACGCCCTCTTTCACTGGTAGTTTTGCAAGTTGATTGATGACCTTATCCCAGGCCGGATGGCGGCGCATCCCTAAACGCTCGCGCCAGCGTTGCGCGACCTCTAACCCATAAGCCCAGTAGGCCAACTCAAAAGTCGGATTCCAGGTTTCACGCGGCGGATGATTTTCCTGCGCCGGAATGACCGGCGGCCCCAATACATAGCGCTCAGCCTTTGCGTCAAAGTAAGCATAAGCGGCCATGAACTCGGCCGATTCAAAAACGATTTGGCGAAAGCGTTCCAGGGTTTGCCGATTGCGACGCGTTTGGTAGCACAATTCAGCATAAAAAATCGGATGCGGTTGCTGCCATATCAAGAGCGGGCCGATGGGTGAAGGACTGTCACGCCCTTCGGGGCCGACCATCTTTGGCCAGCGCGCTCCGCTGTAGCCTTGCGACTTTGCCAATCGCCGCGCTTCAGGGAGAATCGTTTCATACCACGACAAACTTTTCTCCAGGAGCGGCAAGCGATTCCACAGTGCAAAGTGCGCCGCGTGCCACCAGTGCATTTCAAGATGGAATTTGCCATACCAGCTATTAACCGTCAGTCCGGTTTCCTGCGGCGGACGCGACCCTGCGCATTGAATCGCTGTGAGGTATTGAGACAAGATGATGCGCCGTTCCAACTCGCCAGCGCGCCGGTCCCGGCTATCGGCGAGTTCAATCGCCCCGCTCTGCGACCAGAAGCGTTGCCAGTGTCGGGCGCTTGCGGCAAAGGTCAAGGCCGTTGTGGGCAGTGGCGCGCTCACCAGGCGCGGCGCAAAAGCTGCGACAAACGCCAGCCGGGAACTCGGCCCGGCAGGAGCAAGAACAAAATCGTGCGCCTGGGCGGCAATGAAGGTCGCCCGACTCTCCCAACTCACCGCTACGAAATATTCATCCGCGTCCAGTTGCCGATGAATGACGATACGCTTGCTGTTTTGACGACTCAATTCACTGATGTGCTTTTCGGGTCGGCGCCAATCGGCCGCTTGCATGGTCGGTGAACCGTAAGGAAAAGCGAAACCCACCCTGAGCCGTCCTTCATCAATCAAGCTGGATTCGATGATGACAGCCAGCAAATCCAACTCGGGATGAACCGCCGTTCTCACCAATACCAATTTGCCTTCAACGGTAAACCGACTGGTGAGCGTCCCCGTCCAGAGGTCGAGCTGTTGTTCGATGTCTGTGAGGTCCTTAACCTGCGCTTCTCGTCCCTCGCGAGTCGTCAAGCGCAACCCGATTTGCGCGAGATGCAGGCGATGCGGATTCTCGCGCAACCAGTTATAGAGTTTGCTTTGCCCTTCGCTGCTGGTGGCATAAGCGACCGTGCGGCCGTGGGTTTCATACCCTATCAGGCGCAACATTTTCGGCTCCAGCCCAGCGGCAAGCGGCGCACTATGCCATCCCCATTGCGACATCGTGCAAAGCGGCATGGCGTTCTCATACGCTTGCGGAAAGCTTTGTAGCCCGGTGATGTCAGCCGTAAAAGCAAATTCGCCATTGCCGATTGACAAAGGCGCGAGCGGTTCAAGTTTGCGAAGCACAGGGCTGTGACGCTGCACTAGCGCGGCGCGATTGATGAAATTTGGTTGCGCAAATTTTCTGGTTTCAAGGCCAATTAAACTGCCGGAAGCCAAGGCGGTTTTCAGAAACTCGCGACGCGACGCGTTGGCGGCTTTTCCGGCTTTAAGGCTTTCATCATTCATCAATATCAATGGGTTTCAACTGAACGTTTTAATCCAAATGAAAGACTTCATCAAGCGTGACGGCAACCGGACTATCATCGGCATTCGTCAGCATCAGCTCTTTCATAGAGGCCCACCACCGACGACACACTTCGGTTTCCGCCATCTGATTCCATAGCGCTTCGGATTCGACTTCCACATAAGCGAAAAGCGTATCGGTCTGGCGATTGAGAAAAATAGAATAATTACGAGCGCCATGGGCTTTCAAAGCCGTTTGTAACTCGGCCCAGATAGGATTATGCCGTTGTTCGTAGACTTCCTGATTTCCCGGCCTCAGTGTCATCAAAAAAGCTTTGCGAACCATTAAAGGAATCTCCTTTTTTTCAACCTCCAGTTAAATGGTAAGACCTTTAA
>JBIOWC010000457.1:0-2535 GCA_044868105.1 Blastocatellia bacterium
TTTATCTCTGCCTTCCCGTTTTAGTTTTGACGGGGAACGTTTCTGCGCAAGGACAGCAATCGTTACAAGGCAAGGTCAAGTTTTTCGATGGCTCTCAGCCGCCCAATCCGGTGAAAGTCACGCTGACCTTTAACGGCCGACGCATATATGAAACTTTCACCGACCTCAGCGGACGGTTTTTTTTCTCAGGGCTGCAACGCGGAACTTATCAATTGATTGCCGAAGGCGATGGTCAAACCTTTGAAACCACCAGCGTAGAGGCTGAAATCAGCGCTTATGGCTCGTCGCCACAAGGCTTCACGCAGAATATTCAACTGCGCCCGAAAATTGGCAAATCGGTTCCGCCAGCCGCCACCACTTCAGCCGACGCGGTTGATCCCAACTTGCCGGCGCGCGCCCGCGATGAGTACGAAAAGGGGATGAAAGACGCCGGCAATAATAAACCTGAAAATGCCATCAAACATTTTCAGGAAGCCATCACCAGTTTTCCGGAATACTATATGGCACACATTGCCATTGCCGAACAATTTTCTAAGCTGAGTCGTGACGGCGAAGCGGCTCAGGTTTATCAAAAAGCCATCGAGATGAAACCCGACCGGGCTCCCGCTTACGTTGGACTCGGCATCTTGCTAGTCAAGTACAAGAAATATAATGAAGCCATACAGGTGTTACGCCACAGCCTGGAAATTGAGCAACAATCTTTTACGCCGTTTATGTTTTTGGGATTGGCCGAGATGATGACCGGCGATTATCCGTCATCTGAGAAGAACCTGTTGCGAGCTTATGAAATCGGCAAACCGGCGCTGGTACGCATGTATCTGGCAAATCTTTATGAACTCAAAGGCGAACCGGCGAAAGCCATTGAACAATTGCAGGCCTTTCTCAAAGAGAGTGCCAATCTCTCGCAAGAGCGCCAGACGGAAATCCGCGAAGCCATCGAAAAGTTGAAAAAACAGGCGAACAAAAAATAATCGTCGCCAGGACGAATCCCTGAATTCAAAATATTGAATGGTTGTTCAATATTTTGGGCACGCTATAATTATCTGCTTAATTGCAAATTTCGATTTGTCCATAAATTTGGAAGAAAAATTCAAATTCTAATATGCTCAAGCTCGCGCCTGAATTTATCGGCCTGCTGGTTTGCCGCGATTAGGTCAAACTTTTCAAGGCTTTATCCTGTAAGCCGTGGCTCGGAAAAATGATGGAATGTTGTTTGCTAAATTCTAAATCACCCAGCGTTCATCTCTGCGTAGTTTAGCATTAGGTGAGGGTGAAAAATTTTTTATTAACCCCGTGCTTATCCCTCCTTGTGAACTCTTGCTAAACCTTTGAAGGGTTACAGCGAACATCAATGCAAGGCTTACTTGCAACTTCGCTTTTGACCCAGGTGATAGACCTTTTCTATTGCTTATCTGATTATGTCACCCCAGCCTGCGTAGTCAGCCATACGTGTAACTAGACGTGTCTCAAAAGCCGCGTTGGTTACCAGGAGGTTAGAATGAGAGAAAACAGATTGAAAAAAATAATTACATCGTTGTTTACCTTGTTTACATTACTGGTCTCTACGCCGTTTGCCATTATTGCGCAAACCGCCAACACCGGCGTCATTACAGGCGTGGTCAAAGACCAATCGGGAGCCGTGGTTTCAAGCGCTACGGTCAAAGCTATTAATCGAGCGACGAATGCCGAGCGCATCGTCACCACAAGCGATGCCGGGGCTTTTGAACTGACTCAACTGGTGCCTGGCGAATATCGTATAGAGATAGAAGCCAGCGGCTTTGCCAAATATGTGCAAGAGCCGGTCACCGTCAATGTCTTATCGCGCGTGACGCTTGAAACGGAACTCAAACCTGTCGGTTCAGCCGAACAAGTCACGGTCACCGGCGAATCATCACCGGTCGTCGAAACCACCAAAACCGATGTTGGCGGCGTCGTCAATCAACGTCAATTGGAGAGCCTGCCGGTCAACGGGCGGTCTTTCGCTTCACTGGCGGTCTTGATACCGGGCGCCACGCAAGCGCCGTCGTTTGATCCCACGAAAGCGCGCACCGGTACTTTCTCGGTCGGTGGTTCAACCGGGCGCAACGTCAACATCACCATTGACGGCGGCGACAACAAAGACAATGTCGTCGGCGGCATTCTGCAAAATTATTCAATGGAAGGCATCCAGGAATTCGCGCTGTCCACGCAACGCTTTTCAGCCGCCAACGGGCGTTCCGGCGGCGCTTTACTTTCGGTCATCAATAAGAGTGGTTCAAACACCCTACATGGCTCGCTTTTCGGTTTCTTCCGCGATGACAAATTCAATGCCAGCGCCCCGAAGATTTTGGCAAAAGCCAATCCGATTATCTTTTCCGACCCGAATGATGTCGTAAAACCGCCCTTCGACCGTCAACAATACGGCGGCTCAATTGGTGGTCCCATCATCAAAGACAAAGCCTTCTGGTTTGGCACCGTCGAACATACACGCGAACGCGGCACCTCAATCGTGCCGACCGATACCTTCAATCAAATTCAACTGCTTGCGCCGCTCGG
>JBIOWC010000458.1:0-6776 GCA_044868105.1 Blastocatellia bacterium
ACTTTTTGACCTTGCGCATTAAGGGGTAAGATCAGCGCGAAACAAAGCAGGAGGAATAATCTTCGTGTCAGCATTTTTTTCCTTTGCGATGAGTTGATTGAAGCGCGGGAAATATATACAAGAGAAAGGCGAAAAGGCAAAGCCCTAAAGCGGTCGGTTTTTACCGACTTTGATTTTCAGAGCCACCGTTGTTGAATGATTAATAACCGACGTTGAATCATTTATCGAACAATTTTGTTGTGCTTTCGGTGACGCTGGGCGGTGGTTGCGCGAGTTCGCCGGTTTTGGGAGCTTGATAATCAACGGCTGGCGGGATGGGAGGAATCGCCTGTTGAGGATGTTGCAGAGGCGGAATAGGTTGTTGCGGATGTTGAAAGGGAGGCATCTGTTGTCGGGCGGCAACAATCTCCGAAATGCCTTTACCCAACATGGTGAAGGCTGGAATAAGCATCCAAAACCACCAGATTCTTCCGGCTGGCGCAAAGAGCATAACGGCGAGCGAAACGAAAAGGAATCCAATGCCGACGAAGGCCTCCCGTATCCCATTTTGCAGCGTCGGCGGCTTATTCTTTCGGCGACTTCGTTTGTCGTATTGTTCAGGTTGTTGCGGCAGTTGCCCGGTTAATGCTTGCGGGACAAGTGAGAGGTTAGAGCGGCAAGACCGACAAAAATTTGCATCTTTCAGATTTTGAGTTCCACAGTTCGGACAATACATTGAGGCTCTCCTTGAATTACATCAAAAGGATAAACTCAGTTAGCAAAGATTTCAATTTCGGAAACGATTTCGCAAGCGGAAAGTTTCACGGAAGCCGGAAAACAAATTCCACATTTGTCCAATAGGGAATCGGCCGGCCATCTTTTGCTGCCGGAATAAATTGTATCTCTCTTAATCCTCTGACGGCTTCTTCATCAGTCCCATATCCCAATTTGGTGAAGATGTCATAAACGCGAACCTGGCCTTGGGTATCAATCAGCGCGCAGATATTAACTGCGCCTTCAACCTTATTCTTTTTCGCCTCTTTGGGATAATTGACGATGATCGGATAAAAGGGTTTCGGATCGCTCACCGCCACGACTCGATTTCTTGCCCGACAGTCGCGGTTACTTTGAATAAAATTTAATTTCAATCGCCAATCAATGCTTTCACTAAGATTTTTCGGTGCTAAAGTCAGAGCGGTTTCTAGTGCCGGAATGGCCACCGCATAATTATCCTCGTCCAATGCCAAATAGGCCTTGAGGGCGTGTGCTTCTGCGAGATTTACGCCATCCTTAAACGCCAGATCCAATTCTTTCTTTGCCTGGCCACTCTCTTCCGTTTCGTAATAGAGTCGCGCGAGCAGGGTACGGGCTTCGGCAGAACGCGGTTGTGAACCTAAGACCTCAAATACCAGTTGAAAAGCCTCGCGATATTTCGCCTTATACCGAAAAACCCTGGCCAGCAATAATTTCGCATCTGAGGAATTAGGAGATTCTTTAAGCGTGAGTTTAACTTCGTCCTCAGCCCGATCATATTTTTTCGCCTGGATGGCTTCGCGAGCTTTAGTTAAATGCGGGTCGCTCTCTCCTGTGGTTGATGTCTGTGCCGGCGCAATGGTCGCTTGGATAAACAACAAAAGACCGGAAAAGAGGAGGGAGAGAGTAAAGGTTTTGCAGAAGTGGAAAAATTTATTGTTCATAGTTTTCTTGATGGTCATTCAAAGAGAAAGGCGGTTTAGCGTACGGCAAATGGACGGAAACCAAGTTATTAACTTTTCCTTAAAGGTCGTACGCTAAACTTCTCTCTGCAAATTTGAATCAAAGAAATTTTACACCCCATCTGCAATTTACATTTTTACGGAGCAACGAAGACCAATTGTACACGCCGGTTCTGGGTTTTTGCAGCTACCGTTTTGCCATTAGAAAGCGGCACACTCGCGCCCTGCGATTCGATCTTGAAATTGGTGCGCGAAACGTTAAAAGCCGCTACATAATCGGCAACCGCCTGTGCGCGTCCGAAGGCAAAACCCTCGGCATTGGCTCGCGTATCAGAATGCCCCTCGATGGTAAAGACCACATCAGGATAAGCCGCCAAGGCTTGCGCGATGGCATCAATTTTGGATTTGGCTCTGAGCGCCAAGGAGGTTTGATTGGTAACAAAAAAATTGTCCGGCAAGATAGCAACGAACCCGTTGCCGGTTGGTTTTACGGTCACGATTGAAGAGAGCGTAGATTGCAGTTGCTGAAAATCGCGTCTTCGGGTTTCAGCTTTCTGTCGTTCCTGCTCTTCTTTCTTCAAGCTTTCAACCTTTGAGTTGGTAGCATTCAATTGATTTGCAACCGACGAATACTGCGATTGCAAACTGGCGATTTGATTTTTTAAGTCAGTAATCTCTTTGCTCTGACGACTATTTTCGGCTCTGAGTTCATTATTGTCTTCACGCAGATTGCGGACTTCGACGCGGGATTCGGCAAGCTCGCGCAAGGTTTTGTTGAGGTGTTCTTCAGCAGAATTGCGGGCAATTTCCGAACCTTTAAACCGAGCACTCATCTCGGCCAACTGGTCTTGCAAATCCGAAGCATTTTCGGTGGCTCGGCGCACCTCGGCATCGCGACGGGCGATTTCCGAGCGGCGCTCTGCGGCAAGCGCTTTCTCTTCGCTAATGTCTCTGGCGCGCACCGCAAAAGTAATCGCTTCGCGGGCGATGCGCCCAACATCGTATGGTGATGAGCCACGTTTAAAGGCCGATTCAGCTTGCGCCAGCGAATTCATCGCCGAGGTGTAATCATCCGGGTCGAATCGCTCAGCATCCGTCAACTTGGCAATCTGCACGGCACGCCGCGCTTGTAAAAGCTCCATAGGTGTTTTGGCAAAATCGCGTTCCGCAAGCGGCGGCGCGGTATTGTCTGTGTAGAACCTGCCGGAATCGCCATTGAAATAGACATCGGAAACCTGCACATTGACATTTTTGGAATTCGGCGTGAGGTTTTCCAAGATGACCATCTTCGATGGCAGGCGAACCAAATAATGCGGCTCGGCTGTAACAATCATTGCAAAGGTCTGGTGCGGCGTTGCGGTTTTCAGTTGCGCCGAATCACCTTTCAAGCGAAATTCTCCGAGGTTATCTACCTGTCCGGCGGGGGTGATTGCCCACAGCACAAAGGTCGTGTAATCGCCGCCGAAATTGTAGGCCGGAATCATACTGGACAAGGTAATTTCGATGTCCGTTTGGTTGCGTTTGCGCCAACGTTCGACCGTCGCTTCGCCGCGCGCCGTTGGTCGCAAGGTCGTCCCGGAGAGGATGACTTTAACAGGGTCTCGCAGGTAAGTGACGGCAACGGTTCGGCGTTTGGTATCACCACCCTGAGCATAACTTTTGGTGTTCGTTGTGACACTGAGGAAAAGGATTACTAGAGCTAAACAAAATACGATGCACTTCTTCATCAATACCATCCTTGAATTTTAATCGGGCAACTAATTTCTCAGGTTATTCGTTTCACCAGCCTGAGTCCTGCAAGTCAAACGCTGATAGAGGGACTAGGTTTCAGGAATAAAATTCTAACAAGTCGGCAATTTTCGCGACAAGCAAAGGTCAAAAAAAAGTAAAAAGTAAATAGGTCAAGGTCAAAGTAAAAGCAGGGTCAAGCAACCGTTGATGAGAGCGGGGCGTTAGGCAGCGGTCAACCTTCGGGCTTTAACCGCTGGTGCAGCAAGCAACCTGAAGGCCGGCTAAACACCCGGATTTCCAGCCTTTTCATATTCCGTCACAATCCCGAGACCGAATAATTCGGAAGGTCGTTAGAGTTGTAAGTCGCTGATTGTTTTATTGAGGTCTTCCATTGAGATGGGTTTAGCCAGGATGCCATCAATCAAATTTTTATGCTCTTCAATATTATCAATTTGACTTCCGTAGCCGGTCAGCAGAATCACTTTCGAGTTTTTCCAGCGCTCACGTACCGCTGTCGCCACGGCCCAGCCATCAATGTCAGGCATCGAAAGGTCTGTGAGAATTAAATCGTATTCAGATTTTTTCAGGAACTCTAAAGCTTTTGTGCCATTCATTGCCTCTTCGACGCGATGACCGGAAATACGCAAGATTTCCATCAACACATCGCGTACTCGGTCATCATCTTCGATGACCAGTATACGCAGGTTTCGACTTTGACGATTGGCCTGCGTATCGCGTTTCGAATCGAAAAAGGCTTCGCTCAAATCCACGATAGGTAATTTAATAATAAAGGTCGAGCCTTGCCGGTACTCGCTGACCACTTCAATCGTGCCACCGTGCCGTTCAATCGTCGTATAACTGACGGCTAATCCCAGGCCGGTTCCGGCGACTCCTTTAGTGGTAAAAAACGGTTCAAATATATGTTGGCGTACCTCTTCGCTAATGCCACACCCGGTGTCTGAAATTGACGTGACGACAAATCCATCTGACACTTTTCCTGAGATATGTAAGCTTCCGCCGTCCGGCATGGCATCCAGCGCATTAAGAATGATATTGACAAAGACTTCGCGGATTTCTGATGCCGCTCCGCGAATAATCGGGGAATCCGGCAATTCAACTTCAACTTCATATCGAATTCCGCGCGCCCGGGCTTCATCCTGCCAAATGGGTCGGGTGAGGGTGATGGAATCCTGTAGAATCTGATTCACTAAGAGTTGTTCATACGCGACCTCTTTCTGTTGGTTGGCAAACGCTTGAATGCGTTTCACCATCTCTGCGCCATCGAGCGCTGCGCGTTCAATGACTCCCGCCTGTTTCATCAATTTATCATTTGGGTTGTTGCGTTTGAGCAATTGCGCGTTACCCAAAATGGCCGCCAGCAGATTATTAAAATTATGCGCAATGCCTGCTGATAATTGTCCAAGCGCGCGCATCTTTTCATCTTGCGCGGTGCGTTCGTTCATCAACTTCTGCTCGGTGATGTCACGCGCGATGAGCAACACATGCGTGAGATGCTGTTCATCGTAAATCGGTGTATAGGTAATCAGCAGTGAGGTTTCTTCATTCGAACAATTCAGGGTGCGCAATTCAACCGTCCTTGACTCTCCGGTTAAGGCATGTTGAAAAGCTTCTCTTGCAGATTGCAGATCATCCGGAACGATGTAGTTGGTGTAGCCGTAGTTGGCAAGTTGTTCATAGGTACACCCGGAAACCTTTAAGGCTTGCTTATTGAGCCAAATTAATTTGGCTTCTTTGGAAAGCGCAAAGATAGATTCGTTGGCGTGCTCGATGAGTTGGGCGAGGAAGTTTTTCTGCTGTCTGGCCGAGGCCTGTGCAGCGCGTAAATCGGTAAGGTCTCTGATGATGCAGACGGCTCCGATGGTCGTTTGGCCGTTATCGTTTTGGGAGTTTGAAAAAGCGTATCCGCCAGCGGTTTTCTCAGGTTCGGTGAGCGGTGAAATGGTAATTAATACTGGGCGCGACAATTTCTCAGGGGTCAGCTCAAAAGTGACGGGTTTGCCAGTGGCAATGACGCGCGCAACTTTGCAATCTTCACCTTCAAACTCAGTGAGCAGCGAGCAACACTTTTGCCCTAGCATTTCCGAAGCGGATAAGCTTTCGAGTTTCATGCCGACGGCATTGACGCGCCGCAGAATGCCATTGCGGTCAAAAATCAGTAAGCCATCCGTCAGCGCATCAAAGGTGTTTTCCCATTCGATTTTCCCGCGCCATATTTGCTCAAAAAGTTCGGCGCGCTCTAAGGCGATGCCCATTTGATTGACCGCCGCTTTCAGAATGTTTAAATCCTGACTTGTCCATTGCTTCGAGGCGGATTTAGAGATGATGCCAATACCGATTTTAATATTTTCCTTATAAGACAATTTGATTGAAGCATAGGCTTTTACTTCATTCAGGCGAGGATATATTTCTCTGTAGGGCTCTAAATCGTTATGGTGTTCGAGGTCATTGAGGACCACGACATCCTCTTTAATGAATGGATTCAGGGGAAGCAATTGGGCGAAATTGACTCGCAACTGGGGAGGTTGAAAAGGTTCTCCCTGACTATAGGCGCATTCAATCTGCCAATCGCTGGTTTCAAGATTGGTGGAAAAGATAAAGAGAGCGTCAGCCGCCAGGTGTTTGCCAAGTTCCTGAGCGACAATATGGTAAATTTCATTGATGCGGCTGGATTGATTGAGGCTTTCGGTTAACTGTCGAATGAGCGATTCGACTTTGGCTGCCTGTTGAGCTTCTTCATACAGTTGACTATGACTGATGGCAATCTCCAGGTGAGCCGTCACCTCTTCAACCAAGGTGATTTCGTTTTTAGTCCATTTTCGTTCGCGGTCGGTCTGGGCAATGGAGACAACGCCCCAAAAGGTTTCATTGATAAAAATCGGACAAGAGATTTGCGATTTATTCGGAGGATTCATCTGGCGCAGTTGGATTCCTTCATGAAGGTGCAAATTCTTGAACAGAAAATCCTCTAGATTATCTATGATTACCGAATGACGCGTATGAATAAGTTGATGGGTCAGCAGATGGTTAATGAGATACTCTTTGCTTCGGGTCGTTACATTCGGGACCTTGAGTTCAGGTGCGCTTAAACACTGCGCAACGATAAGTCCGTCATCGCCGATGAATTTGCGAATGTAGGCTCGATTGACAGTCAAGGCGCGACTCAGTTCATCAACGGCGACCTGTAAAATTTCATCAATGTTTAAGGAACGCCGCATGGAGGCGACAATCTGATTCAGCAAATTGGCTCTGGTAGCCGCTTCCGTGGCTTCGCGAAAAAGTTCAGCCTGACGAATGGCGAAGGCTGCCTGTTCGGCGACCGCGGCGACAATA
>JBIOWC010000459.1:0-4609 GCA_044868105.1 Blastocatellia bacterium
CCATGTTCATGCTGGTCATCCTCGCGGTCCTCTTTTTTATCAAACCCTTTTCAAGCAAACCGACCCTTGAACAAAGACCGGATACGCCAATCGTGTCTGTGCCACTAAAAAATGCTGAACCTACGCCCGCGCCGCCTGAAAGTTATGCGGGCGCACCGAGGCAACCTAAATTAATAAGAGATGGGCAAAACCGCAATGCTAAAAAAGCGCCATCGTTGTATGCGCGGCATAAATCACTAACAACGCAGGCGCTACAACCCGCGATGCTCATCTCGAAATGGCAATCGCCGACCGCTGGTTTATTGAAGACGCCGGGCGCGGAACTGTTCAAAACCATTCCGCAAGTGGGCGAGCCGTTAGTTGAAATGAAAAGATTGTTTCCTGAGGAAAAGAATTGAAGAGGGAAATCTATGAAATTAAGAATCTACGCTTTAATCATTTTATTATTTTTCGTCAATCAAGCCGTTCAGGCTCAGCAACCGGCCAGTGACCCAATAGGTGAACTGCTCTTTGCTCCTGAACTGGTCATGCAACATCAACAGGCAATCGGTCTCAGTGATGAACAGAAAGAAGCGCTCAAAACTGATTTACGAAAAGCTCAGGTGCGCTTCACCGAATTACAATGGCAGTTGCAGGATGAGATGGAAAAATTGCTCGCCCTGCTTAAACAAGAACAGGTAAACGAACAACAAACCCTGGCGCAACTGGATAAAGCGTTGACGGTTGAGCGCGAAATCAAACGCGGCCAATTTGCCTTGCTTATTCAAATTCGCAATCGCCTGACCCCCGAACAACGCGCCCGGCTGATGGAGCTTAAAAACAAAGCCAGGTAGAAGTTTTCCTGACCCTTAAGAGCGCAGTGCCTTGAGTCAGCGACAGGTCCGCCGCCATAAAATAAAATAAGCGCGTTGGTTGATATCCAACGCGCTCATCAAATCACCAAACATTTTTCAATCGGTTAATTCACCTGCATTGACGGGTCACCAAATAATATCCAGGTGCGACGAATATCCAAATCGCCTACGGAAGCCTTGGCTTTCACGGCCGCTTCTCCCAAGGTTTTTGCGTCGCTGCTGAAGAGCTCTCGGAAGAAAGCCTGGTTGAGCAACGCTTGCCCGCCGGGGTCGGTCATTCCCGAAGAGGCCCAAACGGCGACCGCACCGCCATGTTCAAGCTTAAGCAACGATTCGGCCAGGGCATCGAGTTGGGGGTCTTGAAAATAGCCATTCAAGCAGGTCATCAACACGAATGTCGGCAGCGCCTGGTTTCTGAGATTTCGTAGATCATCGGCGGAAAGTAAATTGCCACGCCAGGCATCTACCGTTCCGTGTCCAGTGTAAGACACGACCTTTTGTCCGCGCCCGATAGCCGATATTAAATTGCTCTTCGCCGTCGCCGGGTCCAAACGCCCGCGACGAATCTCTTCGACCTGCGAATGATCTAGCCAACCCCTCAAACCTTCATTAGCCGCTTCAAAGTTAAACGAATCATTCGTATCGCTCACCAGTAACACCCTGTCGGGATTGGTGGCTTGTTCATAACTGATAATCTTCGACACCATAGTCCAGGTCTCTTGACTACTGCGCGCGGGCAGCCGACCAATTGCCATCTCGGCAAATCCATCCCTATCAAAATCCACCAGCCAATCATCCGAAGCGGTTTCCATATAATCGGTGTCAATCAATTTCGTCGGGACAAAATCCTGATTACCTTGCCCGAGATAATTCTTTGCATCGAAGGTCGCGTCGCCAACCAGCAACACGTAACGCGGCGCTCTCTGCCAGGCGGATTTCGTGAAAGCAAGAAAATCTTTTATTGCCTGCGGAGATTTTTCACCGAAATTGAACTCATCATAGATATCTTCGATATTGATTACATCAACCTTCAACCCCTGATTCGTTCTTAATGCTTTGAGCGGTTCGATGGCGCTGACAAACTCTTTGGGAGTTAGGATGAGCAAATCGGATTTCATCCCGCTGCTGCGCCAGGCAGACGATTCATTGAAGGTAATGGAATCGGGCCTTTTGATTTGCTGTTCGCTAAACGCGAGAAGCGTTGAACTCCCACCTTTGGGCGCCGTGGTGGTTATCGAGTAACCCTCGGCAGCCGATTGAATGAGACCTTTGACCTCTTGCGGCGTGTGCGGATTGGTCACATCAACTAGGCGGATATTTTGACTCGTGAAGCCATCAATGGTGATCTTTTGTTTGCTCGCAGTTGTGCATTTTAACGCATCATTGTTCGCCGTGTAGTTTCGCAAATAACGAACCCGCACCGCCTCAACGAGGCAGACATCTTGTTGGCCGCCGAGCGCCGTCAGCGTGACCACATTATCACCTTCAACCAGATTGGCTTGTGAAATATCGAATTTCGCGGTTGTCTGGTTTTGCCCCAGAAAAGCGACTGCCCCTAAGTCTGTGCCGTTAAGGTTCGCCTTAACATAGTGCAGCGAATGGGTCACGCCTTGCACGGAGACTTCCAGGGTTGTCGGTTCCGAGGAGGGGGCAACGCCCCTTAGGTTTAAGGTTTGCGAAAGCGGTTTTGAGGTAATCGCACCACCGAAGAAATTTTCTGCTTCACCGTTTTTGAGCGATGAAAAATAAATAGTTCGGTCTCTTCTTTCAACAACGCAAGCGAAATTTCCATACTTTGCTGAGGTCGCCTTGCCTTTCACTTTGCCGATGCGCTCGCCGGCTTGCGCGCCGGCGACTAACCAGAATACGCGCGTATTATCGTAATCAGCGACCAGCGGCGGCGCGTAAAATTCGATGGTGTCCGCGGGATTGAGTTTACCATCCGCTTCGCCGTTGACGAGCAGCGCAACTTCACTGCCTTCGGTAAAGAGTTGCAGATTGCGCGGGTCGGTATTCGCCTCAAGTCCGCTTTGCAGCAATTCCTGCGCGGTGACGCGATACCAGCCTTCCTGTTTAATGGATAACTTGATTGCCGAACGCCCGGCAAGATTTGCTTGTGGTTCGACCCGTGCGTTGTTCAAGGCGCTTAGCGTTGATTCGACGGGTTGTTCATCAAAGACGGCTTCGGTTTGGCCGTCACGATGGTTTAATTGACTGAGCAGCATTGCTTGTTCGTGCTCGCGTTCCGCACGCGAGCTTGGCGCGGTCGAGCGCTGCCCTTGTATTGGACCAAACCAATGACTTTTGTTATTCAAATCAACCGCTTCAAGCCAATATTCGGCATTCGGGTTAAAGGGCTTTGCCTCGCTCCACGCATAGGAGTTGCCGGAACTCAGGACATTTGCGGTTCCGTATGCGAGAGCTGAACCGGCGACTAAACTTGGATTAATCTTTTCGCGCCCGTTGTTGTCATCGCGGTAAAGGTTGAAGCCGAGGTTGTCCGCTTCATAACCGGTCTTCCAGCGCAACAGAACATAACCGTCTGCAAATCCTGTCGCCGTGAATGACGCGAGCTTTACGGCCGAAGGAATAGGGGATATTTCAGTAATGAAAATATCCGCACTGCCGTTTTGCGATGCGTCTATGCCAACGGCGGTGACTGGAAAACTGGTTTCCGTTGAAGTGGTAGTTCCGGTGATGTAAGCATAGCCCGAGTCGTTTACCGCAACACCATATCCCCAGTCGCCTCCGCTGCCGCCGATAAAGCCGCTGTAGGCGAAACCGTTGCCCGCCGTATTTACTTTTGCAATGAACGCGTCATTGCCGCCGCCATTAAAACTGGTATCGGGACCGACGGCGACCGGGAAAGTGGATTCGTCAGACGCCGTGTTGCCGGTGATGTAAGCGTTGCCGATGGAATCTACAGCAATACCGTTTGCCGAGTCACTCCCGCTGCCGCCGATAAATCCGCAATAACCGAGGGTAGCGCCCCCGGCATTTACTTTGGCGACAAACCCTTCTCCGCTACCGCCATGCGTGAGGTCTGGACCGACGGTGACCGGGAAAGGCGTTGGTGATGATTGTGTTGAAGCAGTATTTCCCGTGATGTAAGCATTGCCAGAACTATCGACGGCCACGGCGTTCGGTTGGTCATCGAGTGAGCCGCCGATGTAGCCGCAATAATCCAGCCCAGTACCTGCTGCATTAACCTTCGCAATAAACCCGTCTCCAAAGGAACCGCCGCCGTTATAGGTTAAGTCAGGCCCCACAGTTTCGGGAAAAGTGGCCTGAGTCGATAGGGTGAACCCGACGACATAGGCACTGCCCGTACTATCTACAGCAACGCTGTCATACCAACCGCCAGACTCGCCGCTAGAGCCACCAATGTAACCGCAATAGGCGATTGTTCCACTCGAATTCACTTTTGCTATCCAACAATCGGAGCTGCCATTGAAAGTCAAATCGGGGCCAACCACCTGCGGAAACCCGAAGGTGGAGTTTGTATAGCCGGTCATATAGGCGTTGCCTGAATTATCTACAGCCATACCGTAACCGGTCTCTTCACCATTGCCGCCAATATAGCCGCAATAAGCGAGCGTTCCATTCGCATTAATTTTGGCAATGTAGGCGTCCCAAAACCCGCCGTTGTAGGTGGTGTCGGGACCGTTCAGAACGGTGAATGTCCCATTCGTGGTCAGCGTGTAACCCCCTACGTAAGCATTGCCTGATGAATCAACGGCAATGGCGTAAGCGTG
>JBIOWC010000460.1:0-6494 GCA_044868105.1 Blastocatellia bacterium
ACCCGCCGCTTTTGCAGGCCGTCACGGCCGGGGACATTCAGCGGGTCGCCAAAAAGTATTTCGACAAAGAGAATCGCAACGTGGCGATCTATTACACCAAGAAGAGCGATCAGCCCGAAGACCCTGAATTGGCCAAGTTGAGCGACGAGGACAAACAGCAAATTCAACAACTGAAATCCATGCTGCCGCAAATGAAAGCCGAACAGGTCAAACAATTTTTAGCCGCCATTGAGCAGCAAGGAGCCAAAGCCCCACCCGAAGACCAGGCGGCCATTAAATATGTCAAGAAACTCCTCGAAGAGCGCTTGAAACAGTTGGAAGGAGGCAAACAGTGAACCAGCGACTCAGGCAGATAATCCTTGGATTCATGTTGAGCGTAACGCTTACCTCGGCGCCCGTTTTCAGCTTCGCGCAAAAAGCGAAACCGGCAACCACCAAACCACAACCTGCGCCATCGCAACCTGCGTCATCGCAACCTGCGTCATCGCAACGGGCGTCAGCGCCAGGCCTCGTCGCCCATCCTGACCAGTTGAAATACCCGCAACTGGTTTACAATCCGCCGAAACGCGCGCCCTATCGCCAGGCCTTAGCCAACGGTGTGGTGGCTTATATGGTCGAAGACCACACCCTGCCACTTATCAATATTTCCGTCCTTGTGCGAACCGGCGACTATCTTGAACCCAAAGGCAAAGAAGGACTCGCGGGGCTTACCGGAAGCCAGATTCGGTCGGGCGGAACGACCAGCAAAAAAGCCGAAGATTTTGACGAAGCGGCCGACTTTCTGGCCGCCGCCATCAGCAGCGGCATCGGCGAAACGCAGGGCAACGCCAGTCTCAATTGCCTGTCGAAAGATATTGATAAGGCCCTGGAATTATTCTTCGATATGCTGAAAAATCCGGGCTTTCAGGAAGACCGCTTGAAGTTGGCAAAGACGCAAATCCTGCAAGCCATGGAACGCCGCAACGATGACACCGGCGATATTGAAGAACGCGAGTGGGATAGATTGATGCGCGGCGCTGAGCATTTCTCGACCCGGTTTTCAACCAAAGCTTCGATTGAAGGGATTACCCGCGACGAGATGGTTGCCTTTCATAAAAAGTATTACCATCCGGCGAACTTTATCTTTGCAGTTTCGGGCGATTTCAACACCACAGAGTTGAAAGCGAAACTGGAAAACCAGATGCGCGGTTGGGAGGGTAGTCGGGAGCCGGTCGCCGAAGTGCCCAAGCCCACGCATACGCCGGTGCCCGGTCTGTACGCCGTCCATAAACCCGATGTGAATCAAGGGCGCGTCACCATCGGGCATCTCAGCACCACGCGGGACAATCCGGATTTTGCGGCGCTGGCGATTATGAATGACATACTCGGCGGCGGCGGTTTTACCTCGCGCATCACCAGTCGCGTGCGTTCCGATGAAGGGTTAGCCTACAGCGCCGGTTCGGATTTCGGCTTCGGGGTTTATTACCCGTCATCCTTTACGGCGTCGTTTCAATCGAAGAGTTCGACCGCCGCGCAGGGCATTGAGATTGTGCTCGCTGAAATCAATCGCATGCGCACCGAGAAGGTCAAACCGGAAGAGTTGAATACTTCAATCAATCAATTCGTCGAAACCTTTTCGTTGAACTTCACGAGCGCCGCGCAGATTGCCGGGACCTTTGCGCAGGATGAATACACCGGTCGCCCCGCAGATTTCTGGGATAAGTACCGCGAGCGCATTAAAGCCGTCACCGCCGATGAGGTGCTGCGCGTCGCGCAAAAATATCTGCACCCTGACCAGTTGGTCATTCTCGTGGTCGGCAACCTTGACGACATCACCAAAGGCAATCCCGATAAACCGCAGTATAAACTGACAAATTTCACTAAAGAGGGCAAAATCATCCGCATCCCGTTGCCCGACCCATTGACCATGAAGTACCCGCAGAGTTGATGATTAAATTTGCGGCGCAACGAATCTCTTCACCGCGCCGCAATCAACAAATGGTTGGAAGCGTGATCAAGTGAAATCAGAAGTCGGATAACGAAATTGCGCCGCCCTAATGGTGCGCCATGGCGCACCATTAGGGCGGCGCCGAGAGCCGGAACCGGTTGTGACTATTCCGTACCCCGGCTGGACAAGCGCCCAAGAGGGCTGCCGTCCCAATCGCGGTTTGCCACCGGCCCTGCCCGATCTTCAACGGGCTGCCTCTGAGGACGCGCTACTTCGCGACGGTCAGGAAGGTGACGTTCGTCCCCGGGATCAACGAAATGGCCCGGGCCTCTTTCCGGTTGTTTGTGAATAGGCCATAGACGAAGGGAGTGCCTTGCAGCAGGTACGTTACTGAACAATCTTCCCCCACCACGTAGGTGCCTTCGAAATGTTCGTCCACGATCACGCCGTTGTAGCTTGTCTTTGCGTCAACGACAAAGTTCCCGGCGCCATCGAGCACAAGAGTAGCGGCTGAATTGTAGGGCCCGGCGGGCAGGCCCGCGGGGTTGGCAGCTGAAACCGTCCCGAACGCCGCGTAAGCGTAAGTGCCGGCGACGTTCGCCACGTTGCAGTTTGCTTGCCTTCTGACCTCCGCCTGCTGAGCCTCGCCCGGAAGGGCCGACGCCCACATGAGGAGGGCGACGCAGGCCAGCGTGAAGAGTAACCCGATCTTAGTATTGCTTCGCATAATTCTCCTCCTTAAATAATCGCAGGCTCATAGGCCTGCCAGTTGTCCGAGCCTTGCGATGTTTGCAGGACTCGGCTCGGGGTGATTGGACGTAGGGAGAGACTCTATCTGGCTGGCACCCCCAGATAAGTAAGGATGGGGCGGCCGGCTGTCGGTACTGCCTGTGGTAGCGGTCGGGTTTTTGGTGCAGGCAGACCCGGTCGCTCCCACTCCCGATACCGGCATGACTCCCGGTCTGGGTGTGCCGCCCATCTAGTCGACCAACAAAGTCACCGTCGCACTGCGCTCGCTGCCCGTCGCGTCCCTACCCACGAAGGTAAGCTGGTGTGGCCCCGGCGCGGCAGAGCCCTTGACCTTGAAACTCCAACTCGCCGCTATACCTGTAGTCGTTAACGGTTCCGGAGACTTGCAGATGATGCCCTCGATGGCGGGCGCGGGCGGCGTTATGGTTACCGCGCCGCTAAATCCGCCCATTCGGTAAAGGCTGACTTCGACTATGACCTTCGTGCCTCGCGTCGCGTGGATGACCGAGGGGCTGAATCCCAGATCGAAATCCGCCTCCTGCGGCGTGACTGTGGCCGCATAGCAAGCCAGAGCGAAGCAGCTCTCTTGGGGGGTGCCGGTAGCATCGAGTAGGCCACTCGAGCCGGCCGCCACGACGCGGTCGTGGCTAACAAGAGCCAGCGCACTGATTTCGTCGCGCCGGCCGGAAAAGTCCGTCCGCATAACGCCCGCACTTCCGAACAACAGATCGAGGCTGCCGTTTGGCGTGTAGCGGATCAACTCGAAGTCTCCGTCATCGCCAGAGGATTTCGAGACCAGTATGTGACCGTCAGGCTGAACCGCCAACCCTGTAGGGTTGGGATAAGACTCACTACAGAGAGTGGTGATCTTGCCGGCGTCGCCGAACGATGAATCCAGGCTGCCGTCCGTGTTATACCGCACCAAGGCAAGGCGGTAGGGCTGCTTTTTGCCCCCCTCGCGGGACCGGCCAAGCGCCACAATACGGCCATCGGTGGCTAGCGCTACCCGCAGCGCCCCTTCGCCGCCGGGCATATCGGTTCTAACCACCCCTTTCTTTCCGAACAGGGGATCAAGACGGCCATCCGGGTTATAGCGCGCCAGCGCAAAGCCTAAGTTGTCGGCCGACCCCGCCCCGACGATTTGTCCGTCGCTCTGCTGGGTTAGCTTATAAACCCGCACGCCATCAATCGCCGCCTGACCGTCGGCGCCGAATGACCGGTCACGTGTGCCGTCAGGGTTGATGCGGATCAGTCCTTTATTCACGGTCGCGATGACCACCCGCCCGTCGGCTTGAACGACCAGGTCAGAAACCGCGATGGACGGATCGTAGACCTTGCCGCCATCGCCGAATGAGGTGTCCAGGTTGCCATCCGGGGTGTAGCAGGACAAAAAGCTGCCCCCCGGGGGCAATAACGGAAAGAGGTCGGAGGCCACGAGGATGCGGCCACCGGGCAAAATTCCTACCAGAAAAGGGCCAAAATAATAATCGCCGACAGCCTCACTGACGACTTTGCCGCCGTCGCCGAAGGTGGCGTCAAGGCGGCCATCCGGGGTGTAGCGCGCCAGCGCTAAACCTGAGAAGCCTGTAGGCCCTGCGGCGACGATCTTTCCATCCGGCTGCAGCGCGAGCGCACTGAGCTTGGCGTTTCGTGTCGCCCCGTTGACGACGAAATCGGTAATTACCTTGCCTTCGGAACCGAAAGCCGGATCCAGGTCGCCCGGCGCCAAGTCGGCCTGAACCTGATAATTCCACGAGACCAGCAGCAAGGATATGAGAATTATGATTACTGCGCGCGCCTTTGGTGGCGTACGCCGATTTGTTTGGGTCCGGGAATGTTTCATAATCGTATCTCCTTTCTAAGCCTAGACCCCGCCATTTCTCGACTTACTGATAACCAATCGAGGACTTCACTAATCCTCTCGATGACAATATAATCTGGCTGGCCTTGGCCGTATTGAAGAATTCTTGATGAAATGATGATGTTTTTATGAGCGCCACAGACTCATTGAGCGAAGACCACCTGGCGGCCTATATTTTCGACGATGTCCGTGTCGATCTTCACAATTTCCGTGTGCTGAAGCAGGGGCAGTCTCAGGCCATTGAACCGCGGGCCTTCGACGTGCTGATCTATCTCATCGCGCATAGAGACCATGTGGTTGAAAAGCAGGAGCTCTTCGAGCAGGTCTGGAAACAGTCGTTTGTTACTGACAGCGCCCTGGCGCAGGAGATCAAAAACATTCGCCATACGATTGGCGACAATGTCCACTCCCCGCGTTACATTGAGACGGTTCCTAAACACGGCTATCGCTTCATGGCCGAGGTCACAGAAATCCTCTCGGCGCGCCCCGACAGGGCGCCTCACGCTGAAGAAACCGCCCCGGCATTGGCTATCGCCGTGCTGCCCTTTGTCAATCTGTCGGGCAACCCTGAGAATGACTACTTCTGCGACGGCCTCTCCGAAGAACTGATCGGCCGGCTGGCGAAGCTCAAAGAGTTCCGCGTGGTGGCGCACAGCTCGTCGTTTTCGTTCAAGGGGGGAAATACGAATGTTCGCGAGATCGGCCGGATGCTGAACGCGGGATCTATACTGGAGGGAAGCGTGCGCAGGGCTGGGAACCGCCTGCGCATCTCAGCTCAGCTTGTCAATGCCGCAGACGGCTATCACGTCTGGGCTGAGGTGTATGATTGCCAGTGGGACGACCTGTTCTCCATTCAGGATGAGATCTCGCTGGCTATTGTAGACAAGCTCACGCTCAAGTTATTTCCCAATGACCGGACAGCCCTGGTGAAGCGCTACACGGAGAACCTCAAGGCTTATCACCTGTATCTGAAGGGGCGCTACTTCTGGAACAAGCGCTTCATGCCAGGGATCATGCAAAAAGCGATAGATTATTTCCAGCAGGCAACCCGCGCCGACCCGGAGTACGCGCTGGCCTATACGGGATTGGCCGACGCCTACAGTGTGCTCGGGACCTTTGGGTTCAGGGCTCCGAAAGAGATATTTCCGCTCGCGAAAGCCATGGCGGAGAAGGCCTCCGGGATTGATGACGAGCTGGCCGAGGCGCACACTTCGCTCGGGATCATCAACCTGGCCTATGACTATCGTTTTGCGGCGGCCGAGCGGGAATTTAAGCGAGCGCTTGAGCTGAACCCCAGCTACGCCCTCGCCCACCAGTGGTATTCTTATGTTTTGACAGTTCTGGGGCGGATGGACGAGGCCCTCACTGAGGTCGAGCGGGCCCTGCAACTCGACCCGATTTCGCCCACCGTCAACGCTGCGGCAGGGCGGGCGCTCTGTTATGCCCGCAGATACGAGGCCTCAGCCGAGCAGCTAAAAAAGGCCATCGAGTTAGACCCGCAGCTCTCGCTGGGCCACTTCTACCTGGGGCAGACCTACACCCTGCAAGGGAGATATGAAGAGGCGCTTGCAGCCTTTCAAAAGGCGCTGGACATATCCGGCGAATTTCCCTGGGCCACCTGTTACATTGGCTATCTGCACGCCCGCTCAGGTGAGCCGGACAAAGCCTACGACATCATCCATGAATGGCAACGACAGGGCATCGCCCGCCCGGCGGCCACCGCCGAGATTTACTTTGGACTTGGCGAAGACGATAAGGTATTCGAATGGTGGGAGAAGGCTTACGAAGAACGTGATTTCCTGACGCCGTGGATTAATGCAATGCCAGATTATGACCGCCTGCGCTCGGACCCGCGTTACCAAAGGCTGTTGCAGCGCATCGGCCTTCCGCAGTCATCTATTAAGCCAGTAGCAAGTGAAAGATGATCGGTATATTCCTGAAGGTCGAGCGCGGCCT
>JBIOWC010000461.1:0-4103 GCA_044868105.1 Blastocatellia bacterium
TTCCCGGCCCAACACCTCAATTCCCAGTTGAGGATACTTCAATCGCCTGATGTTTGCTGTTTTCACCACAGGAATCGGCACCGGCTTTCCCAATTGCTTTTCAACATCAGCCATTGAATCAGCCAGCGAAACGACGCGACCTTTTCCTAAATCAATACTGAAGATTAAGCGATTGGGTTGGGCGACGACGGCTTCGGCAGCCTTACAAGCCAGCGATTGTTCGCTGCACAGGTGTTCGTAATGTTCACTGCCAATGGCAAACCAAACCGATGAGCGACTGGCGACTCTTAAATAATCGTAAAGAATCTGTGCGGCTTTACGTTTTTGCTCAATACTCCCTTCACGCTCTAGTGTTGCGGCATAGTTATAAAGGATGGCCGGAGCCGTGAGCGTGCTTTTGTTGCCTCCCAAATCATACGCTTGAATGGCGCGGCGGGCGCTCAGTTCCAGATTACCGGAAGCCAAATTGGCGACTCCCGCATTGGTCACTATCACAATGCGACGCAATAGATCCACATCTTTATCCTTGGCGGAATCCGCTACTGCTTCTTCAAGATATTGGCTCGCCTTTGCAGCCTCTTTACCTTCAGGTTTCACCAGGTAGGCGATGCCCAAATTGGCTTTTGCCAAAGTTAAATTCGGATTCAGTTTCAACGCTTGATTCAAAGCATCGACCGCCCGATTCCAAAGCTCAGGGTCTTTTCCCCGGCCTCTATCCTCCAAACTTTTCGGACGACTATAAAATCCGGCTATGACAAGGTGACCTATATCGAAATCTTTAATGTCTTCGGAACTCAGTAAATCGCAATATTGCATGAGCCGCGCATAACCGAGATTGGCCCAGGCTTCATAACAGTCCGGGAATTGTTTAACCACCGCATCGAAACACCGTTCGGCTGAACCGAATTGCTCAACCGCGAGAAACACCACGCCGCTTCTAAAAGCGCTCACCGATTGCCAGAGTGCAGCGCGTTCTTTATCCATCTTTTCGAGACGCTGCGACCACGAAGGGTGTGATACCGCAACGGCTTCAAGTGGCGAATATTCAAGCCCTAAATCAATAAATTTTCGCATTGCGCCGAGGGCCTCTCTGAACGAATAACCGGAGGCCAGCGCCACCATCATGCCATTTTTATCGGCATCAAGCTCTTGCTCGCGGGTAAAGGCGTTCACCAAATAGAGCGTCCCTACGGCTGGTCGTCCGCGTTTGACATGGCCCAATGTATGATGCGACAACTCGTGTCCTAAAACATAAGCCAAACGGTCGGGATTGCCTTCAACAACCTTTTTTAATAAGGCAATATTGACGACTACAACCGGATAGATTTTCCCGCGATCGGTAGCCAGTGTGGCAAAGGCATTGGGAACTTTTGGGTCTTTTTGCGTTAATATCTGTTCGTCATCCGACATCACATAAAGTTGTGGCGGGAACAGAATTCCGGCGGGTGCTTTGGCCGTGTGAACAGTCTTTTCCCAAACATCTTTCAATAAAACAATATCGGGATCATTGGCATCCACGCCTCTGCCTAATTGAACCGCTTCCTGTGCAAGAACCGTTTGATTCACACAGAACAAGTAACCCGTTAAAACGGTTATCAGGACTATGATTTTTACTGCCGGTTTATTAATTTGATGAATGCTCGAACCTGTAGCATCTATCGTTCTATTTACCATGCTTATCACCATCATATCAATTTGATTTTCCGACACTGCGTAAAAAGATGCGCTCGATTGACCAGTTGAGCGGCACATCCGAAACTGCCCCGCGCGAACCGGTGCGCAAATCATCAATCAAACTCTCAAAAGGATTTTGCGCGCCTTTGCGTTGAACGGCTCCGGCAAACTCCAAGACCTTGGGTTCGCTCAGCCCGGTTTCATCATCGGTCGTAATTAAAATATAAGTATCAACGCCAAATGGCGGAGCCATTTTAACCATACCGGGCGGTCCCAATATCTCGACCGGCTGCGGGCTTGAAGGATTCTTAGGAATTCGGTTTTCAACATTGCCCCGACGGTTGAATAACAGGTATCCGGTTCCGGCGCTATCAATCGTAAAAACATAGACTCGTTGTTGGGTCACGCCTTGTTTTAATTCTTCGGAGTCTGCAACTAAAACCAAATCATAGGGCTGCCCTTCGACAACTTCGCAGGGCGCCGCCTCGCCATTTTTTGTGCAATTGCTGGGAATGATTTCACCGGTTCCGGTCTTTCTGAGCGCCAATATATAAGGGAATTTGCGACCTTCGTTGGTCGCCTCAAGTTGCAACCAGCCGCGAACTTTTCCTAATACTGTAACCCGGTCTTCCAACCCTTCAATCGCGCTCGCCAGAGTTTCACTCTTGCCATCTATAACAAACCAATCGCTTCTCAACGGCAACGGGTCTGAAACGTTTCTAGCCTGGTTACCTTCAACTCCTGGGCGCACCCAGGCATATTCAAATTTGTCAGCATTCCAGCGGCCGACTAAGAAATATTGCGCCTCTTCTTTATCTTTTGATACGGCAATTGCTTCGCGGCGCGTACCTTTGCCGATTTGAAGGCCCTGCCGGAGTTCAACAGGTGGAGGGATGTTCACAAAGAAACGGATTTTGTTATAAGAATTCAACTCGGTATTGATGGTTGCGGCCGAAAGGGTCGCGCCTAACTCCCTGGTCTGCCCGTCGAGCGTCATCTTCCAGCCATTATCAAAATAGATAAGACAAGAAGGCAAGAGTTTTGTAGTCGTTGAAGTTTCCGTCGGGTCGTCAATCCAAAGAAGTTTTGGCGAACTTTTCAGTTTGGCTATTTCCTGCGCTTGCTTTTGCAGTTCCTTTGCATCCAAAGCCTGAGGCATCCAAATGGTCAGGTTGGTTCTTCCGCGATTGACCCAACGATCCAGTACAAAGAGGTCGTCTTTTGAAATGCTGGTTGTATTTCCGCCGATGACCATCGCCTCGCAAGAATCCAACCCCTCTAGCTTCGTCACCTTCAAGCGTACCGGTTTCTCTTTTTCGTCACCGACTTTTTTCAATTCCGAATCCACATTCAAACCGAGAGCCAATCCACCTTGCAGGGTGATAATATTCCCCTCTTTTTTAATCACTGCAACCGCCGGCAAGGATTCAGCAGCATTGGCTATCCATCCAAATAGCGGTTTTTTCAAACGACGCGCTTCACCTGAGATGACCGGTTGTTCGCCTACGCCTTCACCTTTCATGAAGGCGACGATTCGTTGGTAAATTCGTTCAGCGGATTCATTAATTGACACGGCCGGCGATTTCAACACATTGACCAGCGCATAGGCGAGATTGCCGCGCCAGATGCCGCCCCGCATGCGTTCTTTTGCCTCCTGATAATCCTGCGCCGCTGATAGCACCAGGGCGCCGCGCTCTTCGGGCGATAACTCGCGACGCCTGGCATCTTTCACATCATTTTCATCAAAGGGCAAGGCGCGAACTCTTTCATTGACGGGATAACCCGAACCACGGGCGTTTGAGCCGCTGTGACAGCTATCGGAAATGATAGTCAAAATTACGCCTTTATCGAGCGCCCGATGATAAAGTTCGGCGAGTTCTTTATCGCGAATATCTTTGGCGCCTTTATAAGAATCGGCTGGAACGATACTTTCGTCGTATTTATCTTCTTCATTAGAGGCGCTGTTTTTTACTTTCGAGCCATGACCTGAATAAAAGAACAGGCAGATGTCGCCAGGCTTTGCCTCTTCAATTAAATGTTTTTCGAGATTTTGCAGAATCGCTTCTCGGCTCGCTTCCTGGTCTTTCAGGATATAAATTTCAGTAAATCCATACTTTGATTTTAAGATGGCATTCATATCCTGAATATCTTTTCCGGGGCCGCAGAGATTGCCGAAGGCGCTACGACCCGGCGTGCCGCTTACCGCGGCACCTTTCGCTTGCGTTGAGGTTGAAGGTGGGGCGACGCGTTGCGCTCTTGATGAACCGACTGGCGATTTCGGCGACCTGGTTGTTGGCGCCACAGCAGGTTGGTCAGAAACCGCGCCACAATCGTTTAACCCATTTGCAGGCTGGTAAAGGTTAATGCCAACCAGAACTGCCCGGCGGGTGGACATAGCGGCGGCTTGTTGAGTTTGATCAGTTAAAGGT
>JBIOWC010000462.1:0-4892 GCA_044868105.1 Blastocatellia bacterium
GACCCTTTGTAGCGCCATCTATTTTACCTCGCCTAAAATTCAAGCGCTTAATCTGAGGCCCATCGTTGCAATCCTTGCGGGTATTACTGTACTTGCCGGCGCGGTCTTTACCTTTATTTACTTTGACCGCAATCAAAACCTCAAACATCAGGTGGCTTATCGCACCACGCAAACCCGGCAACACATTCGTCTGATTCAATATGTGCTGGATTTCGACCGCGACGGTTGGTCGGCAGTGCTGGGTGGCGGCGATACGGATGATGCGAATGCGGCAATCAATCCGGCCCGCAAAGAGATTGTCGGTGATGGCATTGACAATAACGGCATCGGCGGCGAACTCACACAGGTAGATATAGGCGATTGGAACCGCCAATTTGAAGCGCTTCACACGGCGCCCGTAACGAACGCCGAACGCTTCAATTTAATCTATGTCTTTGTTGATGCGCTGCGCGCCGACCATTTAGGGACTTATGGTTACTCGCGCAAGACCAGCCCCAACATTGATAAATTTGCTGAACAATCACAGGTTTTTGAAAACGGCTTTACCCCTGCGCCGAATACTTTTGAAGCGCTGCCGAAATTTACGCAAGGCGTTTATTGGGATAAACAGCTTCCCGGCTGGCCGCAAATTTTAGCCAGCGGGGGATATAATGCCCTGCTCTTTCCACGCCGCGTGGCTACTATCTTGCGCCACGTCAAAGGCATGAAAATTGTCGAAGAATCTCGTCAGCGCAGCTTCGCAGCAACCATTGATGCGGCCATCAAAGTTTTAGGCAGCGATTCGGCGCGCCCCTTTGCGGCTTACCTTTATTCGACAGACACCCACAGACCCTATGTCAAACACGAGCAATTTAATTTCGGTTCGTCGCTTACGGACTTGTATGACGGCGAAGTTGCATACGTGGATTATCACCTGGGGCGTTTATTCGATTGGCTGGAAAGCAGCGGGCGGATGAAAGACACCATGGTGGTCATTATGGCTGACCATGCGGAATCGTTGGGCGAACGCGGCGTGTATAAGCATTCATCACAACTTTATAACGAACAGTTACACATTCCCTACCTCATCTATGTGCCGGGGCTTGCGCCGCGCCGCATCAAAGATTATGTCAGCAGTGTTGATTTAAGCCCGACGATTTTGCACACCCTGGGGTTCGATTTTCCGCAAGCCTGCTCCGGCGTCAGCCTGTTGCCGCTGATGAAAGGTGAAGCCTTTACGCATCCGCCGGTTTATGCCGAACAGACCTATCTTTACCAATCGGCTTTCGTCAGTCCAGAGCAAAGCGTCCACATCGAAAACAAAAAATACGCCGTCATCACACAGGATGGTTACAAGCTGATATTTAATCGCAACCCCTTCACCTTTGAGTTATTCAATTTGAAACAAGACCCCCAAGAGTTACATAACCTTTACGATTACGAGCGCGAGAAAGCCGAAGAGATGAAGCGCCTGGTCGGGCGTTACGTTGACGTGGTGGTCGCCAGCCGGCAATGGAATGCTGACGAAAGCCAATACATCTTCGGCAAACCTGCTGAAAAAGACGAAGTAAAATAAGTTGAACCTTTATTTCGTTCACCTTGAAAGCTGCTTGTAAAAGTTGAATAATGCGCCAAACAATTTGGAGGTAACTTATGCAACCGGCTCTCTTGGTCTTTGCGACCTTTTGGCAGTGGGTGGGAGAATGTTTACCTTACCTTTACCTTTTGCGCGTGCCAATTTTGATTGCCCTTGTCCTGGTCGCCGTTCCTTATCTGGCCTTTCGCACCAATATGTCGGCGCTGCTTAAAGGGCTTTTCGATGTGTATGGGGCAGGTCTTACGATCGTTTCGTTGCTTGCCTTTTTAACTGCCTGGACCATTTTGCTGACGGCTGAACTGGTGTTGGTTCACGGACCTTACCGTTTCGCGGTCTGCAATTTTGATTTGAAGTTGCAGTTTAATTGGACTCACCTCCTGGTCGGCGTTCTCGCGATTCCGATGGTCGTGGGCGCGTTCATGAACTTCAAATCTTCAACGCCAAAAATCATTCAAGGTCTGGCGCTCGCGGCACTCGGATTTTTTATTTCGGTCGGGCTTTTGTACTGGGCGACGAACGAAAATCTGGTTGAACAATTTGAACGAACCACGGGATTAGAAAACTATTTATCAAAACTGGGCACCGGCTACTACACGCTGGGAAACCGTGTACAGGGTCATAGCGTGGCCGCGGTCTTGTTGCTCTTTTCAATGGTGATTTACATAGCGATTGGCCTCGCCAAATATTATTGGCTTAACTCGCGGCGCTTTTCAAAAAATGTGCCGACTATCTCATATGTCATTTTGTTATTGATGATTTTATGTTGGGGCTTATCGGGGTTGACTTTCTTTTTTGATTACTACCGCATCCCTGTGATTTTAATTTTGGCAATTGTGCTCGCCATCACCGCGCAATTCAAACAATCCGATTATTACTACAATATTTTCCCGGCCCAACCGGAAGCGCAAAAAGCGATGGACGAGAAGGTGTCACCGCAAGAGGTGGTCAACAAAGGCGACGAACCTTATGCCATTATCGTGGCAGCCAATGGCGGCGGCATTCAATCATCAGCGTGGGCGGCGCAAGTTTTAACCGGATTGCAAAAAGAATTCGGCGATGCGATTGGTCGTCACATTCGCTTAATCAGTTCGGTTTCCGGCGGCAGCGTCGGCGCCATGTATTTCACGAATGGCTATACCCCAAACGGACCGCCCGCGGATGAAGAGTTAGATAAAATTCTCGACAGTGCGATGCGTTCAAGTTTGAATGATGTCGCCTGGGGATTGGTTTATCCCGATTTCTGGCGCACCTTCTTTCCCTTCTTTGGCGATACGGTGGTCAATCGCGGCTGGGCGCTCGAAGAAGCCTGGAAGAAAAATTGTGATACCGCAAATTGCGATTTATCGAAAGGGCTTGCCGAGTGGCGCGCCGGCGTGAAACAGGGATGGCGACCGGCAAATATTTTCAATGCCACCATCTCGGACACCGGACAACGATTTACTATGGCAACCACCGATTTGCCGAAATCTTCGCAGACCACCGGCAGCCAAAGTTTTATTGAAGCTTACGAAGGTAAAGACCTCGCCGTGGTCACAGCGGCGCGGCTTTCGGCGACTTTTCCTTATGTCACACCGGCGGCGCGCGCCGATATTCCCGAAGTCACTTTCCACGTAGTTGATGGCGGGTACTATGACAATTACGGGATGTCGAGTTTAGCCGAATGGCTCGATTACGCTTTGCAAAACGCCGGTAATCAAATCAAACGTGTTTTGGTTCTGCAAATCCGCGGCGCGGCTTCCGGCACGCTGGAACCGGCAAATAATCGCGGGTGGTTTTATCAAGCCTTCGCGCCGATTGCGACATTGCTGCATGTGCGCGATGCGGGACAAATCTCTCACAATGACATCGAGTTCGGTTTACTGCAAAAGGTCTGGGGTGAAAAACCGGTGGCGGAGCGCGTCGAAATTGATACGGCGATATTCGAATATCGCTCTCCGCACAAACATGAAAACCCGCCGCTCTCCTGGCATCTTACCAGAGACGACCAGCAGAACATTCGCCAAGCCTGGGAAAATATATTGGCGGGCAAAAAGGACAGATACCATGGTCTAAGCAAGGTGAAAGAATTTCTTACTAAAGAATCTTTGATTGAAGAAAAAACACCGGCGAATTTGTGATGCCATTCACGCTTTGAATTTTTTTTTAACGCTCTAAAACAACGAGCGGCGGACGGCTTCCCCGATGCTCACTTGAAAACTGTAAATCGCTTTGCTGTTCGCCACATCCCAAAGCTTGATGACTTCGTCATAATTGCCGATGGTCAAAACCTGTTTGGCATCTGCTGACCAACCGGCAATGAGCACATCGTTATCGCGGTTAAAGACTGGCGTCTGCTGCAACGTCCAATTCGCGGTATCCCAGATGCGCAACATCCCGCTGCCGCCGGATGCTAAATATTGGCCATTGGGCGACCACAACTGATTTTGGTTGTATCCATCATTATCCAACGCTTGAAGCATCTTCCCGGTCGCCGCGTCCCAGACGCGCACCGTATCATCCTGACCAACCGAGGTGAGCAACTTGCCATCGGGCGACCAGGCGACGCCGCGAACCGTATTGGTATGCCCCTTCAAAGCGAAGAGTTCAAGGCCTTTCGTCACATCTATGATTCGCACGATGTTGCTCAGTCCGCCGGTTGCTAAAAATTTACTGTCCCGAGTCCAGGCCAGGCACTCTACATAGCTGGTATCCTTAAACTCCATCAACATCTGTCCGGTCGCCGCATCAACCACGCGAATCATATTGTCCCATCCACCGGTCGCGATAAATTTGCTGTCGGGCGACCAGGCGATCGCTTCAAGCCGATTCGTATGCAGCCCTTGTGAATAGACCTGTTTACCGGTGGCAATATCCCACACGCGCAAGTTGCCTTGCGCTTCGCCGACGGCAATTTGATTACTGTTTGGCGACCACATGATATTTTCAACAACGCTTCCTGAGCCCCGTAATTGTTGGACTTTTTGCAAACTTTCGGCATCCCAAATTTCCGCCAGTCCATCTTGTGCGCCAGTCGCCAAGTACCGGCCATCGGGTGACCAGACTACTTGCCACATGATGGTGTTTTTGTTGTCAATCACCGCCAGCGATTTACCCGTCGTCGCATCCCAGAGGCGCAGCGTTCCGCCGCCTATTCCCCAACTTTGTCCGTGCACCGAGGCGATGCGTTTGCCATCGGGGGACCAGGCGACACTGTTGACGACGCGATGCCAATTGTAGCGATTATAGATAATCGTGAAGAGGGTGATGCCGGCAATCAACCCAACAACTGTACCGATGATTGTCCATTTCTTCGTTTTACTCATCGGTGGGCGCGCAA
>JBIOWC010000463.1:0-25005 GCA_044868105.1 Blastocatellia bacterium
AAATATAGAGACTCCGGTGAAGGGGCTGACGCTTTCACCAGATGGAAAAATTCTGGTCACCGGCGACAATCAGGCAGATATAAAATTATGGGAGGTCGCCGTCGAGCGCGAACCGGAATTATTAAATATTGGCAAAAGCTATTACTGCACGGCTTTCTCCCCGGATGGAAAATATCTGGCTTCTGCGAATGGAGACGGAACAATTTGCCTGTGGGAATTTGCTTCCCGCAGCCTGCTTAACACCTTCATCGGGCACAAGGGAATGATTAGAAGTCTCGCCTTTTCGCCAGATGGTCGCTTGCTTGCAAGCAGCTCAGATGATCTCACTGTCCGCTTGTGGGAAGTCGCATCAGGCAAGAATCTCGCCAACTCCGCACAAGCCAATATCGCTTATCGCCTGGCTTTTACACTCGATAGTAAAAGGCTGATTACGGGCGGTTATGATGGTTCGATTGTTTTATGGGACACCACAGACATGCAGGAAGTGCTAACTTTGAAAGGTTTGACAAAACAAGTGACTTCTCTGGCCTTCTCTCAAAATGGCTCTACGCTCGCAGCCAGCGGTGATGATGGCAATATCCAGATCTGGCAAGCGAGCGGGATAAATGACCTGGAGGCTCAACTACCAAAAACTTCACCACTGATAAAGGCGTCCGACTTCCGCAATAAAGAGGCGCGGAAGGTTGAGCGCCAGAAGTTGTTCGATAACCTGATGGCGATTACTCGGTTTAATGTGCATGGCGTAAATCCCGGCTTCACCTTTGAACTTCATTAAATCCGCAGCGAGCGATTGCGGCGTAAAATGTTTGGCGCGCCGGGCGAGGTCCTCCATTTCATTCGGATAAGAAACATCAACAAAAATGGCTTTGAGGTTTTCGGCCGCCGAGGCCACTTCCCATAAGGCATCGGTCACATAAGTATCGGCTGAAAAGATAACCGCCACCGCTTTATCTTCAACCAGCATGCCGCACGCCGGAACCGCGTGATTAACCGGTATCGGCGTCACGCGCAAGCCGCCAATCTCAACCGGCTTGCGCGGTTCGAGGATTTCATAGCGCATCGCGCCTTCGTTCGAGGGGAGTTTAATCTTGGTAAAATCCGGCGAGATTTCGTCGTTGAAAATATGCGCCTGCAAAGCGTCAACAACTTCGCGAATGCCGTAAATGGTCACGGGCGACGCGAGATGCGTGAAAGCTTCGGCAATTAAAATCGGCAACCCGGCAATATGGTCGTTGTGCGAATGCGTGAGGATAATGTGGCGCACGACAGACATCTCTTCCAGGGTGAGCGCAACCGCCAGACTGCCCGCATCAATCGTCACCTGGTCGTTGATTAAAAATGTCGTCAGCGTTTGCAACTCTGGATTGAGGTTGCTCGGCAGCAGTTTTATCTTCACCATCGCCTCCTGTGCGTTGCGCGATAGATAACGACCACATCAGCGCGCAAAGCCAAATCTCTTTTCTAAAAAATACCGGTCGCCACCGCGCCGTGGACTTCCCGGCGGTAAGAACCGTTTGGGCAGATAATCGCAATTTATCTGCGAAAACCCGCGGCCTCCCCTATCTGCGCGGGGAAACGATAGCTGATTGAGTTTCCATAAAACGCCTTCACAATTTTGCTCTCTTCGAACCCTAATGATGTCGCTTCTTGAAATCGAATTCAAATCTGACATATACTCCGCGCCGGAAAGCGTTCAGTTAAAACTTTATCCTCGTCGTTTCACAGGCTACCAGACAACAAGGGAGTTTCGTATGCGGAAATGTGATTGCTACCGAATCGCCGTTTTTATCAGCATCATTCTGTTCTTCTTCAATGGCACGGCCTGGTTGCAATCAACCGCTATCCCCTTCATCAAAGCGCCAGCCTGTTCCTATGACCCCAGCACCAACACCTTGGTACTGAAAGGCGCAAATTTTCAAACCGGAGCCATCGTCAATTTAACCAATGCCCAGGGGGCAATCAATTTCGGGCGCGTGAAAGTCAAAGGCGCAAAGAAAATTATTATCAACGATGTTGCCCTCGCCGATATTCAAGGCGGCATTGATGCGAAAGTCACGATTGCCGGTCTGGCGTCGGAAGTCGTGCATTTAACCTTGAACGCGGTTGATGAAAATCAACTCACCGAAGCCGATGTAAAAAAAATCATTGAGCAAGCCGCCGCCCAGGCCGAAGCCAGCAATTTAAAAGCCACCATCGCTGTCGCCGATGGCGAGGGCAATGTGCTGGGGGTTTTTGAAATGACGGGCGCGCCTGCGGAAACCGTCATCGGGGTGGGCAAATGCGCCAACCGCGCCGGTGAATGCGGACTGGAAGGCGTGCACGTTCCGTCGTGCGCCGCCGCCATATCGAAAGCCGTGACCGGCGCTTTCCTGAGCAGTCAGGGACACGCTTTTTCAACGCGCACCGCCAGTTTCATCGTTCAGGAACACTTTCCGCCAAATATAAATTTTCAGGGCAGCGGACCCCTTTTCGGCGTGCAGTTTTCGCAACTCGAAGTGTGCAGCGATATCAACCCGAAAGCGCCGCTCGGACTTGCGGCCGACCCCGGCGGCCTGCCGCTTTATAAAAACGGCCGCAAGGTTGGCGGTATCGGTATCGAAGGCGATGGTAAATATACGCTCGATGCCGACCCGACCGATAAGGACGTGCCCGCTGAAGAACTCATTGCCGTCGCCGCTTCGCGTGGCTTTGAAGCGCCCGCAGAAATTACCGGCGATAAAATTATCGTCAACGGCATACGCTTTACCTATGTGAATGCGCCAATGCCAGCCGCTGCCGCGCAGACGGCGTTTAACAACTTGCGCGGGACAACCAATACCGCCTGTTCCGGTTTAGGTCTTGCGCCAACCCAGGTGCGAAGTGCGCTGGCCTCTGAATTCGTCGCTGATACCCTGAGCGGCGCGCCGACCGGCCGGGTCAACAAACGGCTCTTTCCGAATGGCACCGGCTCGTTCGTAGCCGGGTCAGCGCTTTCCGTCGCCGAAGTGAAACAGCTACTCGCGCAAGCCGCCGCGCAAGCCTTCCTGACGCGCGCCGCGATTCGCCAACCACAGGGTAGTGCCGCCGAAGTCAATATTTCGGTGGTTGATGTTGACGGTACGGTGCTCGGTATTTTCAGCACCGCCGACGCGCCGGTTTTCGGATTTGATGTTTGTGTGCAAAAAGCCCGCACCGCTGCTTTCTTCAGTAAAGCAACCGCCGCCGCAGAACTCCGTAGTGTGGGTATGGGAAGCTATGTTGACGCGGCAGGGCGTGATGGCATTCATTTGGATGGGGCAATCGCGTTTAGCGACCGCGGGCAAGGTTTTTTAAGTCGCCCGTTTTTTCCCGATGGCATTGATGAAACCGAACACGGACCTTTTTCTGTGCCGATTGAAGAGTTCAGCCCGTTCAATGTCGGATTGCAACTCGATTTGATTGCGCCGGCGCTGTTCAAATTTTTAAACACCGGAATAACCAGCCCGAACAACTGCACGGGGCTTGCGGCGCTTAAAAACGGCATTCAGATTTTTCCCGGCAGTGTGCCGCTCTATAAAAACGGCAAGCTGGTCGGCGCCATCGGTATCAGCGGCGACGGCGTTGACCAGGACGATTTAGTTGCCGCGATGGGCAGCACCGGATTTGAATCACCGGCCGGCATTCGTTGCGATACTGTTTTCGTGCGCGGCGCGCGTTTGCCATTCGTCAAATTCCCACGCAATCCGAATCGCTGACTTTCAACCGATTTGAATACCGATCTTTTCTAAAAATTTGGTCGGGCGGTCGCCACCGATTAAAGCAAAGATATAATCGTTCGCTAAACGCGCTACTTCTTTTTTGCGGCCATCTATCAGCACGACTTCGCCGTCGGTAATCTCTTTGATTTGAGTGCCGAAAAATATTTTAATCCGGCCTGCGTCAAGGCAATCGTAAACATTCATCTTGTTGCCGAGTTTCAAATCGCCTTTGAAATCGCTGCGTATCACTAACGTCACTTCGTTGGTGCGCGTAAACGCAATCTCTTTGCCGTCGCGTTTGAAGCCCGCTAAATCAACCGCCGCTTCGATTGCCGAATTGCCCGCGCCGACCACAATACATTTTTTACCGACGTATTCATCCGGGTCAGTCAGGCGATATTTCACGCGGCTGTCTTCTCTGGGCGGTTGGGCTTTGGGCGTAAACTTCTCGCCGCACTTGACGCAGAATTTCATCGCGCCTTTGCGCACCAGACCGCACTTGTAACAAAACTTTGGTAATTTCGGCGGCGAGGTCACCATCAGCTTCAACTCTTCACCCGGCACCCCGAGTTTTAAGGGCGCGCCGCGATTACCGACGGCAATGATGACGGTGCGTGTTTTATAACTCCCGCGTTCCTGCAAAGCGCCTTTTTCGGTGATGACGGTAAAACAACCATTCTCAGATTTGATATCCTTACAACTTTCTTCTTCGTGGATGACGACCCCGTTACTGAGCATCGCGTCCATCCAACCTTTAAGCATCGCTTCTTTGCTATCGCCTACACCGGGCAGCGGGATGCCGCCTTTGGCTTCGACGCTGTCGGGTTTGAAAAAGACATACTTCCCGGCCGGATAACTTTGTTGAATGGTCGCGGCAATCTTCTCCTGTTCAATTGCCACGTAACGCAAGCCCCGTTGTTTGGCGATCACCGCCGCCGATAAACCGGCGGGGCCGATACCGATAATCGCCACGTCATAATCGGCGGCGGAATTTGCGCCGTCGCGTGCTAAAGATTCAATAATACTCTCAATCACCTGCGCGCCTTCATTAATCGCGTTTTTGATAAGCGGCACGCCCGACACATCGCCGATTAAATAGATGCCCTCAACATTGGTCTTAAAGCGCCGGTCACGCGCCGGGACTTTACGCGGCGGAATGACTTTATTGGTATTGATGACGATGCAGGATTTTGGATTGGTCGGGCATTCGGCCTGACAGGCGGTGTCTTCCATGCACTGGTCGGCGGCAACCGGAACCGCAACGCCGCCGACAATCGCCAGCACGTCATGCGGGCAGGCTTCGACGCAAGCGTGACAACCAATGCAGGTGACGGGATTGACCAGCGGATACGGGTAACGCGGTCCATCGGCGATGACTTTATAGAGGTCTATCTTTGCCGTCTGCCACCACGAATCTCTGAGCGCTTCCCAACCAACGCCTTTATCTACGGTCATCTCCAGTTCGGCCGTTTGCCCGCGCGGAATGATGGTCGTCTTTAAAATGTATTTGCGCCGCGCGGCGCTGATGCTCAGACCAAGCAGGGCCACAACCGGCAAAGCCAGCAGCCCACTCAGCCAATCGCGGGGACGGATGGCGCCAAGGCTCAGGTCGCTCGTCAGTCGCAACAGGTCTTTGTCCTGTCGAATGGTGCTGGCGCTGCCGGTGCCCGTAAAAGTAATCGGTAACTGATGCCCGTTTCTATTCACGGTTTGCGATTCTTCTATGGAAGCTAAAAATTTGCTGACGTCGCGTAAACTCTTGGCGCCTTGTTGAGCCGCTTGCGTGGCAAGCTGGCTTTCAACGGGGTGTTGTTTATGACAGGTGATGCAACTGGCCAGCGAGGTTTGCAGGCCGGTGGTTTCATCTTTTGTGCTGTGACATTTGAGACAGGCTTCGCGAAGATTGGCCAGGCCTTCGGCGGATTTGGCATCGAGTCTATTATCTTTGTGACAAACCAGGCAGGCCCGCTCATCACTCGCTTTGCCGAGATAATGCAGTAGATGAAACTGGTCGGTCTTAAGGTAAGCAACGGGTTTGAGGGCTTCAAGCTGCCGCGCCGTATAACTCGTTTTGAGTTCTTTGGCCTCCCATTTATCTAAAGCTTTTTGCCAACGCTCGGCGTTCCAACCGGTCCATTTATATTCAACCCCGAGTTGCGGTAGCCCAACGCTTCCGCCGCCATGGGGAACGCTTAAGGTTTCGCCTTTTCGCGCGCCGTCTTCGATAACGTAATTGCCGTTATGACAATTCACGCAGAGCTGATAGTTCAATAGCCCAGCGCTGCTTGCCTCTCCTTGATGCTCCGTATGACAGGTGTTACAAGCCGTGACCTGGGCTCGCCGATGTCCGTCAATGAGCGAAAGCGGCGCAAAGCCTTGCGGATTTGGCGCCGCCGTACCCGCCGTCTGTGCAGCCGTGTTATGACAATCAATACATCTGTTTTGCACGCCGGTGATGACGTTGTGACAGGCGGTGCAGGAGTTGGCGTTGGCGCGTAGCGCAAGGCCGCGGGTTCCGGGGTTGGCGCTCGCGTGCACCTCGGCGACCGGCGCCGGGGCAAAGGTATTGGGATGAATAAACCAGGCGGCAACGGCAAACAAACTCACCAGAAGGGCGCCCCAGACCCAATAAGATTTGCGCCAGAGTTTAGTTAAATCGAGCGTCGGTTGCCAATTGAATTGCGCTTTGCCGAGCCGCTTTACGCCTTTCGGGTGCAGCATAGACGATTCAATCAACTTGCCCGCTTCGCGTTTGCGTTTATCCCAAAAAATTTTGATGACCTGTTCATCAATTCCAGGTGTGAAGGTAAAGAGCCGGCCAGTCAATTTTAATCGCTTGGTGCCGCCCGGCGTGACCAGCGGCGCCTTACGCCCGCCCGGAATATCAACAATGACCGTCGAATCGGTTTCATCACTGCTGCTGGTCATCGGCATTAAAAGCCCGGTTTGACCGGCTATGGGATTGACGACGATTTCACGCTCAACCGACAGCAGCAAGGCCGGGTCAGCATAGTTGACTTTCAGCAGAAAAGGCCCGATTTGAATTAAATCGCCATTTAGGAGCGGCGTTCGTTCAACCAACTCGCCGTTGAGCAAGGTGCCATTGGCTGCCGAAAGATTGTAAATCCAGAAATCTCTGCCCAGTTGACTGATGCCGGCGTGCAGACGCGACACCGAACGATGATTGAGCACCAAATCATTCTTGATGCTGCGGCCGATGGTTAACCCTTCACGGTCAATCACCAGGTCATCAATCGAACTGACGCCGTCTTTGCGTTTGACGATGAATCTGCTTAAGGCTCCGGTCATAAAAATTTATGTAGCCGTAAGGGGCGATGAGTAGCAGGAAAGAGCATAAAAGTAATTCAAAACCAGCCTGCCAATAAGCCAAGGATCAGTAAAAACTTTCATTACGATTTCCTGAACTTACTCATTACTCCTATCGCGCAAAATAGAACACGACTTGAATAATGTGAACCAGCATGAGCGCCAGCATCAGCGACGTAGATAAAACGTGCGGCGGCAACCAAAGCTTTAATAAACGATGCAGATAAATCAGCGCATCAACGCGGCGAAGCGTCGCCGCCGCTTCAATCGCTTTTTCCAACTCGCGATTTTCTTCCAAGGATAACTGCGCCGTCAGAGAACTAAATTCGGCTTTTGCCGCCGCCAGCATCTCTTCGAGTCGCTCGCGTTTGAGATACTGCCGCAAGAGATACCGCAAACCGATAAAGCGGCGCACCACGCGGTTGGCCACCAGGTAACGCAAGCGTTCGGAAGGCGAACTCGCAACTTTGGAAATCTGCCGATTCAACTCCTCGCGCCGCATTTTTAAATCGTCAATCAGCAACGGTGAGCCTTCGATTTTCGTCAGCATTCGCGGCACAATGAGATAACACAAGATGCCAAAAAGCCCTGTAAAAATCACCGCATCAAATGACCACATCAGCAGGGTTGTTAACCAGCCGCCCGAATCGTTACCCCCGTGTATGAGTATCATCAGTCCGGCAATCACCCCGGCGTAAGAATGCACCAGCAACCAGTAACGCAGCGCGCCTTTACGTTTCGTATAAATTTGCCGGCGGAAGGCATAACTCATCACCACCGCAATGCCGATTAATCCGACCAGCCCGGTCAGCCAACGCATATTCAAGGCGCCGATGATCGAGCCGCCCATGCCGAATTTTTGCAAGCCGAAAAGGGTCATGGCTAAAAGTACAGCCGTAAGCGCCAGACCGCTCGCGTGCAGCAGCCGTTTGGGCGGGTCTGATTGGTGAATGTTGCGCCCGATCGCATGGGTTTCATCTATGCGAAATAGCCCCTCAATCTGTCCGACTTCCTCGAAATACCGGCTCGGCGAGATACGCGCCAGCGCCCCTGTCGGACAGTTTTCCTCGCAACTGTATTTCACCTCTCGACTGCCGGGCGGATTGATGCTTGCCCCTGTGCAGAGATTACATTTCACGGCCACCAGATCTTCGGTGGTTTCAACCGGCGCGGGCAGCGGGTCCGGTTGCAGTCGCAACCAATCTTTCAGTCGCCAGAGATAATTTTTTGTCGCCTCGGCCGCCGGACGTTTGCGCGCCGTCATGGTGATGGCGTCATAAGGACATTGGGTTGCGCAATCGCCGCAACCGATGCAGAGTTTCGGTTCAATATCTACCTGCCCTTGTTCAAAGCGGCCGATGGCGCCGGTCGGGCAACCGGTCAGGCATTCCGGGTCAGCGCAATGCATACAGACTTCCGGCGACAACACGCTTTGTCTTGCGCCTGAAAGTCCCTGCGAGAGTCGAATGATATGAATGCCGCGACGTACGAGGCGCGATTCGCCATGAATTTTATGGCAGGCGAGTGAGCAATTGCCGCATCGCACACATAAATCCATGTCCATCACGAGCAGGTTATTCGCATCAACCAAGCCGGTGCTGATAATGCCTTCCTGCGCCATCAGCGCCCGTCGTCCCTGAGTGATATCCGCAGCCGTTTCTTCTGCGACAATGCGCGAACCGATAGCCGGAGGCGTAAAGCGCGTGAAAACCTGAAACAACTCCTGTTTGTTGGCAAAAGCCTGGCGCAATTTGTTGATGGAAATTTCCAGAACTTCGGCGCGTGACATCAGTTCTGCCGTATAGGGCCACTTGGCATTTTGCAGCATCCCTTCAAGCCCGAAAATGTGCCCTTTGCCGAGATAATCTTCAACCAGTTGGGGTTGCCCGTTCATCACAAATTCGTAGCGGCGTTTGAGCCAGCCTTGCTTGATGATATAGACGCGATTCATGGTTTCATCCTGGCGAAAGAGCGTGTGATTTTTGGCGAACACTCTGAAGGTTGAAATTTTTTTCAAGGCTTCGATGGTTTCAATGCTCAATCCCGTAAGCAGGCGCAAATCTTCAAGCAGGGTGCGCCGCCCGTGCCGGCGATAATTTCTATCGAGGTCATCGCTGAAATTCGTCAGCTTACGCAAGAGCCTGAGCGCCGGACGTTGGATTTCGAGGATTTTTGCCGGTTGATTTGGTGACGTGATAATCGTGGCGTTGTGCGGCGCGCCCGCCAGAATAGCCATTTCGCCAAACAACGCGCCGCGTTGCAATTCGGCAACCTGAATGCGCCCGCCGTCCGGCGCATTGACGAAAACCCCGACCATGCCATCAACCAATACATAAAAGGTATTGCCGCCCCAATCACTTTCATTAATCACCGTCTCGGTCGGGTTGTAACTGAGCAGGCGCACATAAGGACCGACTTTTTTGCCACGATAATTGCGCCCGTATACCGTCACTTCAAGGTCTAATTCAAAATCGAAATGGCCGTCGTGCGTTGAGAGCAAGGCGGAAAGCGAAGGAATTGAACGGATGGCCTCTAAAACTTCACGGCGGCTTTGATGTTCTCGCGGCATAAATGAAGACCTGATAATTGCGCAATATGAATATCCGATTAGCCTGCGAGTGGCGCGAAAAATTCTGCAGGCGTTTGCATTATGAATTAAAACCGACCGGGTACACAGCAATCGCAGAGATTTTTTGCAATCGCGATTAACAAAATCAAATCATTTTGGATTAAAACGGAATCGCACTCCGATGACATTTTGAACAGAGCGATTCACGCGCCGGCGCGTGACACGTCCAGCAATCGGAACGATGGCGTTGGCCACGCGCTGTGCTGATTTGTTGAACATCCAGACGGGCAGTTTCTTGCGGTTCGCCTAACCGATGACAACGCTGACAACCGGATTTCAAATGTGATGGACTATGTCTGAAGTTGTAATTTACCGCGCTTCCCATGCCGGGACTATATTTGATGGCTTCGGTCTTTTGCACATGACAGACTCCGCAACCGCTCAGTTTTTCTCCGGCTTGATGGACGTGACATTGATAACATTCGGCGTGGCGCGGGAAGGTCGAACGTTGCGGATTATTTTTTACGTTATGGCAATTGCCGCAACTCGCCTCGACCCCTTCACCGTTCATCTTCTCTGCGCTCATATGCGTCAGATGCGAAAAACCTTTCAGTCCGCCCATTACGCCGAACGCTTCATTGCGAGTCGGGTAAGCGATGAGTTGCGCTTTGAAGGTCTGGTCGGCGGTCACCGTAACCACAGGGTCAAGGTGACAAGCGGCACAAAACGGATTGTTTTTGGTTGCCCCGGCTTCCGTCAGGTTGTATTTCTCGCGGTCGGTTTTGTGACAACGGTTGCAGGCATCGTGATAGGGTTGCCAATAGGTTTTACCGGGTTGATTGGAAATCACCGCGCGAGGATTTGCCGAGTCGCGTTTATGACACGCGTCGCAATCGGTCAACTGTTTGTGCCCGTCACGAAAATGGTCATAAGTGGATTTGGAACCGGGCGCGATGACGTTGGCTTCTTGTACGTAACCTGTGGGTTGTGGGGGTTGCGCTTCGACGGGAGGTTTGGGGTCTGCCGGTTGATTTAAATTTTTCTGCGTCGAACGACATGCGGCAATCATCACCAGACAAAACAAAATCGTCAGCCCAAGTTTTAGATTTTTGATTTTATCTTTCGTCATCATTGCCATCAAACTTTATCGCGCTGCATTTCTTAATTGATTGACTACACCGGCTTCGAGCGCGTCGGGTAACCCCAGCTTGCCATTGTGACAAGCGTTACAGGTGCGCTCTTCGGGAAAGCGGATGTCGCGCAAATTCTCTGCCCGGTCAACCGACGCGTGACACTCGGCGCACAGGTAATCGGCAGGCTTTGCGCGATACTCGGCTTTGCGCACCGGTCGCGTGTCGTTATAACTTTCGTGGTCCTGGTGATGAAAAGCGCGCAGCCGATTATAGAGCATCGGCGATTTGGCGCCCGCCGGGTCGTGGCAGGCGCCGCAATCATTCATATAAGGAAATCTGGCGCGCGGCGCGGCGGGCCGTTCCCCGTGACATTGAAAACAGGTCGCGTGGCCTTTTTCAATATTCATCTCCGGGGCGTTTGCCGGTTTCGGTTCGGTGCGCGAATGACAATCCGTGCATTCGGGCTTTTCTCCCAGACGGACATTGAATCTTGAATCGGGCGATTTTATAAATCCAACCTCTTGCGGCACGGGTTTGCGATGGGCGAGGTGCGAAAAGTCTATGCCGAAATCGCTCGCCAGTTGCCGCGTGCGGGTGACGAAATCGAACATTTTCGGAATCGCCCGCGACACGGGTTTTCCCGCGTGACAGATGCCGCAATAATTATCAAAGCCCATTACGGTCTCAGCCGCCAGGTTATGACAAGCGATGCACGCCGCGTGACCGGGAAAACTTCTGACGTTCGGTTGAGCGACCGTTACGCGATGGCAGGCGTTGCAATTTAAGGTGCGATGTTTTTTTGAGGCGTGATCGAAACTGCCCGTGCCTTTGCTCTTTGTAAAACTCATTAACGAGTTAGCATCTTTTGGACGCGCCACCTCATCGGCATTCGTAGGCAGCACAAAAAAGTACCCGCTTGCTGCGAACGTACAAGCCAAAACCAAAATAAGCTTGGTGATTTTTTGTGTCGCCAATTCACCCTCTGTAAGCAAACTCCGCTATAACAGCGATAATGAGCAAAAATACAAAAACTAAAAGTAGTGGAGTATTTATTGCAAACGCCAACCATACTAAAAAAGAGAAATCTTTCCTCAATTTCCCACTTATGATTGCCAAAACAAACCCTACAAGGGAGGCGATTCCTACCCAGAGCAACCATTCACCGAAATTATCTTTTGCCCCTGCTGTACCTGATATCAAGGCCTCCCACATTCTAAGTTCGGGCACATTTGATCTATAAAAATTAGCATAGTAAATAGTTCGCTCAAGATAGCTCACTGCAAAAGTAACAAGTGGACAAACGATAGCAAGCCACGCATATAGGCTGTAGTTATGATTTATCTCACTTTTTCCGTTTTGGAACATTACCTTCATTACTCTGCCTTGTGACAACCGCTACAGGTCGTTCGACCTTTCACCGAAATACCCTTTTCAATATTCGCTTTGTGACAACCGATGCACATATCGTGATAGGCACGCTCGGCATGAACTTCGTCATAATCGCGATTCTTCGGGTTCTTCTCGTTACCTTCGCCTTTGTGACACGACACGCATTTCCAGAGTTGCGGAATGCCGCGCCGGCTTACCGTATGATGACAGCCCGCGCACGCCGCATTCTTTTTCACTTTGTCTTTGAAAGCAAAATCCTCGTCCGGGTTAATTAAAGCCTCATGTTGGCGGTGATTAAAATAGACCACGCCACGTGAACCTCTGGTGTCGAGCTTGAAGATGATGCCCTGTTGAACTGACAAAGCAAACGTCCCGGCTTGCGCCATCGCAAACCCGACAAACGCTAAGATGTAAAGCAGCACCACGGTCAGCTTCAACTTCATCTTGTTTACCTCGACGGCGCACCGTAAAACCGGCGAATATCTGGATTCGCTTTAGTGTTGCCATCTTTAATTTCCGGCACGCGGAATAGTTCACCGCCAAGCGTGTACATCCTCAGCAACTCTTCAAAATTTAAGGGGCGGGCGCCACGCCGCCCGAAGACCGCAAGTTGATTTCCTTGTTCATCCACGGCGCGGTCACGGTCTACGCCTTCGGAAACCGTCAGCGCTTCGCCTTTGAATTTGTGCGTTGCAATGAGACGCGGCGTCGGTCGCGGGCTAAATCCATAATGCCCGGCGGTCTCTTCCGGTGAAGTCAGTTGCAGAATTTGCAAGCCGCGTTTGCCGCCCGCGACATAGGCAAACAGGCTCACATTGGTAATGCCGACTTTGACATCGCGCGCATCATCAATCTCGCCGCCCGCGTTATAGGTCTGTTCAAGTTGCGGGCGCTCCGGGTTTTCAATATCAACAATGACCAGCCCTTGTTTACCTGCGGCAATATAAGCATAGGTGCGCACCAGATAAAGATTATTGGCTTCCGCAATGGGCACAACGGCGCGCGCGACGAGTTGCGCTTTTTCGGGGTCAGTAATATCAATGACCTTTAAGCCTTCCGCGTCGCAAACGAACGCATAACGAAATTGAATCTGCACGGCGCGCGGGCGTTTAATCAATGCTTCACCAAACTCTTTCACCAGTCGCGGCTTCGTCGGGTCAATGATGTCGACAATCACCAAACCTTTATCACAGGTGATGTAAGCATAATGTCCGGCGATGGTGATATGGTTGGCGCCCTGCAAAATCTTATTCGGATTCCACGCCACGGCGCGGTCAATGAAATTATTATTGGGGTCGCCATCCAGCAGTGTCGCCACCCCGATATTATTTTTACCGGGTTTGGTGTTGCCGATGACCACCAACCCTTCTTCGCTGTCGGTGCCATACAAAAAACCGTAAAACAGCGGAATGGCTTGTTTGTCGTCGCGGTTTACGGCCTCTTCATTTTCGGGCAGATGTTTTCGCGTCGGGTCAACCGCGAGCGTCGAAGGCGAAGCAATCGCCGTAGCGTTTTTCGATTTCACATAAAACTTTTGTCCCATCGGCGAAAACGGCGCACTCGTGATGCGTTCGGAAAAACCTTTCTGGTCAATATTCGCGACATCAAAGAATTTAAAACCGGCTTTGCCGCACGCGGCATAAAGGTATTCGCCTCTGAGTTGCAAAGTTGTGAGGTTCGATTTTCCGCCCACAAAAGGTTTGAAATTGGTTGAAACATCATTGCCCGGATGTTCATAAAATTCGTGCAGCTCTTGTTTTGCTTCCTGATGCTTTTTGTACTCTTCCGGGTAGGCAATTTTATGCAGATAGCTGCCGAGGACGGCTTGCGGTTCGCGGCGTTCGGTGACCACCACCGCGCCGAATCCGTCTTCGCCAAGCCCGACATAACAATACCGGCCGATGAAATTATAAAAATTCGTCCCCTGCATATAGGTCATCGCCAGAAAGGCATTGTTATTGTTGGTTTCGGACAAATGGCAATCATCGCAAGCGCGTGTTTCTCGCGTGCGAACCGTATGCGGAAAATGCGAACTGAAGGCTTGGCCGCTGTAACCTTCGGCTGAAACCGTCTGTTGTTGCGAATAAATCCACTCGCGCAAAGCGTTTTGCGAACTCACATAGACGGCGCACGCCGAACGCACCGGCGCATAACGACGACCCGTAACGGCGCCATCTTTACCGAGAAGAAAAACATCATCGCGTAGCGTTTGAAAGTTGTACGACGTCCAATTTCTCAGGGACTCTTCGCCTTCGTTATGCAACATCGGGCGCTTTTCGTTGGCCTCCATCTTCAGATGACAGCCGAAACAACTCGGCGTCCACGAGGTATGGCAGGCGTAACAACTCATCTTGCTGTTGGCGTGCGCCAGGCGGCTTTCATCGGTCGGCGCCGTGCCCCAGGTTTTATTGTCACGCAGGATGGTTTTTGCCAGCGCCGCTTTTTCGTTGTAATCGGGGCTCGCGGGATTAATGGTATCGGCGACCTGTTTGACCTTCCACACCTTTGGTTTGCCCTGCTCGTCAACCGACACGGCAGCGCGTTGATAAAGCTCACCCTCTTTCTTGAAAAACCGGTCCTTGCCCGAAGGCAAATTGCGATAATCGAGCATCGGGTTGCCACCTGCGGCGGCGGTGGTTTTAGCCGCGCGCGAGGTCGGGTCGGCGCGTTCGGTAATCGTCCCGTGACAATCTTTGCAATCAATCTCAATGGCATTGCGAACTTCGCCATACAACTTGCCGTTGCCGTGATTGTCCTGTTTGAAATGGCAATCGACGCAATGCATGCCTTTTTCAAGGTGGATGTCTTTCAGGTGCACCGGCACGCCCGTGCGCGACCCGGGGTCATCGGTGGTTTCACTGACGGCGCGTTGCAATATTTCCGGCGTGACGTTTTCGACAACCTTACCGTCGGCGTCAAGGTAATTGCCTTTGCGGTCTTTTTTGAAGGTCGAACGGAAAATCCAACCGTGTCCCGCGAAATCAGCGAATTGCGTATGCTTGCGCGTTTTGTTCAATTCGCCGAGGGTTTTTAAAAATTCCGGGTCGCGCCACTTGCCGCGCAGTACAGACTCTTCCGGGTTGCGCTTTAAGGCCTCGGCTTCTTCTTCGGGGCTGAGTTTCTTGGGGTCGTACATATCGCCACCATCGGTTTCCAAATCCCACCAGGTATAGCCGAAATAAGAGTTCAAGACCAGGGTGCCCGGATGCATGTGACAGACGACACAATTGCTCGAAGGAATGGCGCGCGTCAGTTGATGTTTAATCGGATGGCCCGACTCATTTTTGGGAATCGTCGGGTCTTTGCTTTGGCTGAGTCCCGTGTGCCCGTATTTCGCAAATGGACCTGCATGAAATTGATTGCTGTCGTTTGCATAAACCACATGACAGGCCGTGCAACCGCTTGAACGATAATCGCCCGGATGGTCATTCGTGCCATAGAGCGATAGCATCGGGTCGAGGAGTCGGGTTTTTTGCAAACCTAAAAAGACCGGGTCGGTGCGCAGCAAGGTGCCGAGTCCGCGTTGACTGAGCAGATTTTGCGTCGGCTTGCCGGGTTGTTCTTCAGGCAGCGGGTTGCCGATTTCAGCGGCTTTACGCCCGCCGCGTTCAAAGGTGCGCAAAATATTGCCCATCTGCGAAATTTCCCAACGCGCCAACGGGTCAATAAACGCGAGCACGCCTTTCTCTTGCTTTTCCTGTTCGGTGGGTTGCGGATAAGTCAGCAGCCGTTGCGGGAGGCCTTCTTCATTATAACTTTCACCGAAGCGATAATTTTTCAGCGGGAACGAACCATTGTTATAGAGCGCGGCGCCCCACAGCATCGCGCCTGTCGTCATCATGCTTTTGCGGACATTATGAACATCGCCGGTGTGACAACCCGAGGTGCCGCAACTGAGATGTGCGACACGCAAATCGCCCGGATTGATGAAGCGAATAAACTCGGGGCTCTCTTTCAGGGTGAGCGTATAAGCCCGCTGGGGATTGGCCGATGATTTCCAAAACTCAGGGTAACGCGGCTGAATGTGCGCGCGCTTTTTAGTCTCTTCATAAGGCGCGGATTTCGGTGTTGCGCTTTGCGCAAGTCTGGCCGTCGCATCGCCGCCGTGACAATCAATGCAACCGATGGTGATTTTGCCGTTGTGCATATCTTCGATTTCCGCGTGGCAATCATTACAACCGGCGCTACGGCGCGCCGCTTCTTCGGCCGTCATGTTGAACAGCGAAGCGCCCGGCGGCGCATTTTGGGTTTGCGCATTTTGGGTTTGCGCCCCCGGTTGAGAGGCTAGATAGGGCGGAGCAAGGCCTGCGCCATCATTCGGGTGATTGGTATGGGCCTTGGCCGTTGAATGATTGAAGGCAAAAACCAGGTACAGACCAATCAACAAAGTCGTGATGGAAAGTTTAAGCGCGTTGTTTGATGATAGGTTCATCAGCTTAACCCAGCCCTGAAGTGGCGAAAGGGTGGTCAAATTTCCGCCTCTTCTATTTTGTAATAACAGTTGTGACAGATGGTTTGCAGCGCGAGGTCGCATTCATCAAGGGTGCATTCATGCTCTTCGCCGCAAATTCTACAGAAATGAGAATGAAACCCTTCATTCATTGACTCATTCGGTCGAAGATAGACAAACTCTCTCAGTTGCTCTCTTCTTTTTCTTTTGCTTTCTTCGCTATCGTGATTCATCGCTGGCGGCTTCCTTTATTCGCTCGCGCCTGAATTTGCTTTCGCCTGTTCAAGGCTTTTATCAACGGCCTGATTAATAGACCAGCTTCACTTTTAGAAATGCCGAAAACAGGGTCTTGGCATTGGCGCCGCAACCTTGTCCGGCACAGTTTGAACTAAAAATATCTTTGAATCCGGGGCCCGGAACGAGCGATGAAAAACCGCCCGCGATAATAATGTTTTCATTGAGTATCGGGCGAAAGATGAGGCCCAGGCCATAATCAAAGCCGATCGGTTTACGCACATTCGGTTGAAATAGCAATTCCGATAAGGTCTCTGAATGATGAAAGTGGGAGTAGTTGGCGTTTACGACGCCGCGCATCTTGGGCGTCAGTTCAGCTTCCAGGCCGGCGTTATAAATGAAGATGCCAGGATTGACGAAATTCGATTGCCCCTCAAATTTGCTACTGCGCAAATTCGGCAACAGACTTTCAGGCGTGGTGAGAAGCACACCGGTATTGGTAAAAGGAATCGCCTGACTATTCCAGAAACTGAATTTGCTGCCGGCGAATTCCGTTGCATCAATGATTGAATCGAACCCGCGCGCCGTATCATCGAAAGGTTGCTTGTCGCCCGAAGCCCAGAAAAATGAACCTTTGAACCTGAGCCAGTCCCGGTCGCGGGAAAGTTCAACGGCCGCCATCTGGGCATTGATATCGGTGCGGCGCCCGGCAATCGGATTGCGCGTGTCATGCCCCAGGGCTTGATAAAACGCATGATTGATGTTGAGCGAGCCGATATGTCCGTCGCCCGTGAACCCCAGATAAAAGGCTTTGATGCCGTGCGGCGCGACATCGCCAATGAGCGCCGGTCGCACGAGAAAATCGTTCTCGTCAAAGTGCCGGCTCGGCCGGTCGTTGTTGTAATGAAAACTGAGTTGCGTGGTGTACCCTTTCCAGCGCGTATCTTGCCGATAAAGATTCGCGATGAAGACCGTCTGGTCGCGGAATTCGCCGCGATTAATACGGGTGTTGAGTTCGCTGTTGGTATCTTTTTCTAAGAGATAAAAATAGGCCGAGTTGAAATTATAACGATTGTTTGCCGCTTGCCCGAAAAGGCGCACGCCGAGATTGAAATCGCTGAAGATAAAACTGCGAAAATCGCTGTTGAATTGTTGCAGCCCGGCGCGGACAAAGGTGGTATCGAAATAAGGACTCTCGCCTCGTTGGTTTTCAACCAACCCGGCGGTCTTTTTATCTGCGTCTTTTCGCCTGTGCAAAAAGGGAATCAGTTTTGTGGTGTCGCCGACGCGCTGTTCAAAGAAGAGTTCTTGAAAACTGACATAACCATCCAAACGATTGGCGCCGATGATGGGGTTGATGTTGACCAGGTTGCGCTCCTGCGTGTTGAGGAGATTGATATTGAAGACCGGTGTAAACCGTACGCGCCAATCAACCGGTTTAAAGGCCGCATCGCCGTTAAAGAGTTCAACCGAGGTAATGAAGGTCTGTTTGGTCAGCACCTGCCCGCCACGTCCGAAAAATTCGGAGCTTTCGGGACGTTCGCTGCTGACCCCGCTCGGCACAGGGATGCGCCGCGCATTGATGAAGGTTTCGCTCTCAAAATTGAGCACCAGAAAATTGTGCTGACGAAAAATCGGATAGTCGCCTTTTAACACATTTTGCCGGTAAGGATTGAGCAGCGAGCCGCGTTTGTAGCGCGGGTCTTCGGGAAAACCGATGCGCCAGCGATCGGTGACCGGCAATTGGTCAGCGGCGGTTTGCGGCGCCGGTTCGATACGGGATTTACCGGCGTAACCGAGTGGCAAATCAAACGGCGAAGCGATTTTCGTTCCCGGCGGCGGAAGGGTGGCGGCAACCTCGCGCGGCGGATAGATCACTTCATTGGGGTCAAGCGGGGGTTGCGGTTCATCCGCCAGTTGGGCGACCGGACTGGCATCCCGGTCGTGACATTCACTGCAACGGGTAAATTTGCTCTCTTTGACGCGATAGTTGGAAGCGCGAAAATTGGTTGCCCGGTGACAACTGATGCACAGGCGGTGATAAATTTCTCTGGCATTGAGGTCTATGCCCTCTGCGTCGTCGGGGTTTGCCGGATGGGCTTCGTTCTTATGACAAGCAGAACACTTTTGAAATTGTCCGGCCTGGGTAATCTCTTTGACCGAGTGATGACAACCGATGCAAGCGAGGTTGGCCGGCGCCTGGTGTTTGAATGTTTGATCGGGGTTGATTAACGCTTCGTGGGTTTTATGATTGAACAACACGAGTCCACGTTTGCCCGCCACATCAAGCGGGATTTGAAAATTCATTTGTGGCGTATCAGATGAAGCAAGCGAACCGACAGGCCGGCCCATCGCCATAGCGAAGGTCAGTCCATAGAGGATAATGATGGCGAGTTTGAGCCGCATGTGCACTCTGGTTATTCAATAGCGCCAGAATAAAAAGACCCGATTTCTCAACAAAGGTGTTGCTGGACAAAACTGCTTTCTCGCGTGAGAGGTGCCCGCTGCAATTAAACTTTGATGTGTGCCTGGCTATTTGTCGTTTTGAAACTGCTTAAATGAATTTTCCAGCACAGGCAAAATATACTACTCACGCGCGCCATTACAAGCGCCGGGCCAAACTTTGAGGCTGAGGACGCTAAATTAAATGCTTCATCTTCTTTGCGAACCTCGGGCACCCGTGGCAGCTTGGCGAGAAATCCAACGGGTCGTTCACACCCGGAGGCAAAGAAACGCCAGGCCCACAAAGAACGATTGCAAACGACGACTTGTCTCTGGGGCGTTCGTCGAGTAACGTGTACGTTTCCCGGCGCCCGCCTGCGCAATTCAACCGATTCGTTCTTGTCACCGGCGATGGCTTTTGCGATAGTTCATCCGTTATGAGCCAAGCTATTCAATCAGCAAAATCTCTCGTTGACGTGGTCCGACCAACAACGATTATTGAAGCGCCGCGACTCGCCAACCGGCTGGGCGTGAGCCTGACGATTGCCAGCGAAACCTTTCAATATACGGGCAGTTTTAAATTCCGCGCCGCCTATAATCTGGCGTCGAAAATCAAACACGAGCGCATCATCACTGCGTCATCGGGAAATTTCGGACAGGCGATGGCCTATGCCTGTCGGTTGCTTGGCAAAGCCTGCATTGTGGTGATGCCGGAAACCTCTGCGCAGGTAAAGATTGAGGCGGTGCGCGAATACGGCGGCACGGTTGATTTGGTTGATGTGCGCGTCAAAGGGCGAAGCGCGCGCGTTGGGGAACTGGCCAAAGAATTTCCCGACGCCTACCTGGCCAGCGCCTACGATGACCCCTTGGTGATTGAAGGGAACGCCAGTTTGGCGACCGAGCTTGCCGGGCTTGGCCGCGAGTTTGATTTTGTCATTGCGCCGGTTGGCGGCGGCGGGCTGACGTCGGGACTTATCAAAGGCCTAAGCGAAGCCGGAAGCCAGACGCGCGTCATCGGCGCGGAACCGTTGATTGCTAACGATGCGGCGCAGTCTTTGAGAGCAGGTTATATTGTGACAAACGCGCAAGAGCCACAAACGATTGCCGACGGGACGCGCACCTTGAGCATTGGCAAGCACAATTGGGCAATCTTGAAAGATGGAATTGAAGCCATTGTTGAGGTGCCGGAAGAGAAGATTAAAGAAGCGCTGCGGCTGCTCTTTACTTTCGCCAACCTCAAAGTCGAACCCACCGGCGCTTTGAGCGTGGCGGCAGTGCTTACCGAACCCGAGCGCTTTGCCTCGCGCGCCGTCTGTTGCGTCATCAGCGGCGGCAATGTTGATGCGGCGGTTTACGGAAGGGTTTTAGCGGGCGAATAAAAAATCACAGCGGCACCGAAGAAGAAGGAGTTATGAACTGCTTAATTTCCTAATTGCCTCGGTGCCGCTGTGTTATAAAAACGTTTAGAAGATCTTCTTACGTTCAGTTCGATTCTTGTAAAGCCAGACTCCGGTTGCAGCGCCTGCGCCAATAACCGCGCCCCACACTGCTCCCTTTTTACCGTTCGTGACTGCGCCAGTTGCAGCCCCAGCCCCGGCACCAATGCCGATAACTGTTGCTGCGCCACCCGCGCCCGGCATCCAGCGATTCTTCTTCTCATAATTGATGATTCCGGGACCATCAAGTATGTTGATTCTTCCATCTCCTACTCTAATGCCATTTTTGTCGCGTCGTATCCAACGCCCATTTCCGTCCTGCCCGAGCACTGGCATTGCCAGACAAAACAGAACCATGACCAGAGTGAGGCTCATGAGTTTATTTCTCATTTCTGTCCTCCGAAGGAATTGTGTTTGGTTCATACGGTCGAGCCAGGAATGCTCGACACTGATTCCCTGTGCCTTGATGTTTTTCACCCTTGCGGCGTTGCCAATTTTTTACAGAGAATTTTTATAAAGCTAAACCACCCAGGCACACAGACGCCGAAAGAGTGAATTAAAGAAAAGAGTTAATAACCAACCCACTCGCTATCTCGGTTTTTTTAGTTGACTCCGAGTCTCTGGGGTTAAAATCTTTATTGCTCTTGCTTCGCAAACAAAAGAGCCGGAAGATTCCTGCGAATCTTCCGGCTCAAAGCTTACGAAAGGGGGCTTGCTCTGTTTTGATAAAGCTATTTGGCGCGAAACACCGCTTTGGCGTAATCGCGGTTCATTCGCGCAATGAAATCGAGACTGATTTCTTTCGGGCATACCGCTTCGCAAGAACCCGTCACCGTGCAATTACCGAAACCTTCTTTATCCATCTGCTCAACCATACTGATGACGCGGCGGTCACGTTCAGTTTGTCCTTGCGGCAACAGTCCCAGGTGGGAAACCTTCGCCGCCACAAAGAGCATCGCCGAAGCATTTTTGCAGGCCGCGACGCAGGCCCCGCAACCGATACATTGGGCCGCATCCATTGCCATATCGGCATTCTCTTTGGCAACCGGAATGGCATTGCCGTCGGGCGTGCCGCCGGTTGATACGGAGACAAAACCGCCGACTTCAATGATGCGGTCAAAAGCGCCGCGGTCAGTCACCAAATCTTTAATCACCGGGAAAGGCGCGGCTCGCCAGGGTTCAATGGTAATCGAATCGCCGTCGTTGAAAAATCTCATGTGCAATTGACAAGTCGTCGTCGCGCCGAGCGGCCCGTGCGCGATGCCATTAATGACCAGCGAACACATTCCGCAAATGCCTTCGCGGCAATCATGGTCAAAAGCAATCGGGTCTTCGCCCTTTACGGTCAGCTCTTCGTTGACGATATCGAGCATTTCCAGAAAAGACATGTCAGACGAAATATCTTTCGCCTCGTATTCGACAAACTTGCCCGGCGTATCTGAATCTTTCTGTCGCCAAACGCGCAATTTCAAATTCATCGTTTTTTCACTCATCAATAGCTCCTCAACTTATAAAAGTACTGAGGACTGAGCCTGGGGAAACGATGAACGCGGAATGATGAATGATGAACAAAGAGCTAAATTCTTTACTTCATCGTTCCGCGTTCCTACTTCATACTTCCATTCATTCAGTCCTCAGCACTCAGCACTTACTTATAACTCCTTTGCGTCATGTGAACTTCTTCGTACACGAGCGACTCTTTGTGAAGTTCGGGCGCCTGACCCACGCCTGTATATTCCCAGGCGGCGACATAAGAATAATTTTCGTCGTCGCGTTTGGCCTCGCCATCTTCGGTTTGATACTCTTCGCGGAAATGTCCGCCGCACGATTCGTTGCGATGCAGCGCATCGGTTACCAGCAGTTCAGCAAATTCCATAAAGTCGGCGACCCGACCGGCGCGTTCAAGCGCGGGATTCAGTTCATCGGCATCGCCCAACACATTCAGGTTGGTCCAAAACTCTTCGCGCAGTTCGGGTATGCGCTGCAACAATTCTTTCAGTCCCGCTTCGTTGCGCGCCATGCCGCATTTTTCCCACATCATCTTGCCAAGTTCGCGATGGAAATCATTGACCGTGCGCTTGCCTTTGATGGACAGCAGTTTTTTGATGCGGTCGTTTACTTCGCCTTCGGCTTTCTTGAACTCTTCATGGTCGGTCGTCACTTTGTTCTGTTTAACTGAGGCGAAATGATTGGTCAGCGTATAGGGCAAGATGAAATAACCATCCGCCAACCCTTGCATCAGGGCGCTGGCGCCAAGCCGGTTCGCCCCATGGTCTGAAAAGTTCGCTTCGCCGATGACAAATAATCCCGGCAGGTTACTCATCAATGCGTAATCAACCCACAAACCGCCCATCGTATAGTGAACCGCCGGATAAATTCGCATCGGGCGTTCATAGGCATTTTCGCCGGTGATGCGTTCATACATCTCAAATAGATTGCCATAGCGTTCTTCGATTTTGTTTTTGCCGAGGCGTTTAATGGCCGAGCTGAAATCGAGATAGACGCCGCGCCCACCGGGGCCAACGCCGCGCCCGTCATCGCAAGCCTCTTTCGCGGCCCGCGAAGAGATGTCGCGGGGCGCCAGATTGCCATAGCTTGGATATTTTCTTTCCAAGTAATAATCGCGGTCTTCTTCTGCAAGGGCGCTGGGGTCTTTCGGACAATCTTCCTTGCGTTTGGGAACCCAGACCCGCCCGTCATTGCGCAGCGATTCAGACATCAACGTCAGTTTCGATTGATGGTCACCGGTGACCGGAATGCAGGTCGGGTGAATTTGGGTATAACAAGGGTTGGCAAAATAAGCGCCTTTTTTATGGGCGCGATAAGTCGCCGTGACGTTGCACCCCTGGGCATTGGTTGAAAGAAAAAAGACGTTGCCGTAGCCGCCCGTGGCCAGCACCACGGCGTCGCCGGCGTGCGCCGAAATCGCGCCGGTCACGAGGTCGCGCACAATGATGCCTTTCGCATATCCGTCAACCACTACGAGGTCAAGCATCTCGGTGCGCGGGTACATCTTGACGGTGCCGAGTCCGATTTGACGCGCTAAGGCCTGATAGGCGCCCAGCAGCAGTTGTTGACCGGTTTGCCCACGCGCATAAAAGGTGCGCGAGACCTGGGCGCCGCCAAAGCTGCGATTGTCCAACAAGCCGCCGTACTCGCGGGCAAAGGGCACGCCTTGGGCGACGCATTGGTCAATGATGTTGACGCTGACTTCGGCCAGGCGATGGACGTTTGATTCGCGGGCGCGGAAATCGCCGCCTTTGATGGTGTCGTAAAACAGACGATAAATGCTGTCGCCATCATTGCGATAATTTTTGGCAGCGTTAATCCCGCCTTGCGCGGCGATGGAGTGCGCGCGGCGCGGGCTGTCTTGAAAACAGAAAGCCTTGACGTTATAGCCCAGCTCGGCCAGCGAAGCCGCCGCCGACGCGCCTGCCAACCCTGTGCCCACAACGATGACCTCGAATTTCCGTTTGTTTGCCGGATTGACAAGCTTTTGCTCTTTCTTGAAATTCGACCACTTGTCCTGAAGTGGTCCTGATGGATCATGTGCTTCCAAGCTCATAGTTTTAACCTTATTTTACATACTTCAGTAAAACGGCAATTGGGATTGTGCAATTGCCGATGAAGATAACCAGGGCGGAGATTTTCGCAAACTGATCAATTGCATTGGCGAAGGCTTTTTTCTTCCAACCGAGCGATTGAAACATGGCGCTGACCCCATGCGTGAGGTGCAGACAGAGCAACCCCATGCAGATGATGTAAATCATGGAGATGCCAGGGTTGGAAAAACCGCTAACCATCATTTTATAAACGTCGTGCCGGCCCTCCAGGTCTTTATACTGCATGCCTTCGGGTTGAATCACGCCGACCGTAAAATGCAAGATGTGAAAGACGATAAAGGCCAGCACAATCAAGCCGCTAAAGACCATCGCCTGGGAAGCGAAACTGGCGCCGTAATTTTTGGTATCGTCATAGGTGACATTGCGCGCCGCGCGATTTTCTCTCACCAGTTGAATGACGGTAACGATGTGCAGGATGGCAAGCGCGAGCAGGCCAATGCGCGCCGGCCACAGCAGTTCAACATTCGACTGCAGGAAATGACCGTAGGCATTGAGCACTTCTCTGCCGAGATAGATTTGCAAATTACCGAGCATAAGCGCAATGACAAAGAGAAAGAGCAACATACCGGTAATTGCCATAATGTATTTCTTGCCAAGTGAAGATTGAAAGATGCGTTTTAGAGCTTTCATGTGCGAAATCCGTCAGAAGATTTTATTCGGGCAAACCAACTTTTGCTTCCGACTTA
>JBIOWC010000464.1:0-11232 GCA_044868105.1 Blastocatellia bacterium
CCAACACACCTGAAAACTCTATTAGGGGTGGGTGTGTGGTTGGGAAGGAGCTTATCTTAAAGCTTATTTTCACCTTGCCAGTAATATTTTAATGCCATCTTGGCTAACTTCCAAACTTTATTCCACTCAATGTTGCCCGATTCGCCGCTCACCAATTGACGGAGCAGATAACGCCCTTCGCGTTTGAACATGAAACCTTTCGCATAAGGTTTTGCCACTTCAAAGAAATTGAAATTCGGGTCAACCTGTGTGCCGATGCCTTCGAGCGTCATAATGGCGCGCACAATATAAGTGAAGCTTGCCGGAATACGAAAGGGAAATTCATAGATGACGTGTGCCAAATCAAAGGTCAGTTCTTTGAAGTTCACATCCTTGAGCTTCAAATTCAAATAGCGGTCAAATATATTTTGAATGACCGGCTTGAACTTAGCTTCTTCTTCCGGCTTCAGTTCAATGAATCCCAAACGAATCATGTCTTCTACCAAGCCGTGTACATCTTTTTCAACCACATGAAAAAAGGCATTGATAAGTTTGGATTGCAACTCCATGGTAATGCGCCCGACCATGCCGAAATCGAAAAACGCCAACCGCCCGTCCGCCATGACGCGCAGATTACCGGGATGCGGGTCGGCGTGAAAGAAGCCGTCTTCGAGCAGTTGTTTCAAATAGGTCTTCGCCAGCAGTTTGACGATTTCATGGGGGTTGAGGCCGGCGGCTCGCAAGTCGTCCACATCCGTCACCTTGAGGCCTTCGATGAACTCCATGACAATGACGCGCCGGGTTGAAAAGACCGCAAAAATGCGCGGCACATAAACCTCTTTCCATTCGGCGAAGTTTTGTTTGAAGGTTTCGGCATTGCGGACTTCTTGCACATAATCCATCTCTTCGTGAATCGTCGAGCGAAATTCTTTAAGGGTTCCCGTCCAATCCAGTCCGCGAATCAAATTCGGATAGTGTTCAAGCCGACGGGTGATGCGTTGCAATACGGTTAAATCGAAATCAATCTGTTCGCTGATATGTGGACGTTGCACTTTAACGGCAACCGTTTGGCCGGTTTGCAAAACGGCGCGATGCACCTGCCCCAAACTTGCAGCCGCAACCGGCATATCATCGAAGCTTTGAAAGATATCTTCAATTTTGATCTGTAATTCCTGTTCGATAATCTGGCGCGCTTCGGTCGTCAAAAAAGGCGGCACGCGGTCCTGAAGTTGCGCCAGCTCCTGAATGTATTCAACCGGTAAGAGGTCTGCGCGGGTGGCCAGCGTTTGCCCAATTTTGATAAACGTGGGTCCCAGCCGAATCAGCTTTTCCCTGAGTTTCGCGCCCTCTGTGTGAAAGGTTAGCGAATCGGGAGTGATTTTGCGAAGTCGCCAGTCGCGGCGATTCCAGATTAGCCGCGTCGCAAAGAGTAAAAAAGAGACAAAGATGCTCAGCAGTCGCAAATAGCCTTTGAAGCCAATTTTCGGTTTTTCCTCAGGATGAATTTCGGCGGCTGGCTTATCGGATGACGGAGGAGTGAGTTTGGCGATAGCGTCGTTGGTAGTCAATGCGCCAGGCGCCGTCTTTTCGGGAGAAAAGGGAACCATCGTTGATTTCTCACCCGGGGTTACCTTCCTGCCGTTTGTGTGTTGCTCTTGCATCATAATCCCATACGAAATTTACTGTCCTGACGTTGCTTCAGTTTAGCGGGTTGCTCGTTCTCGCAAAACGCCCGGCCGAAAGGCACGTTAAATCTGCGCAATTAATTTCTAATTCCCAACATGCCTTTCACGGCGTTGAGGTTTTTCTTGTACTGTTGATTGTCCGGTTCAATTGCCACAGCCTTTTCCCATTCGTCGCGAGCTTCCGGGTACCGTCTCTGGTTGAAAAGCGCGGCGGCCAAATTGTTGTGATATTCGCCAACCTGAGCGTCCAAACCGACAGCCAAACGAAATGACGCTTCGGCTTCTTTGTGCTTTTGCAGGATCAGATAGTTTAATCCGCGACGGTTGTGTACCGCGCCATTTTTGGGCGCGAGTTCGGTTGCCGTTTGGAAATATCTCTCGGCCTGATCGGATTTGCCGGTTTCAAAATAGAATATTCCAGCGGCCATTTGCCATTTCAGATTTCGCGGTTCGAGTTCCGTCGCGCGCTTAAATTCTTTCTCCGCCTCTTTGGTATTTTTTTGCCCTTGTAAAATACGCGCATAACCGACGCGCAATTCGGCATTGTAAGGTTCGATATCTATGGCTTTTTTATATTCGGAATTGGCTTCATCGAATCGGTTTTGCCGGGCCGCCATAAAGCCGAGCAGACTGTGCCATTGCGAAACCAATGGGGAAATCTCAATCGCTTTTTTGCAGGCGGTTTTGGCTTCGTCAATGCGTTGCTCATTAAACATCAGGATAGCCAATTGGATGTGATAGACATCTTTGGTCGAGTCAATCTCAATGGCCTTGCGATAGGATTGTTCGGCTTCGAGAGCGCGGTTTTGACTTTCCAGCCAGCGGCCGTAATTGAAATGATATTCGGCGTTGGCCGGCGTTTTGGCATTCGGATTTGCCGGCGCCGTCGGCTCGCCCACCGATGGTAAAGTTTTGCCGATGCTTTTTAAAATATCTTCCGCCTTCAATTTCGTAAACGCCGGCGTATCATCGGACTGAGCGGGTTTTGCCGTTTGCGCTGTCGCTGGTAAACAAAGAATCAGTAGCGCATAGACACATCCTGCGCTGGTAATGAAGAATTGGCTTCGTCTCATAACTATCAAACTCCGGTTGCCGCAAAATACCTACAAAGGGGGGCGCACTGCAGAAGGCTATTTTTTAGTAGCCGACCGCTACGCCACCGCGCCGAGAATCAGATGCGCCGAGTCGCATTCCGGTTTTCCAATCTATCATTATGCCATGCGCGTCGCCGATGTAACTTGCCGTTTCGTCGGTCGCCCCATTGCCGCCCGGGCGTTTGGGAAAGAGATGTCCGCGTCGTTCAAGTTCTTTGCGGGTGTCGGCGTTTAAGCCAAACGGTTCATAACGAATTTCATCGGGCATCCATTGATGGTGAAAACGCGGCGCGTCTATCGCTTGTTGGATATTCATGTCGTAATCAATGACATTGACGATGACCTGCAAGACGGTATTGATAATCGTTGGCCCGCCTGGGCTGCCAATGGCCAGCCACACCTTGCCATCTTTTAAAACAATTGTCGGGGTCATCGCCGAAAGCGGTCGTTTACGCGGTTGAATGGCATTGTTCTCGCTTTGCAAAAGACCAAACATATTCGGCACACCGACCTTCGAGGTGAAATCATCCATTTCATTATTGAGCAAAACGCCTGTACCTTTGGCGGTTGCGCCTGAACCAAACCCGCCATTTAAGGTGTAAGTGTTCGACACCACATTGCCCTCTCGATCAACCACCGTGTAATGCGTTGTCTGCGTGGATTCATACGCCGCCGGCGCGCCCGCTTTGATTTGCGCGCTCGGCGTGGCGTGTTGCATATCAATAGTTTTTACCAGCTCGTCGGCATACTTTTTCGAGATAATTCCTTCGGTGGGAACTTTGACGAAATCGGCATCGCCCATGAACTCGGCGCGGTCGGCAAAGGCACGTCGCATGGCTTCAACGAGCAGATGAATATGATCGGCCGAGTTATGCGGGATTTTGCGTAGGTCGTAATGCTCCAACATATTGAGCATCTGGATTAAATGCGCGCCACCCGATGAGGGCGGCGACATGGTGAGAATTTCATAGCCGCGATATTTGCCGGAAAGCGGTTTGCGAATGGTCGCTTCATACTCTTTCAAATCTTTCAAAGTGATTAACCCGCCATGCGCTTTCATGTCCTGGGCAAGCATCTGCGCCGTCCTGCCTTCATAAAAATCGCGCCAGTTTTTTTGCAAGCGCGCGAAAGTTGCGCCCAGTTCGGGTTGAACGAGACGTTCGCCTTCTTCATAAAATTTGCCGTTGCGTAAAAAGATGCGGTTGCTGTCGGGAAATTGCGCCAGCTGTTTTGAGGCGCCGCGAATACTGCGAGCCAGATGAATATTGATTTCGAAGCCTTCGGCGGCGAGTCGTCTGGCGGGTTCAACAACCTGTGCCCAACCTAATTTGCCGTGACGCTCGAGAGCCAGATGCATGCCGTAAACGCTGCCCGGCACGCCTGATGCTTTGTACCCGACCGTTGAGGCGCCTTTGATGATGTTGCCATTTTCGTCGAGATACATATCGCGTGATGCGGCGAGTGGCGCGCGTTCGCGATAATCAATCACTTCGGTTTCGCCGTTGGCTTTGCGGATGACCATAAAACCGCCGCCTCCCAAATTGCCCGCCGAGGGCCAGGTAACGGCCAGCGCCAAGCCTACAGCGACCGCTGCATCAATCGCATTGCCGCCGCGTTTCATAATCTCCACGCCCACCCGCGAAGCAATTTCGCTGGCTGAGGCGACCATGCCATGTCGGGCGCGCGTCGGTTCGCGTGAAGCGGCCGGTGCGGCGGTGACGAAGGAAGAGATAGAGAGTGCAAGCGCAACGAAGACGACCAGGATTTTTCTTCTCATAAGACTCCTGTTGAAAGCTGATTTTCACAGATTGTGCTTGTGGGTATTTTCTATGCGGCCGGCGAATTAAGCAAATAAGATAGCCTGATTTATTTAACTGACAACGCAAAACAATCTTTTGGAAGGGTCCCCCACGAGGCGCTTCGCGTCTGCTGGTAAGCCGTGTGCGGCTTGCAATAGATGAATAGCCTGCACCGCCAAATTCCCTGGCGTCGTGCAAAAACGGCGAGCAAATTATTTATTACAGGTTGCTGGTAGTTGCAGCGGCGCCGGAGGCCAGCGCAAATTTTATCAGCGGCGCGCCTTCGCTCAGCGATACATGGACAAGTACCAGGCGATAAAGCTCTGCCCGACAAAAAGCGAGATGATGGCTGCGGGGCCTAAAAATACCCCGAAGGGAATAGCCATCTTCATATTGCCGCCGCGCGCCAAAATGAGCGATATGCCGACAAACGAACCGAGAAGCGAGGCGATAAATATGGTCAGCGCCGTCAACTGCCAGCCCAGGAAGGCGCCAACAAAAAACATCATTTTGATATCGCCCAGTCCCATGCCCTCAACTTTTCGCCAGCGTAAATAGATTTCCCGTACCAACCAGAGACTGCCGCCGCCGACCAGTGCGCCAAGGCCGGCACCCAGGAGCGCCACAGCCCAATCGCTCCACCCCGTCAGATGAAAGGTCTGCCGGGTTGCCGCCGTAACCAACGGGTCAGGAGCCAGGGCGCGCAAGATGAGCATCAAAACCAAACCCGGTTTGGTTATCACATCGGGCAAAAGTTTGTGTTCGAGGTCAATGAAGATCAACGGCACGATTAAAGAGACAAAAATGATGTTGGCAATGAGGTGAAAATAAAATTCGGTGGTCTGGGTTTCATAAGAAAATTGATGGCGGGTTTTAAGAAAGCAGAACAGATATAAAATGCCAACCAGCAGTTCAACCGCCGGATAGGTTATTGAAATGCGGACGCGGCAGGTTCGACATTTGCCTCCCAAAAATAGATAACTCAATACCGGAATATTGTCATAGGCTTTGACCGGCGTATTGCATCTCGGGCAATGCGAACCGGGAAAGACAATGGATTCGCGAAGCGGCACGCGATAAATCACCACATTGAGAAAGCTGCCAATTAAAAGACCAAAAATCGTGACCACCACACCAACCGGAAGATCTGCGGGAATATTCATCAGAACCTTTCTACCAGATTGTAATTAGGGCTAAAGGGGATTAAATTGGCGCGCCCGCCTATTGTCAAGAATAATAGTGTCTTCAAAAAAGTTGGGATGCGGTTTAATGCGCCCCCACCGCGCTTAACCCTTACTCCCTAGACTGTTCCTGTAAAATCCGCTTAAACCTCATCGGGGGTTATGGCAGGGCGTTTCCGCCCAATCCGAGGCGACCCGGCTTCTCATTAAATCAGACTCGCCGTTGCTTTACGGGGCACTAAATTGTTCCGTCAGGTTCATCATTGATGCCGGTTTTAGCGGGGACTTGATGAGAATAACGCTTGAACTGTCAATGCCGAGTTGAACCTGCTTGCGCACATTTCGCTAATCCTTTAGTCTAGGTTCCCGTTTATTCATAGATTCAAATCACAACACAGTTACGAAGGTGAGTTGAGAGGGTTAATCTATAATAACAACTGATTCAGTAAGCCATTGAAAGCCAAACACGGACTAGGGCATGAGAATTTTGCAAATCTGTTCGGCGAGCGAAATGGGTGGCGGGGAAGTTCACGTTGCTGACCTTGTGCGCGCCCTTGCCGGTCGCGGGCACGCCGTATATCTGGCCGTGCGCCCGAATAGTCCGCTTCGTGAGCCGCTTGCCGGCGTCATCGCTTCCTGGCAAGAGTTGCCGCTAAGAAATTCTTTAGATGTCCAATCGAGTCGGGCGATTTCCGAACTGATAATCAAAAATCGCATAGAGATTGTGCACGCCCATCTCGGTCGCGATTACTTAATGGCGGCAATGGCAACCCGGCGGACGCGCGGGTGCAAGCTGGTCTTAACCCGCCATCATTATTTGCCGCTGAAAAGCAATTCGCTCTATCGCTGGATGCTCGAACATGTCGCCGCTTTCATCGCGGTCTCCGAAACCGTGCGCGATTCCATACTTGAACGCCTGCAACCGGCGCCCGAAAAAGTTTATGTGATTCCCAATTGGATAGACCCGTCGCGCTTTCATCCGATTGACCGTGAAGCGGCGCGCGCCATGTTTCAAATCAACGCTCCGTTTGCCGTCGCCTGTATCGGGCAACTGACACCGGAAAAAGGACAGGAGAATTTTGTTCGCGCCGTTGGACAAATTTCTCAACGCCGGTCGGATGTCGAATATTTAATCGCCGGCAGCGAACAGGAAGCGGGCGAACCATTCACTTATAAGCTCAAAGAAATTGCCCGCGTCCTAGGCGTCAGTGACCGCATACGGTTTATGGGATTTGTGCATCACGTTCCTGAACTGATAGCCGCCGTTGATGTGGTGGTGGTGCCATCCTGGAATGAAGGGTTTTCACTGGTGACTGCCGAAGCGATGGCGTGTCGCAGAGCCGTGCTGGCCGCGAATGTCGGCGGCATTGCCGGCATCGTACAAGACAATGTTACGGGAATGTTATTTCCGCCACATGACGCGGCGGCGCTGGCGCAAAAACTGCTCTGGATGCTTGCCGATTCGTCTTTACGTGAACGGTTGGCGATGCATGGTCAAATGGATGTTTCGACTCGTTTCAGTCGGGAACCGGTCGTTGACCGCATTGAAGCGTTGTACGAGAAAATCCTCAAATAAATAAGCCGGCTTGCCAAATTGATGTAAGGCGGATAAACGCCCCCATCAATTTGGCAAGCCGGCTTTTTACTACAATGGGTGGTCGGCTGACTTGTGACCGTTCAGTTCTTAACGAACTTTCAATGTCGGGTCGCCCAGCAGAATGTAAGTTCTGCGCACCTCTTTATTAAAAATAACCAATTTAGCGCGCATCACCGCTTCGCCAATGGTTATATTTGAAGCGCCAAAAAGCTGACGATAAAACTCTTCATTAATGACCGCCTGTTCTTCCGGCGTATTTAAACCGGATGAACTCCAGACCGCAATTGCGCCCCCGGGTGATTCCAGCAGAGCTTGTCCCAGCGAAAGCGCCAAGGGGTCGTGAAAGTAGGCATTCAAACAGGTGGTGCTAACGAAGACCGAATGCCGAGTATTGGTAAGCGCCGAGACCTCCGCATTCGAAAATAGCGGACCACGCCAAAGATCGACTGAACCGTGTCCGACATAATTGACAAATCCCTTGCCGCTGTTTAATGCCGATAGTAGTTGGGCTTTAGCGGCATTCAGATCACTGAACTGCCCTCTGTGCAACTCTTCGATGCTGACTTGCCCCTGAAGGATGGTGTTTATCTGACTGCTCACCTGCTCGAAATCGAAGGTGTCATTGATATCGGTGACCAATAAGGCTGAGCTGGTCGGCCGGTTGGTCGGATAATTCAGAATCTTCGCGGCGAGATTGCTGGCGCCGGCCGCCGTATTGACGGGTAAACGTCCGACCGCCATCTCCGGGATCCCATCATCGTTGAAATCTGCAAACCAATCATCACAAGCGGTTTCAAATTGCGTTACGCCGATGAGCTTGGTGGGAATAAAATCGCTGTTTCCTGCGCCATAATAATTTTTGGGATCGTAGGATGCATCGCCTAAAAATAAGACAAAGCGTGGCGCGAGCTGCCAGCTGGTGTTTGCATAGTTGAGGAAATTTTTCACCGCTTGAGGCGATTTATTTCCAAAACTGAATTCATCGTAAACATCTTCTACGTCAACTAAGGCCGTGGCGTAGCCTTCCGCTTGTCTGGCATTCTTCAATTGTTCTGCGGCGGCTTGGAAATTCCCATGGGTAAGAATAATCAAATCCGCTCTATTGCTACTCGCTAACCAGTTCGAGAGTTTATTGGCCACCAGATTCGACGGATTTTGAGCTTTCGCATTGGTGATGGCAAGCAAGGTTCGTTGACCGTTTTGACGCGCCGCAACCGAGATGGAAAAGTTTCCGTTGCTGCCGCCGATGGTCCCGCTTAATTCCTGAACATCGCTGGCTTTCGTAATATCGAAAACCCTGATGGCGTTTGATGAAAAACCGTTGAGGGTAATTTTGTCTCTCGTTGAAACTGTTAATTTCAAGGCGTCATTATCGGCAGTAAATTTGTGCTGATAGGAGACGCGAATATAATTGACCAGACTGATGTCGCTATTACCATTGGCAGCGGTGAGATTGATGGTATTGGCTCCGGCGAGCAAGGCGCTATGGGGCAAAACAAATTTGTTGGTCCCAGGCGATTGATCGCCAAAGTTGATTTCACCAATCGCATTGCCATTCAATTGGACAAGGACGCGATGCGCCCCTGCGGTGACGCCTTGCAGCACGATTTCCAACATGGCTTGTGCAGTTGAACTGAAATCTATATTTCCTAAAGTAATTGCCTGATTGACTGGCGCGGGTGAAACAATCGCGCCAAAGAAATTCTCCGCATCGCCATTGAGCAGCCCCGGAAAATAAATGGTTCGCTCCCTCAGTTCCGCCGTGTACGTGAAATTGCTCAGGGTAGAAACTTGCCCTTCGGATTTGACTTTCTGAATGCGCAGGCCCGGATTATTACTGGAAACCAACCAATAGACATGGGTGTCGGTTGACGCAGTATCCAGCCCTTGCCCGTAAAACTCGATGCTTGCTGAAGCATTGAATTCGCCATTGACGCCGGTGTTGACGATAAGGGGTTGCTCTTGCCCATCAACATAAAGTTGTAAACCCTTGGCCTCAACATTCGGGCTCAATCCAGCAGCCACGAGTTGCGGTTGAGTGACGCGATACCACCCTTCTTTATTGACGGAAATTTTTACCGCACTTTTGCCGGCAAGCGGCGTTTGCCCGCCACCGATACCGGCGGCGGAAATCTCAACCAAATTGGCTTTATTTTCCAGTTGATAGCTTCTTCCCAAATCTGTCCCGGCAGGATGCGTGGCGGCCAATTGGCTTAACAGCAGCGCCTCATCCGATTTATTAAACGCGCTATTGGTGGTATCGGCGCTCGGCACCATCGGGCCGTGCCAGAAGCGTTCGCCGTTCAGGTCAACCTCTTCAAGCCAATAACTCACCCCTTTGGATTTCTTGGGTAATTGATCGTACCAGCTATAGGTGCTGCCGCTTTCGAGTTTTAAATTTGCGCCTACCTTTAAGGCGGAACCCGCAATTAAGCCGGCGTTGATGCGTGTGCGGACGCCTTTGGACTCGCGGTAGATGTTATATCCAAGGTTGTTGATTTCATCGGCAGTTTGCCAGTCAATCTTGACCTGTCTGTCCTTCTGCACGGCCTTGAAAGAGTCCATCTTTGCGGCGGTTGGTCCGGTGCCGCCGATCAGCACTACACCAATCATCGCGTAAGGTTGGTTGCCGGTGGTTTTCCAAGCCGTTACGCCACAGGTTATGGGGTCGGGAACAACATAGCCGCTGCTTCCCAAACCGCCACCATTGGCGCCGAAATTTGAACTATCAATATAGAATTGGGTATGGGGAATAAATCCCGGTTCGGTATCAATCAAGTTGGGTTCAGACGTATCATCTACAGCAATTGCATTGACAATCATATCATCCGGTTCACAACGCATATGCAAATCAGCAATGCCATTGCCGGTTCCATTATCACCCGATTCGCCAACAAAGATTCCTGAGGCAAATTCGTTGCCCGTTCCCGGAGCGCAAAATGGTTCCTGGGTGCGGAAGGTGTTGATTTGGTTGACTGAATAAAAAAGTGAAACGCCGACCGCGAATTTTGCCGTCTGACCACCGGCTAAGGTCACGATGACATTGCCGGTGCCGACTGCCGGGGCTTTCAAAACCCACAATTCCACGCGGACAGCTTTCTGTCCGCCCGGTACGCTTAATTTATTGACTGCGCCGACTAAGCCGCCATTGGTTATAAAATTAACCCCGTTGTAGGACACGCTTTGCACCGTTTTAAAATTGGCTTCCGGGGTATTATTGTCCTGACGAATGCCAACCCCGACCAATAAAATGCGGGCATTAAATCCTGTAGGTACAGTGAAATTCGGGATGGTGAGACTATTTAGGCCTTGCGAATTACCCGTTGAAGTTGTCGCAGAATGATGAAATGCCGCCTGCGCATTTGAGGTTTGCGTGAACAGTAATAAAAGTATGGGCAGGGCGAATACTTTTAAGGCGAAAGCATAAAACTTGGTGGAAGAGTTTAATTGGATTCCGAAAACCGAGCGATTGCAAAATCCTAATTGGAGGCTAAACATATATTTTTCTCCTACTCAGATGAATCTTTCCGAATGACTAATTGGGATAGCCAAGAACCATCGAGTTGATATAAAGCTGTTTCCTGCATATCAGCCAAAACTTGAAACATAAATACGGCGCTTATATTAGAGCCTTATTTAATCATTCCAAATCCCCGGAAACGTGAACTCCATCAACTAACGAGCAAGAGGAATCGGTCGGTGAGGATTGTTCGTTTGAAGTTCAACTTCATTGGGAACGGTTCGGAATTATATTTGAAGTTAAAGCGACAAACAATCCCCTGAATAGGGTAATTTAAAATAAATATTGATGGTTGAAAATGGTGTAAGGTAGAGCTTAAACGGTCATTTTTTCTCTGACACGATTGCGATACTCGATACATTCTTCGAGCACTTCGC
>JBIOWC010000465.1:0-2464 GCA_044868105.1 Blastocatellia bacterium
CAAAATGGAACGCCACAGTTTCAAAGCCAAAATTGGCAACGGCGGCGCGCGCATCAATGTTTCGGGCGTCAATGGCAAAGTCAAAATCATGCGCGCCGGTCGCGCCGGGTAAGCATTGCTGCACCCAGGCGATCTGGAAACTCACGACGGTTGGTTAGCAAACCGCAAGGTGATTTGCGCACCAACCGCCGTGAGTTTTGTGTTTAATAAATGATGAACCGATCAATACTCTGTACCGCACTGGCCCTTTTATTATTCGCTCAATCCATCCCTGCAATAGCTGCTCAACCGCAGAGCCCGCCGCCCCGGGATTCCGTCTTTGCTTTTATCAATGTGAACGTCGTGCCGATGGATAAAGAACGCCTGGTGCCGTCACAAACCGTCATCATTCGCGCCGGCCGGATTGCCGAGATTGGCCCGGCCGGCCGGGTGCGCCTTCCCAAAGAAGCTGTGAAGATTGATGGGCGCGGCAAGTATTTGATGCCCGGACTGGTGGATATGCACGTCCACATGTTTTCGGATGATAAAATCTGGTTTCTCTATCTGGCCAATGGCGTGACGACGGTGAGAAATCTGGCGGGCTCGGCCAAAAGCCTGAAACTCCGTGAACAGATTGCCCGTGGTGAAACGGTCGGCCCGCGGATTTATACCTGCGGGGCTTTTCTGTTGGGGTTGAAGGATGCAGAGGTAACGCGCCGGATCGTGAGCCAACAGTGTAGCGACGGGTACGACTGCATAAAGATATACAACACGCTTGAGTGGACGGCCGAGGCTTATCGGGCAGCCATAGAGACAGCCCAAAAGAACCGGGTTCCGGCCGTCGGTCATCTGCCCACCAATTTGCCGATCGAAGAGACCGTGGTTTCGGGCCGGCAAACCGTTGAACACACCGAGCAATTGCTTTACGCCTATTTTTTCAAATCCCCGAACCGCTTCGACGAGTCGCGCATCGCTTACCTGGCAAAATTGCTGAAAGACGCGGGTATTGCCGTCGATGCCACCCTGTTTGTTTATCGCGCCATCGCCTTGATGGCCGACGACCAGGAGTTTCAAAAATTAATCCGCGACCCGCGCCTACAGTATGTGCCGAAAGCGGTGCGCGAGCGCTGGGTCGAAAATAACGATTACCGAAGACGCTTCAAAGCGGAGGCTGTTCCCTACCTGGATAAAACCACCGCCTTCCTCAAAAAAGTCACCAGGTCATTACAGGATTCCGGCATAAAAATTTTGCTCGGCACCGATGCTTCGCCTGACCAGCCGTTTATCTTTCCGGGCTTTGCGATTCACGATGAGCTGCGCGAATTGGTCGCTGCGGGGTTGACGCCGTTTCAAGCCTTGCAGGCTGGAACGTTAACCGCCGCAGCGGTCTTGAACGGGGCAGAGGAATTCGGCACGGTTGCGATAAATAAACGCGCGGACTTAATTTTATTGGCACAGAACCCCTTGCAAAATGTTGCGAATCTCAAACAGCCGCTTGGCGTGATGGCTCACGGAGAATGGTTTTCAAAGAATGAAATTGACCGGCGGCTTGCCGAGATCGCCGCTTACTATAGAACGAATTGAAAAATCTTTTCAGCGTTTTTATGGTTTATCAGGTAGACAATCATGAAAACCAAGGCCTTTCGGCGAAGGTTGAAAAACCACGACGAACATGGGCTTTTTCGTGGGGCGAATCCGATTGAGGAGCGCGACGCTTATGAACGTGTTGATATGGATGTTATGCGGTTTGCTATTAGGGAGTGATTCGAGCGGGTTGGAGATCTCTCTCAAACACAATACCAAAGAGGAAGCGCAAACCAGGGAGCAGTTACTGAGGCTGGTGAAATCTTACGATCTCTCGAAATGGATGTTTACGAAAACCATCTTGGTTGATAAAGATGTCATCCCTCATAGCCATCCGGTTTTGACCCTCAGCACGCGCCATCTCAAAGACGACGAGCTGTTGCTTTCGACCTTCGTTCATGAACAACTGCACTGGCATTTGGTACAGAAAGATAAAGAGACGGATGCGGCGATCAAAGAATTACGAACGCTGTTTCCCAAAGTGCCTGCGGAGGGGCCCGAAGGGGCGAATGGTGAACAGAGCACCTATCTGCATTTGCTGGTCAATTATCTGGAATATCGCGCCGACCGGGAACTCTTAGGCGAATTAAGGGCAAAACAGGTGATGGAATTTTGGGCGACCGATCACTACACCTGGATTTATAAAACCGTTTTGGAACGGGGGCGTGACCTTGGCAATATCGCCTTTAAATACAAACTCGTTCCTGCATAGCGTCACGATAATCGGGTGTTTGCGCGGGATGAAATTATTGCTGAAAAGTTAATTTTTTAGAGCCCGGATTCAACAATGAGGCGGGCTCAATATGAAACGAGCGGTTGCTGATTTTGTGCACTTTGTGAGAACCCCGTCTTGATAGGTTAGTCGCTTTAAATTTCAACGAGGATTTCTCACAAAGCCCAC
>JBIOWC010000466.1:0-14592 GCA_044868105.1 Blastocatellia bacterium
TCTCCAGCCCATGATTCATCAGAACGAATAAAAATCTTGAGCGCAAAACGCCGCCTTTGATGTGCATATCCGCATAAGCTGACGGTGGCGAATTCATGACGAGTCTCCTATGGTGTAAAATCAGCACGGCTTGGTCGCACGAATTATAGCCGAAACGAAAAGGTCAACGATAGCAAATGCAAAAATCAACTACGAAAAAAACAGCGCGTCATTTGACAGTAAAAACTCAAGGTTCCATTACCGAGGTTGCGGGAATCAGTGTCGGGCATGCAACTAACCGGGAAGCCCGCACCGGTTGCACGGTAATTTTATGCGGCGCGGAAGGCGCAGTCGGCGGCGTTGATGTGCGCGGCGCGGCGCCCGGCACCAGAGAAACTGACCTGCTCGACCCGTCAAATTTAGTCGAGCGCGTTCACGCAATTTTGCTGGCCGGCGGTTCCGCCTTTGGGCTCGATGCCGCCTCAGGGGTCATGAAATTTTTAGAAGAGCGTGGCATTGGTTTTGATACCACGGTGGCGCGTGTGCCCATTGTTCCGGCGGCGGTGATTTTCGATTTAGCGGTTGGCGCGGCAAATGTGCGCCCGGATTCGGTGATGGGTTATCTGGCTTGTATGAACGCCACGAGTGACGGCGTTGAAGAAGGGGCGGTTGGCGTCGGAGCGGGCGCCATGGTCGGAAAAATTTTAGGCATCACGAATGCGTCGCCGGGCGGCCTGGCGACGGTTTCAAGAAAACTCGTGACCGGGGCAACCGTCGGCGTGCTGGTTGTGGTCAATGCCTTTGGCGATCTGGTTGACCCGACCAGTGGAAAGATTTTAGCAGGTGCAAAACTGCCAAAGGGTCGGGGGTTTCCGGGCACCCAGCGAATCATTGAAGACGGGCTGCCGAAAAGTTTAGCGCGGGCGCAAAATACGGCCAAAGGTAATTTGAAAAATGCGTCGCGCAAGGAGTCTGCGTTTTCACAACACCCGTTTGCTTCAGGCCTAGAAAATACCACGCTTGCCGTAGTGGCTACGGATGCGAAGCTGACGAAGGCTGAAGCGCGCAAAGTCGCGCAGATGGCCCACGACGGATTGGCGCGCGCCATCCGGCCCGTTCACACCATGTTTGATGGCGACACCATTTTCGCTTTATCAACCGGCGAGCTTCACTCAGACGTGACAACCATTGGTTCAGTTGCTGCTGAATTACTGACGCGGGCAGTTGTGCGCGTAGGGCTGGCTAATTCAACCCGCTAGAAATTTAAGAAGGGGAGACAGGGAGATGGGGAGAAGGGGAGACAGAGAAACTCGCCATTGCCCAAAATGCTTGTGATAACAAATTTGATTTGAATTTGAGTGACTGCAAATGAAAGTTACTGCTTAAGCCAGCCGCTCCCCGTCTCCCTTTCTCCCCTTCTCCCTGTCTTAAAATAGTGGAACTTTCCCCTGGCTCAGGCACTAAACCAACTGGCACATTCTCTACAAACCCGGCCTCAAATATCGTAAATGTCCCGCTTTGAATCGTGTGAAGTTTGAAACAGCCTGGACCGGTTCACCTGGCGAATCGGTTTTCAATTAACGACCGCTTTAACTGTTCGGGAGGATGGATATGGAAACCTTACTTCAAGACCTGCGCTACGGATTGAGAAGGCTCACAAAACAATCCAGTTTTACGGCGATTGCAATCTTTACCCTGGCGCTTGGCATTGGCGCAACCACAACCATTTTCAGCGTGGTGAATTCCATCATTTTGAAACCCTTGCCGTACCGCGAGCCAGACCGGCTGGCAATGGTCTGGATGGACAATTCGCGTATCAATGTGAAAGAGGATTGGCACTCATACCCGAATTACGTTGATTATCGCGACAACAACCAGACTTTTGAAGACATCGCCATTTTCAATAACCGGAGTTTCAATCTAACGGGCGATGGCGAACCGGAGCGCGTGCTGGGCGCTTTCGGCTCGGCGAATCTTTTCAAGGTGCTGGGCGTTGAACCGCTTCGCGGACGCACCTTCACCAGCGAAGAAGAAGAGCGAGACAAAGATTTGGTTGTCGTCATTAGCTATGGCCTCTGGCAGCGGCGATTCGGCGGCGACCCCGATATTCTTGGCAAAAAGCTGGCTTTCAACGGGGTCAACCGTGAGGTCATCGGGGTTATGCCCCTGGGATTCAATTTTCCAAGAAAAGAGACTGAAGTGTGGGTTCCACCAAGTCTCAATCAGAACATCAGAGCCGCGCGTGGTTCGCTTTGGCTGCAAGCGATTGGTCGTCTAAAACCCGGCGTTACCATTCAGCAAGCGCAAGCGGATATGGGTACGATTGCGGCGAGCATTGTTGAGCGCGACTCGCAATCCGAAGGTTATGGAGTCAACCTTGTGGCTTATCACGAACAGATTATCGGCAAAGTTAAACCGGCGCTTTTGGTGTTGCTGGGCGCGGTTCTGTTTGTGTTGTTGATTGCCTGCACCAATGTCGCCAACCTCTTGCTTTCCCGCGCCGCCGCCCGCGAGCGCGAAACCTCAATACAAGTTGCGCTCGGCGCCGGGCGCCGTCGTCTGGTGCGCCAATTCCTTACCGAAAGCGCGCTCTTGGCCATCCTCAGCGGCGCGGTTGGCGTCGCGCTGGCTTATCTGGGATTGAATATTTTGCTGGCCCTGGCTCCCAAAGATGTGCCGCGCCTTGAGCAAGTCGGCATTGATGGCCGGGTGCTGATTTTCTCGTTATTGATTTCGATGCTCACGGCAATCATTTTTGGACTGGTTCCCGCCTGGCAAGCTTCAAAGCCCGATTTGAATGAAGCGCTCAAAGAAGGCGGGCGCGGCGCAACGACCGGCGCGCAAGGTAAACAGGTTCGAAACGCGCTGGTGGTCGCTGAAGTCGCCATTGCCCTGGTTTTGCTGATTGGCGCGGGGCTGATGATCAGGAGTTTTCTCTATCTGCAAAAGGTCAATGTGGGGTTCAATCCCGATAATCTGCTCACCCTGCGCGTACAACTTTCAGGGACGAAGTACCGCGAAGGCACAACGGTGGCTAATTTTTATCAACAACTCACTGAGCGTCTGGAAGCTCTGCCCGGGGTCGAATCCGCCGGCGCCGTCACCGACATCTTTCTCAGCCAAACGCCGAACTCTTCGAATTTCAGCATCGAAGGGCGACCTGACCCGCCGCCCACTGAGCGCGTTGAAGTGCCGATTGATTCCGTAACCCCAGGATACTTTAAGACCATGGGCGTTCAACTGCTGCGCGGACGTTTCTTTGAAAATCGTGATACTCGTGAAGCCCCGCCTGTCGTCATTATCAATGAAACGATGGCGCGTCAGTTTTGGCCCGGCGAAGAAGCGCTCGGCAAACGCTTGAAATATGGCGGCTCGAATTCCAGCGATTCGTGGAAAGAGATTGTTGGCGTTGTCGCCGATGCGCGCCGCACAGGGTTTGACTACGAAGTCCGACCCGAAACATATCTGCCGCATGCTCAAGCAAGCGCCGGCGTGATGACTATGGTTATTCGCACGGGCGCTGACCCGTTGCAACTGGCCAGCACCGTACGCGGGGCTGTCTGGGACATAGACCATGATCAAACGGTATTCGATATAAAGACGATGGACGCGACGCTTGGCGATATGCGGGCGCAGCGTCGTCTCAACATGATTTTATTTGCGGCTTTTGCCGGTATTGCGCTCTTGCTTGCAAGCGTCGGCATCTACGGCATCATTTCGCATTCCGTAACCCAACGGACGCATGAATTGGGCGTGCGCATGGCGCTCGGCGCGGGCGCCGTTGATGTGATGAAACTGGTGCTCAGTCACGGTTTAGGATTGACACTTGCAGGGATTATTATCGGGCTTATCGCCGCCTTCCTGCTGACCCGTGTGATGGCGAGTCTGTTATACGGCGTGAGCGCCACTGACCCCGTAACTTTCGTAGCTTTAGCTCTGATTCTCGCTCTGGTCGCGCTTGTGGCGAGTTACCTTCCGGCGCGGCGAGCCACCAAGGTTGATCCGATAGAAGCGCTGCGCTACGAATAAGGCTTGGGCATACGCTAAGACCGGTGAAGAGCTTGATAACTTCTACGACGCAAGGCTCGCTTCAGCCGTGCGCGTAAATTCAGCGGTCTTCGGGTCGCGGGCATGTTCGTGTTTATAAGCATTCGGATCATGCGACACGTCGGGCGGACAGCCGCGTTCAATCATTGACGCGAAGTATTCGTCTATCTGGTCGAATATCTCGCCAATCGTCTGCGAGTGAAAAACCCGTTCGCGAAGGCGCGCGCCGCCCGCAAGTCCATGGGTGAAATAGCCGCACATCTGTTTGAGTTTGCCGCAGAGGGCGCGTTCCGGCATCTCGTCTTTCAAGAGTTCCTGATAGCGATGCAGCACCTTGTGTTTTTCGCCGAGGCCTGGTTGATACGGCGTACGCCCTTCCATCAAATCAACCGTTTGGTGAAATATCCAGGGGTTGGCAATCGCGCCGCGCCCAATCATCACCGCGTCAACGCCCGTTTCATTGAATCGTTCGATGGCTTGTTCGGCGTTAACGACATCGCCGCAACCGATGACCGGAATCTTCACGGCTTGTTTGACAGCCGCAATCACATCCCAGTTGGCGCGCCCGCTGTAACCTTGCATCCGGGTGCGTCCGTGAATGGCCACCATATTGCCGCCGCTGCCTTCAATTATCTTCGCCACTTCAACCGCGTTAATGCTGGCGTCGTCCCAGCCGGTGCGAATCTTCATGGTCACGGGAATCTTCACGCGACGACGAATGGCGAGCAGTATCTTTTCAAGTTGCGGCAAGTCGCGAAGCAAGGATGAACCGCCGCCGCCTTTGACGACCTTTTTTGCCGGGCAGCCACAATTGATGTCAACAATATCGGCGCCCGATTCTTCAATGATTTCGGCAGCCATCGCCATGCGGTCTTCAGCGTAGCCAAAAATTTGAATTGAAATGGGGCGCTCTTCCGGCAGGAACTTCATCATTCGATGGGTTCGCATATTGCCACGCGTGAGGCCTTCGACGGAGATAAACTCTGTGACAATCAAACCAACGCCTGCGAGTTCTTTAATCAAGCGGCGGAAAGAGGAATCCGTCACCCCGGCCATTGGCGCTAAGATAAGCGCCGGACGGATCCGAACACTACCAATCATCATTTCACGAACTGCATTCATAGAGGGGAAAGTTTAGCATAAGCGTTTGCCAGGCAAACAGATTTAAAAGTGCGAGGTCAGAGGTCGGCTGTCAGAGTAGAAAACCCGGGCAAACCAAAATTCTGATTACCGGCCCAGGCAGCAAAAAATAAAGACCGGCATCGGCCATCCGGCGCCTGATATCTCTCAAAAATCGGTTTTACGCATACCCAAAAAGCCCTTTATAATTCGATTTGATAAAGTTTGACACGGAAAACCCTCTACCCTATAGTGTGGAATTCTTTTAGCAAAAGACTATTTGTTGTGGTCGCGCAAAGCGGTCACGGAGCATGGAATGTTCAAATTAGAAAAACTTGAAATTCACGGATTTAAATCATTTGCAGATAAAATCACCCTGCTTTTCGGCGAAGGGGTCACAGGCATTGTCGGCCCCAATGGCTGCGGGAAGAGTAACGTTTCGGAAGCCATCTCCTGGGTGTTAGGCGAACAGTCGGCCAAAAGTTTGCGCGGCGGCAAGATGGAAGATGTTATCTTCAATGGCACGCGCGACCGCAAGCCGCAAGGTCTGGCCGAAGTGATTCTCACACTGGTCGCGAAACAGGACATCATTTCGCGCGACATCGAGGAAGACCCGCACGGCGACGAAGCCGAATATCAAGAGGCCCTGCAAACGGCTGAACACGCTGCGCAAGTTGCTAAAACCCTGGTCGCGGAATATGCGCTGAAAGAAGAAGAGACGCAACCGGGTCGGCCTCTGCAAACGAGTGAGGCAAATCAACCGGCAGTCCATGAGCCAACTGAAGCGGCTAATCCAGGGAGCGAGACCACCACTACTGACCAAACCCTTGAGGCAACCGCCTCGGTTACGGAGAGTCAAACCTCGCCACTAGGTGTTGTTAGTGACAACCCTCAGATAGACGCGCCGGCAACAGTAGACGCAAACCCTGAAGCGAGGGCGCTTGAAACAAGGACGCTTGAAACGAGAGCGCTTGAAAGTGGCTTGCCGGAATCGGGTGAAGCAGGCGTCGCGGCAAGCGAAACCGCAGACCCGCAGATAAACGATAATCTTGCGGCCCAGACCGAAGCGCCCGAAGATAAGAAAACCGACAAGAAAGCTAAGGCCAAACCGCGCAAACGCAAAACTGTATCGGTGATGGCCGGCGAACGCATCACCATTGGGCGCAGACTCTATCGCACTGGCGACAGCGATTATTTAATGAACGGGCGACTTTGTTTGCTGCGTGATATTCAAGACCTCTTTGCCGGAACCGGCCTGGGCGGCGCTCATTACGCCATCATTGAACAAGGTCGTATCGGACAGATTCTTTCATCCAAACCCCTGGACCGTCGCGCCCTCATCGAAGAAGCCGCCGGGATTACGAAATTCAAATCGCGCAAACGCACCACTGAACTGCGGCTGGAATCGGCCAAGCAAAACCTGACGCGGTTGAATGACATCATCAGCGAAGTTGAACGACAGGTGAACAGCCTCAAACGCCAGGCGCAGAAGGCGCGGCGCTATAAACGCTTGCGTGAAGAGATGCGGGCTTTGCAGTTTTCGGTTTACACCGCCGATTATTATCGCTTGAATGAAGCGGCGGACAAGCTTTTAAGTGACCTGGAAGCTGCCGAACAAACCCAACAGCAACTCGACGCGGCGCTCGCCGGGCTTGAAACCGAATACCGCGTGGTATCGGGTGAATCGCGCACGGTCGAAGACCAACTGACACAACTCAAAGAAGAAGCCGCGACGGTTGATCTCGAAGCCGACCGGGTGCGGAATCGCCGCGCCTTTGAATCCAAACAAATCGCTGAACTCACGGAGCGCATTGATAAACTTAAACAGGAACAGCAAGAGTTAGAAAAGCGCTTGACGCAAATCGAAGCCGACACCGAGCAACGAATTTTGAACCTTGAGGCGCTCGAAGAAGAACACGCTTCAACGCAAAGGGAAGTTCGCACTCACGAAAGCGACCATCAAGCCGAGGTGACGAAATTACGTGAGGCCGAAAACGGGATAGAAGTTTTGCGTCAACAACTACTGAGAGAGATTGGCGCGACCGAACGGTTAAAGAATTTGAACGCCAACCTGGAAGACGGTGTGCGTCGCACCGATTTGCGTCTGGCAAATCTGAACAATGAAATGGAGAAAGCCATGCGCCGCCGCGACGACGTTGCGAGTGAATATGTTCGCGTTGGCGATGAAGTCGAAGGCGGGCGGTTGCATTTGGCGGAACTTACATCCACCATCACTGACCGCACGACGGCGCTCAATGAATTGAAAAATAAAACCAACCTCCACGCCGACGAACTGGGTTTGGTACGTTCGGAAATTGCCGCCGCCGAACATCGTTTGAAATCGCTCGAAGATTTGGATTCGCACCACGCTTACTACTCGGATGCCGTGCAACAGATATTGTCGCCCGAACAGAAAGCCAGGATGAATGCCCTGGGCACGCTCGCCGATTTTGTCGAAGTCGAACCGCAATATGAAAAACTGGTTGAAAGTTTATTCAGCCGCGAACTGCAATGCGTGCTGGTGCCAACCATTGACGATGCGCTGGCGGGCGTTGAATTCATCAAAACGGAAGCCCTCAGTCGCGGCGCGTTTTTAGTCGTTGGCTTGCATGGCGGCGAAGACGATTCCTCACATCACCGTTCGGAGCCCGGGGTCTGGGGTCTGGAATCCGATGACGATAATAATGATGATGAGCACAGCAACAATCATCATAAAGTGGAAAATGATGATGCGCCTGAGTCGCCTTCCTATTCGGCGGAAGATAATCCAACGGGTGAAGACCACCGACGCCAGACGCCGGGCTCCAGGTTCCAGACTTCCTATTTTGAGCTGGAAGTTTTGAGCGCCGTTGAACTCCTCGGCCTTCGGCCGGAGATTAAAGCCGTAGTTGAACGCGCCTTTCCTGAACGATGCGCCGCCTCAGTGGTGCCGGATATGGAAGCCGCTTTGCAACTTTCGATTGAAAATCCGTCGCGCGTTTATGTCACGCTCGATGGCGAACAAGTGGTTAACGGACGATTGATTGTCACGGGCGGACAAGCCGGACAAAAAGGCACATCGCTACTGGCGCTCAAACGCGAAATCAAACAACTCCGCGTACAGACGCAGATTTTGCACGGGGAAGCGTCGCGCGTAACGGCTGATTTAACCGAGGCACAAAAACTCTTTGAAGAGATTGAAGAACAGAAAGCCGCGCTTGACCGTGAACTGCGCGAAAAAGAGAAAGAAGCCGCCGCGCGGGATACCCATTTTGCTTCCCTTGCCAAAGAACTCGAACGCGCCGAACAGTATGTCCGGGTTGTTGAATCGGAAATCGAACAGGCTCTTGCCGAGCGCCAGGATTTAGAGTCACGCATAGCCGAACTGGCGCTTGAACTCCAGGCCGCAGAAGCCGTGCGCGCGGCTGCCGAGCAAGCCGTAACCGGCGCGCAAGAAGCTTATCTGGTGATGCGCGCCGAAGTGGAAGAATTTGCCGAACGCCTGTCGAGCATGCGCGCCGAAGTGGCGGCGCGCGCCGAGCGCTTGCAGGCGGCGCGCGCCGAGATGCGTCGCCTGGAGAACGAAGCGCAAGAGTTACATGCAAGAATCAACCGCAACCGCGCCGAAATGTACGAAAGTCACAATCGCATAGATGACCTTTCGAGTTCGCATTCCGAAGGCGAAAGCGCGACCCTGAGATTTGATGAAGAACGCGCCTTGCTTACTGAAAAGATTGAAAGCGCCACCCAGATGCTCCTGAGCGCGCGCGCCAAAAGCGATGAGCTTGAAAAAACCTTGAGTGAACTTCGCCAGCAGGCCACCGCAGCGCGCGACCGGCGCAGCCATACGGAAATCGAACTCACGCGGGTAAAATCCGATGCCGAACATCTGGCGCGCACCTGTTTTTCGGAACTGGCGATGACGCTTGAAGAAGTGCTGGCAAAGCCGGCGTCGGGCGTCAGGGGTCCAGCGTCGGAAGGTGAAGATTCCGAGCCGGGTGAAGCTTCAACCAAGGCCAGCGACCCGGAGGTTCTCCCACCGACAGAGTCCGGCGAAGCGACAACTGACAACCCGCTTTCGGAGACCGGCGACCAACCTTTCGATTTAGAGACGGCGCGCGCGCGGCTGGATGAATTGCGCGTCAAGCTCGATGATATTGGCCCGGTGAATATGATGGCGCTTGAAGAGCTTGAAGAGGCTGATGAACGATTCAAATTTTTATCCGAACAACGCCGTGATATTCTCGAATCCATTCGCCTCACCGAAGAAGCGCTTGATGAAATTAAGCGCCGTTCGCGGGAGCGCTTCCGCCAGGCCTTCGCGCAAATCAATGAGAATTTCCAGAAGATGTTTGTCGAGCTCTTTGGCGGCGGGCGCGGCGAGATGATTTTGATTGACGAAGATGACGTTTTAGAATCGGGAATTGATATAATTGCCCAGCCGCCGGGCAAGCGTTTGCAAAACGTCATGCTGCTGTCGGGCGGCGAAAAAGCGATGTCGGCCATCTCGCTCGTGCTGGCAATTTTTCAATATAAACCTTCGCCGTTTTGTATTCTGGATGAAGTGGACGCGCCGCTTGATGAAATGAATGTCGGGCGGTTTGCCAGTAAGGTTGCCGAGATGAGCAACGACACGCAATTCCTCGTCATCACCCACAACAAGACGACGATGGAAGCCGCACAGGCGCTTTACGGCGTCACCATGGAAGAACCCGGCATATCGAAATTAGTATCGGTGAAATTTGAGTAGTATGAAACAGGATTCAGGATTTAGGACACAGGAGTCAGAGAAGCAAAATTCTTCTTCTTTGAAAAACGCAAAATCACTTTTTGTCGTGGGCTTTTTGCTATTTGTTTTGTGCTGCCCTTCGCCTTTATCAGCGCAAGATAAAAACGAAACCGCAACCGATTGGCAATTCGGTTACCGGTTCGAGCAACCGCGTTTCTGGGTTTCAGTAATTGAAATTGACCTCGACGCAAAAGGCGAAGGCGAGTTGCGGTTTAAACGCGGCGAAACCGATGAGTTGGTTGATTTGAAGTTGAAAATCTTACCGGCAACCTTGGCGCGCATCCGACAGCTTTATGAAAAGACCAGCTTTTTGACCAGCGAAGAAAATTATCAGGATAAACGAGACCATTCTAATTTAGGATGGATATCCCTGTCCGTAAAAACCGCTGAACACCAGCGTCAGGCGCGCTTCAATTACACACAGAACCTTGAGGTCAAAGAAGTGGCGGATATTTTTCGCGCCCTTGCCACCCAGCGAATTCACCTGCTCGACATAGAAAATTCGCAACAGTACCAACCGCTCGACACGCCCAAACGACTGGAAGAGATTGAAAACGATTTGCGCCTTGAACGGATTGCCGAACCGGCGCAACTCTTACCGGCTTTGCGTGATATTGCCAAAAGCGATTTCGCGCCGCTGATTGCCCGCAACCAGGCCAAGCGAATTATCGAAAGCATCGAAAAGAATAAGTACAAATCGCCTGTCAAAATAGAAAAATAAGCGGGGCGAAAAATCCCCACGGTCTTGCGGCAGCGGCGGCAAAATAAGCAGAAGCCATCTCTCGGGGAGCGTTGTACGCTTCCTGAACTCGGTGAGAAATCCGCGTTGGACCTTAACTCATCAAAGCCCCCGGAAGGGCTCTCATAAGGTCCGCCAACCTATCTAAACTTCTGACCGTATTTTTCAGGCACGACCGACCCTTGCTGCTTACAACGCGTCGCACTAGAAAAACTTTTTTCTGTTTGTTATAACTTTTGCCCTACCCCAGGCAGGACAAAATAGAAAGCAATCCTTGCGACAGACAGATTTATGTTTATTCCAAAAGGCAAAGCGGTTCATGAAAATCTCGCAACCCGTTATGTGTTAATTGAGGCGCTGGTCGCTGATTTATGCGAAAGCGATTTTTCAGGCGTGGTTGAAATTTCGCTGCCCGGGCGGGACAGTCACATTATTATAGATAGCGGAAAAGTTGGCGTCGTTGTCGAACAACAGGGGGCAGCCGGAGGCTCAAAAACGAGCCTTTCCAGTCTTGCCAAACGCGCCAGCGCCGAACGCGGCACGGTGTCGGTTTATCGCTATCCGCCCAGCGTTGCCGGTTCCATCGCCGGTCGTTTTGCCGCCCAGCCGCTGTACACCAACCTCAGCACAGATTTCGCCGACCTCGAAAAACTGGTTCTCAAACTGCTGCGCGAAAACGACCGCGAATGGTTTGTCGAAGTTTTCACGGGCGGCAATGAAACGCTAATTCATATTGCGGATGAGCAGTATCGAATTATCTCGTCTGATACGCTTTCAGAAAAGTTGACCAACCCCTCGGTTGAAAAACCTGATGCGGCTTTGTCTGATTTAGTGGAGGCCTGTCAGCGCGGCGGTGGCACATTTGATGTTTACTTCAGACCGGCGCGTCGTGAGGATGAAACGCCGGTTGAATCACCGCTTGAATCACCGCGACTTGAAAGCCTGGATGAGCCGGTTCTTGATGAAAGAATTTTAGAAAGCGAAAACCCCATTGAAGAGGCGCTGTTGCCCGCCCCAGTGGGCGATGATTTAGCGCCAGCCATCGAGGCCGATGACAACGCCGAGGAAACGGGTTCAACGGAAACGATGAGCGAAACCTCAATCGCCGAGGAAACGGATTTAGCCACACAAATAGCAAATTCAGCCAACCCCATAGAGATTAGCGATGACTTTTTTGCTCTACCGGAAAGCGCGCCGGAAACCCTGGCGATAGAGACTGGCGGCGAAGTTGAATCGCCGGTTGCAAGCCAGGCGCCCGCCAGGCCGGCGGCGCGGGAATCGGTCAATAGCTCTCTACCTCATCGAACCGCCGTTGCAGCCGTTAATGAACCGGAGGCGCAGGATTTGCCGCCGAGAGTTTTACCGACGCGAGAGTTGATGGCGTTGCCAAGTAATTTTGAAGGGTTAGAAGAAGCCATGAAAATGGCTGACATCAGGCGCTTGCTTGGCAAGATTATCAAAACCATTGAAGAGGTCAATCGGGCGGTTGAACAGAAGGACAATTTTCAAATTCATCTTCGCGCCGGACAATTGAAAGTGGCTGACCTCTACCCCTTCCTTGACCCCTTCGGTTCGGAATTCGAATATCTTGATGGAGAGGTCGTCTTTATTGGCAAAATCGAGTCGGAAGAGTTTGTCAGCGGGCTGACCGATGCCTTGATTTATGCGGTGACCGAAGCGGCGCAAGCAAGCCCACAGCCGATGCGTTTGCGTTCTGTCATCGCCGAAGAGTTGAAAAATTTATTAAATCGTCACCGCGACGACTTCGCCCGCTACGAACTGGATGTCTCTATCAAACGCATTATCGGGCCACAAATGTGGCAAAGTTTTTCTGAAATTTTATGACCGGCAGTCGCTTTAGCAATTAAGCGTTTTGCAATTGAATCTCTTCCTTGAGATAATCCCGCGCCTCTTCATAGGCCATCCGCTCATCGCCAAACCGGTTTATCCATTTCACCTCGCCTTGGGCGCGCCACCAGCTGAGCTGGCGTTTAGCATAATGCCGGGTATCCAGCTTCATTTGATTGAGCGCGTCTTCAGGGCTGCGCTTACCTTGTAATTGTTCAACCACGCGGCGATAGCCATGCGCTTGAAAGGCTTTCGCGTGCGCCGGAATGCCTGCGGCCAGTAAGCGCTCGACCTCTTCGATGAGTCCATTTTCAAACATCAACTCGGCCCGACGATTGATCTTTTCATAAAGCAGGCGGCGCGGCGGGTTGAGCGCCAGGATGCGAATACGGCGGGCCAGTTCCGGCGCCGGCGGTAACTGTTGCTGCGCCTCTGAGATGCGCTTTCCGGTCTGTAGATAAAATTCCAGGGCGCGCATCACTCGCGACCAATCCTGCGGGCTGATACGACAAGCGGCTTGCGGGTCTTTGCGCCGCAACATTCTATGTAAATAGGCTGCGCCTTTCCTATCGCGCAAAGTCATTAAGCGTTCGCGCAATTTCAAATCCGTTGCCGGCGCTTCAAAAATCGGATTCATCAGGGCGCGAAGATAAAAGCCTGTGCCGCCAACCAGTATCGCCATCCGCCCGCGCCCTTCAATGGCGTCGATGGTTTGCAGGGCAACTCGCGCATAGTCGCCGGCCGTGAAATTTTCTGTGGGTTCGACCAGGTCAATCAAATGATGGGGCACCCCGCATTGCTCTTCGAGAGGGACTTTCGCCGTGGCCACATAGAGGCCGCGATAAACTTGAACCGAGTCGAGGTTAATGATCTCGGCGTCAAAATGCAGGGCCAGTTCTATCCCTAAATCACTCTTACCCGATGCGGTCGGACCGACAATTGCAGGAATAATCATGGCGTATTTGATGCGTGCAAGTTGCTTTCAGAATTTAACACCGGGGTTCAGATAGTTTTTGCATAACGGAAAAGCCAACACCGCTTCAATGTAGATGACCGATTGCCGTCCCGGTCTGTCCTCTTTTTCTAGTGCGGTTTCCATAGTCTGTCGCCCAACAGCTATTGTACGACAGACCGGCTATCTGGAGTGCAGGTATTTATTGGGCCGCGCGCCATCTCTTGGTCAGTCTTGCCCAATAAGCTCAAAAGCTAAAGGGACTGGTGAGTTTCTCCAACCAGTCCCTGGTTAAACTTGAAGCGACATGAATGAAATTAAGCTGACGGGTTTTCAGAGTGGCTTCTGCTTCACCGTAAAAGTCTTCCCGGCTATTACCATGGTTCCAACACGAATGGAACCGCTGTTATTGACCGAAACTGAATAGGTCACTACCCCATTGCCAGTCGCGCTGCTGCCCGAGGTAATCGTCATCCAGCTTGCGTTACTGCTCGCCGACCAACTGCATCCGGTTCCGGCAGACACACTCACGCTGTCTGTACCTCCGCTCTTGCCAAATTTCTTAACGGTCGGAGAGATCGTAAACAGACAATTTCCGCCCGCTCCGGATTGAGTTACCGTAAAGGTTTGTCCGGCTATGGTGAGCGTGCCGGTGCGCGACGCCGTGGCAGCATTCTCTCTCACAGCATAAGTCAGTATTTCGTTGCCGCTGCCGCTGGTGGCCGAAGTAAAGGTTATCCAGGTCGCATTGCTCACGGCTGTCCAGGCGCAGCCGTCTGGCGCCATCACGTTCACCTGATCTTCTCCTCCCATCGATGAGAAAGACTTGGTGAGCGGATTTATCGAGTAGGAACAGGTTCGCGCATTCGCCGTCTGAATTGCGTAAAGGAAGCAGTGCAAATTATCGGGAGGCTCGCCTGAAATGTTGGTGCCCATATAAACCGTCTCTCCATCCGGGCTAAACCGGCCGCGCGCAAACGGAGTTTCAAAGATTCCAGGATAGGGCTCACCTGGCAGATCTATCTGCCAGAGGAATTGTCCACCGGTGCTGAACGCTTTAAAGAATCCTGGCAAACCATAATTGTCCTGACCGCCAACCACGATTACGTCATTGAGAGGGCTTACGACCGGGCCGACGCG
>JBIOWC010000467.1:0-3222 GCA_044868105.1 Blastocatellia bacterium
AATCTCTTTGGTCTTCGCCCGGATGATTTCCGGAGTCGAAAGCAAGACACAGGGGTCGAGGTTGCCTTGCAGCGTGAAGCGGTCGCCGAGGCGTTGCCTGGCGGTGCGTAAATCGGTTCGCCAATCCAGGCTCAAAACGTCTGCGCCGCAGGTCGCCATCTGTTCAAGAAAATGGTCGCTGTTGTTGATATACATGATGGCCGGAGCGGCCTGGCGATTAAGCGAGGCAAAAATTTTTTGCTGGTAGGGAAGGGCGAACGCCTGGTAATCAGCCGCAGATAATTCGCCGGCCCAGGAATCGAAAAGTTGAACGATTTGCGCTCCGGCTTCGATTTGCGCGTTGAGGTAGAGAATAACGGTGTCGGCAATTTTATCTAGTAAAGCGTGGAAGTTTTCCGGCTCTTTGAACATCATCTGTTTGACCTGAGCATAACTTTTTGAGCCGCCCCCTTCAATCATATAAGCGGCAAGCGTCCAGGGCGCTCCGGCAAAGCCAATGAGCGGCACGGCGCCGCCAAGTTCACTTCTGAGCCTGCGGATGATGTCCATCACAAAACCGGTTTTTTCTGTTGGGTCAGGAACCGCGAGCTTATCAATCTGTTCACGCGAACGAATCGGGTCAGGAAGCTCCGGACCTTTTTTTTCGGTCAATTGAACCTCTTGTCCCATGGCTTCAACCGGTATCAGGATGTCGCTGAACATAATCACGGCATCCACATCGAGAATGCGGTACGGTTGGAGCGAAACTTCTACGGCCAGGTCAACGGTTTTGCAGAGGTCAAGAAACGGAATGTCTTTGCGGATGGCACGATATTCAGGCAAATAACGGCCGGCTTGACGCATCATCCAAACTGGTGTGCGTTGGACCTGCTCGCCTCTTGCGGCGCGAATCATTAAATCATTTTGCATATAGTTGTTTTAGATTACTGGTCTCTTTTATGTGTGAGTCCCTGATGAATAACTTAAAGCTTTGTAACGCGATTAAAATTTTAACAACGGATATTACGCGACTCAAGGACGGGCGGATGTGCGCCCTCTGAATTGACTGACGAACGGGTTATCTTTTTCAACGAATCGCCATTCGAGGTCTCTCGCTTTGGTGATGCCGATGCGAGGGCTTGAAACAATTTGCGGCGTGTCGGAAGGCGCGCGCAATTTGATTTCACGTCCGATAGGTTTGCCATTGAAGCGCAAATCAATACCAAAAGCCTGGGTGAGTCGTCCGGGCCCGCTCGCCAGTTTTTTAACCTCTTCTGAGCCGCGCCGCTTCATCATCTCCGGGAGGCCGCGAATCGGTTCAACCGCGCGAATCAATACGGCACCAATACCATCGCGTTCACAGGTGAAGTTCAGACAATGGTACATTCCATAGGTGAAATAGACATAGATATATCCGAACGTGTCATGCATCAGGGCGCTGCGATTGGTGCGTTTTACGGCGTGTGAAGCTGCGTCGGTGGTATAGGCTTCGGTTTCGACGATACGCCCTTCACATTTGCCGACAACGAGGGTCGTGCCGATAAGCTGTTGAGCAATTGTTACGGTATCGCCTGCAAAAAAATCTAAATCAAGATAAGCCATAGACCATCCATTAACTCTGAGTTGGTGAGTTTACAGGTTGATGCAACAAATCAGCAAAGAACTATTTGAGAGTTGAAGGCGACCGGAATGAAACGGGTTTTATCTATTTATTGCGAGCTATTCCCTAAAAGATTGGCGTGCCGTAAGGCTGGTATCGTTGTACTTCATTTGACGGGTCAGGCTATTCATCATTGCCTGAAATGGTTTTTCTTTTACTATTCCTACCAGTATTGGCGGTGATTTATTGTAGTTGCAACGTGTATTCCTATGTTTGCGACCATTCGTAAAAAATAATTAAGGAGAATCGTCAATGAAAAATATGAAAATCAATGTGCTCGCTATGCTGCTCGGCGGCGCTTTCTTGCTGACCACCATCTTACCGGTCGAAGCTGCCGCTCCTCCACCGCCCCAGAAATTAACCTTGCAAACCGGAGCTAATACTTTTTCTGCTGCGCCCGGTAATAGTCAACCGGTAGTGATTGTTGTAGTCGCCAGTAATGAAGGCGAGCCTGTCATAGATTTGGGCGATACTGTCAATAATGGCGGCGCGCCTATCAGTTTGCCGTCCAATTGGACTTTAAAATTCGTCACCGATAGCGCAACAATTTGCTCGACAGCGGGTCTCCCACATATCGTTCCTCAACTCTTCGTAAATCAAAACGACGGGATTTACAGAATCCAAGTCATACCCGAACCAACGAAAGCGTGCGAATGGAAAGCCGGAACAGTTCAATATGTTATTGAACTTAATGGACCCGGTAATAAACGTGGCCTTATTCTCGGCCATTTTTCAATAAATTAAGTGTGAGGAATTTTTGCCCTGTGCCGGGTGAGTATTGGCCCAGGAGCAAACCCGAAGTGGGAAGCGCACTTGAAAAGAGCCGTGACTTTTATTTCAGGCTCGCTGGTGCATTGCTCCGAACGCTTTTTCAAGCTGTTGACGGCGATTCAATTCGGTTGATTGAGTTGATTTGTAATTAATAATTGGGAGAATTTTCACTTATGCTGACCCGCATAAATATGCGGCGACATTGATGAGATTCAATAGTAGTTTACCCGCGAAGGGGTCTGCTCAGGCTCTGGGTGAGGCATTCTTTCTGCGCCTTAAGTCTATTCGTAAACTCAGAGGGAGAACCCTGAATAAAATAGACTTGAGCTGGCAGCAAAGATTGACTAAGGCAAAACCAGCTTGAGCAGACGCCAATCGTTGATGCATTAAAGAGAGCAAATTGTTTTCCAACCGGCCAGCAGCAGCGGATACCGAACGGCAACCTAAAGCAAGGGACCTAGTGACGAAATCGTCAACCTTGCACCGCATCTTTAACGGACTAGTTTCGCCTTGGGAAATAATTTCTACTTGTTTATGTAGTGACTAAAATTCGGTGCTTAATTACTGTAATCGAGATGATTGAGCTAATAGCCATCATCCGGTCCCCGAATGATTTCAATTAAAGGGGAAGGGTATGCGATTTATTAGAAGACCAGTGTTTGAGAAGAGCTAAAAGGTTTCCCGCCAGCCCCAGAAGGTGACGCTAGTAAAAGAGCTTTAATGAAGGGTTTCATTCTTTTCTAGCGTCACCGGGCAGACAATTAGGTCCGAAATATTTTATTCAATAAGGATATAGCATGAGCTTTTGGAAT
>JBIOWC010000468.1:0-19534 GCA_044868105.1 Blastocatellia bacterium
GCAGCGGTTGAACAGACCAACTACACCAAGAGTTACGACCCGGCTTATGCGCGCATCGCTTATCCGAATGGTGATGTGCCGATAGCGACCGGCGTCTGTTCAGATGTCGTGATTCGCGCCTTTCGCAAACTGGGTATTGATTTGCAAAAAGAGGTTCACGAAGACATGGCAAAAAACTTCTCGGTTTATCCGAATAGATGGGGATTGAAACGGCCGGATACAAATATTGACCATCGCCGGGTGCCGAATTTAATGACCTTTTTCAAACGCAAAGGTAAAGCCGTCAGCCTAACGACCAATGCGGAGGACTATAAACCCGGCGATATTGTCGCCTGGGATTTAGGCGGCGGCATCACGCACATTGGATTGATGACCAATCTGCAAGGCGCCGCCGGTCGCTACCAAATCGTTCACAACATCGGTTGGGGAACGAAAGTCGAAGACCGATTATTTGAATGGAAAATCATCGGGCATTATCGCTACTTTTAAGAAGTTCATCACCAAGCCCCGAGACCAAAAAATTTCTTCGCTTCTTTTTATATTCCTTCTGTGTCTCGGTGTCTCTGCGGTTATAATGATGGTGACTTATGAGCAAAAAATTGGATAAAGCGGTTGAAAAATTAAAAATCAACAAAATCGAGCGACATATCTTTTTGTGTTGCGACCAGACCAAGCCGAAATGCTGCGACCGGGATGAAAGTCTTGAAGCGTGGCATTATTTGAAAGGGCGGCTGAAGGAATTAGACCTGACCGGAGAGGGCGGCATCTTTCGCACCAAAGCGAATTGTTTGCAGATTTGTGAAAAAGGCCCCATCGCGGTGGTTTATCCGGAAGGCGCCTGGTATCACTCGTGCGATGAGAAGGCCTTAGAGCGCATCATCCAGGAGCATCTCATCGGCGGCAAAATTGTAGAAGAGAATTTAATTCTGACTCGTCCCTTGCCCAACGGCGAAAAGGAAGAGGTATGAGCTTAAAGCGCGGCGGCGGATTTTTTATCGTCTTACTGTTTGCGGTCTTCAGTTCGGCATGCTTTTCCATTGAAAAAGAGATTTTTTTGAATGCGGATGGCAGCGGCCTACTGGTCTTGCATGTCTCCATGCCCGATTTGCCAGAAGACACATCCACCGGTTCGTTGAGAATTGATAAAACGCCTGCGGCCGAGATTGAAAAATTTACCCAGGACATTATGACCAAACTGCCGCCGACCGTGAAACTCCGAGAAGCCAAACAGGTCAAGCGTAACGGCATGGTCGGTTTTTATGCGGTGCTTGAATTCAAAGAGTTGAAAGAGACGGAAAAGATTCTTGCCGCTTTCAGTGAAAATGGCTTGAATGAATTTGCCAACGGCGAGTCCCAATGGACGGTTCAACTGGATAAGCAAGCGGACAAAATCAATTACGCTGAGAAATTCTTCATTAATGTAGATGACGCAAAAAAAAGCGCCGCGCCGGCCAAGGGAAGTGCCGCGCAAAATAAAAAATCTTCGCAACGCAACGCCACCGGCAAAGCAGGGGCCGTGACGGCGACTGATTCCCAGGCGCTCGATGAAAAGATGAAGATACTGGGATGGTCTTTGGTGAATATGCGATTCGTGTTGCATACGCCAACCCCGATAAAAGAGAGTAATGCCGATATGGTGATGGAAGATAGAATTGCCGTGTGGAATTGTTCGTTGCTAAACTTCGTAAAAGATAAGAAGCCGGTTGAAATGAAGGCGACTTTCTGAAAAAAAACCCCCTAATCAATCTCCTCACTACGGCTTGAAGGCCGCAAAAAAATTCTGTTGATCTAAAGAGGCAGCATGAAAAAAGTGGTTTGGGTTTCGTGCTTTTTAATCATTATCAGCTTAATCGCTTCGCCCTCGTATCCATTTGCAAGCCAAACGGTTGCGCCGGCCATCGTGCAGATCGAGCTTGAGCCCCGGGTGAGCGGCTTAACCCGCCCGGTATTTATTACTTCGGCGCATGACGGCAGCAATCGCCTTTTTATTGTTGAACAGACCGGTAGCATCAAAGTTCTACAACCCGGCTCTTCAACGCCCACTGTCTTTTTAGACATCTCGTCAAAAGTACGTTCTACGGATAATGAACAAGGGCTTCTCGGTTTAACCTTTCATCCGTTTTATGCGAGCAATCGCCGCTTCTTTGTCAACTACACGCGGCAACCGGATGGCGCAACCGTGATTGCCGAATATCAAACCTCAAGCGCGAATGCCAATCTTGCGGATACGGCTGAAAAGGTGATTCTCACCATTGCGCAACCGGCAAGCAATCATAATGGCGGAATGATTGAATTCGGACGCGACGGATTTCTGTATATCGGCATGGGCGATGGCGGGCTTGCCAACGACCCCAATAATCGTGCGCAAAGCATCAACGATTTACTTGGCAAAATGCTGCGCATTGATATTGACCAGCGGACGCTGCAAACGGAATATGCTTCGCCAGTGGATAATCCTTTTTTTGGCGCGCTTCCGGGACGCGATGAAATCTGGGCTTATGGACTGCGCAACCCCTGGCGCTTTTCCTTCGACCGGTTGACCGGCGACCTCTATGTTGGCGATGTCGGACAGAACTTTGTCGAAGAAGTGGACATCGTTACGAAAAACGGCAACTATGGCTGGCGCGTTTTAGAAGGCACCCGGTGTACAGGCAATGGCCCCGCGTCGTGTACGGCGCTCGGCTTCCTTCCGCCGATTTTGGAATACAATCACTCAGGCGGGCGTTGTTCGATAACCGGCGGTTATGTTTATCGCGGGACGCAAAACAGCTTGCCGTTCGGGTCGTATGTTTACGCAGATTTTTGTTCGGGCGAAATATTCCTGTGGCTAAATAATACGCAGCAACTGCTGCTCGATACCACTCTATCCATATCATCATTTGGCGAAGATGAAGCCGGAGAAATTTATGTGGTGTCGTTAAGCGGCAGCATTTACCGTATCAATTCAACAACGCCACCGCCGCCACCATCGGATTTCACCATCACAAGCGCCTTAGTGCGCAAACGCGGCGGCGGCAAAGTGATTAATCCGGTCACCATTAAAGAAAACGGTAAAAAGTTTGAGGTCGTGGTTTTAGAATCTTCTTCGATTCCGCAGAGTGATTCGGTCGGCGCATCCATCTTGGTTAATGGCGTGCAACTCAATACCGAATACACAACTTCGGAGGTTGGCACGCCGGTTTTTGTCGCCCGATTAAAACGCGGCACGCTCGCCACGTCCGGCACGCTAACGATTGAAGTTGTAAGATTGAATGGCGCGCATTCAAATCAAATTACGCTGCCGGTTTTAGCTGAGTGATAGACGAAGCCGAGAAAGGTTAATAGCCAGAAAAAGTGCAGGGGAGACGGATGGTTAAATGGCCTCTGGCCAATCACCGCCTTGAATTTAACGTCCCATGGTTGCCAGAAAATTGGCTTGAGTTTGAAAAAGTTTTCTCACCCCTTCACCAGGGTAACGCAATTCTTGATAACGGTAAGCGGCTATCATCAAGGAAAAGGTCAACCTCGGATGATGCCGAAAAGACGGATGGCGAGAATCCGACGTTTCCGCCGGCATCCGAGGATGAGTTTTAGATTTTTACCGGCGAGTCCTTGGTCTTGCCGACCAGCATCGAATGACCCTGCTTTTCACCCTACGGCTTCGGTTGAATTTACATTGTCAGTCGAGAGCCTGAGACTCTACAATCTCAAATCAGTCAATTCATCGTGTCAGATTGGAAATCGCCTTAGGAGTAAATCGTTGTTTAAGTTGAAAATTGTCTTCATCGGATTATTAATCGCTTTTTTATGCATATCTACCATCAGCTTTCCGGCGCGCACCGCAGCGCAAGTCAATCCGGTATTGATTGCTCCCGGATTCGAGTTCAATGTGTTTGCCGATCCCACCGGGGTTCCTGAATTTGCCGCCAGTGCCTTCTCAGGCCCGACGGCGATGGCGTTTGATTCACGCGGTCGTCTTTTTGTCGGCACCTATTCCGGCAAAATTTTGATTCTCCTTGACACCGACGACAACGGCAGAATGGATCAGGTCAAAACCTTTGCCACCAGCATCCCCATCCCACTGGGATTGCTCTTTGGTGCAAACGGCGAACTGTATGTCGCGAGCAATATTCTAGGAGGCGAAGGTCGCATCTTGCGTTTGCGCGATACCAATGGCGATGATGTGATGGACGAGCAAACGATTTTAATCAGCGGCTTGCCAAGCACAGGCGACCATCAAACCAACAAGCTGCGCTTTGGAAAAGACGGCTTGCTCTATTTCGGGCAAGGCTCGGCTACCGATAATGGCATCCCGAAAGATGTGGGACGACCAACAGAAGGACCGCTCAATGCCACCATTTTGCGGTTCAATATCAACACGCCAAACCCGACGCCGGAAGTTTTTGCCACCGGGCTTCGCAATCCATTCGGGATGGCCTTTCATCCTGAAAACGGCGAACTTTTTGCCACCGATGGCGGGTCGGGTGAACTCTGCCAGGGGGGCGCTTGCCCGGAAGATACGGCGCCGCCCGAAGAGGTCAACTGGGTTGTACAGGGCGGCAATTATGGATTTCCGCAATGTGAAGGGACGCCGGATGGGCGACCCGGTTGCGGCGGCGTGCGCCCGCCCATTCAACAATTCAATAGACATTTGACCCCGACTTCCCTGGCTTTTTATACAGGACCGCAAGCCGGCGAGTTGACCAATCAATTACTGGTTACGCTTTATAAAAGAATCGGCGGCGTGGGCGGCGATTTGCGCCGCCTGAAGGTTGAAGGCGACAAAACCACAGGGTTCCAGGTCACCGCCAACGAACAGATTGCCGATTTCAGATTAATAGACCCCTTCGATGGACCCGTGGATACGCTTATTGACCCCGTAAGCGGCGATATTTATGTTGCTCGGTTTGACCCGGTCTTTCACCGCGACCCCAACGAACATCATCACTTTATCTACCGCATTCATAAACAGGGAAGCGACCAGTTGCCCTTTATCACTTCGCCTGCTCCTTTGATTGCCAATCTTCCGGCGCAAGGCGGGGCGAATGTTCCCCTTCATCTGGTTGGTCGGCATTTGAAACCCGGCGCCGAGATACTGGTCAATAGCAATCCGGTGGCGACTCAAGCGTCGGGTATTTTTGATTTATCGGCTACGGTAGCGATTCCCGCATCGGCAGCCAATGGTGCCTTAATAACGATTCAAGTGCGAAATTCGGATGGAGGGCTTTCAAATTCATTAACCCTTAAGGTCGTCCGTGATGGCATCATCATAGACCCGCCGCCGCCGCCGCAAATACAATCTTTTTTCGCCTATTTCAAGAAACGTGCCAATGTGCAGGCTTCAATCATTGCCGGTACAAAAGCGAAGAAACTGCGATTGGTCGTGACGGGAATTAATTTTGTTCAAGGGTCGCAATTATTCGTCAACAACACGCAGCTTGAATTAGAGAGCGCGAGCGCCACGGAATTAGTCGGTTTATTTGTTAAACCCCTGGTTGCTTCGCCGGGACAATTGACCATTCAGGTGCGCAATCCGAATAACCTGGTGTCGAATGTCGTGACCTTGAATGTGGTTCCGTAAATCACCTGCAAATCGGCGTGGAAGAAAGTTTGGAAAGTCCGGTTTGAAGCCACTTTTCTGCCAGATGTTTGGCTAAGTGTGGTAGGATTGGAACTATGAAAATTATTAAAACTTGGATGGCCCATTGTCAGACCTGTAAATGGAATAGCAAGAGATCACAAGAACCCAACACTCCCAAACAAGAAAAAATTTCTCATAACGCCACCTATCCGGCACACAAAGTAAGCATTTTTGTTAGCGAGTGAGACAACCCATTGTAAAAACGTAGGCTGCTTTGATAGCGACGTTTTTATTTATAAGCTGATTCCGACTCTCAGAATGAATAAAGCAACGCTTTAGTTATTCTGACGAGTTGGACTGCGGTCGCCTAAAGACCCTCCGCTGCTTAATTTGGTCATGGTGTGTGCCTGCCTAACCCAGACCCTCCTCATAAAGCGTATTTCTAGTAAGGATTTTACTTCGCCACAGTGTTGCGATTTTTCTTGAGATAACCGTTCAGACCCGCGAAAAGTGAAGCGGCGATGCGTTCACGGAATTGACTGGTCATCAGTAAGGCTTCGTCTTTCGGATTGGAAAGGAAAGAAACCTCGGCCAGCACACTCGGCATTGCCGCGCCCATCAAAACCACAAAGCCGGCGTGTTTGACGCCGCGATTGGCGGCTGAACGCGGTGACGCTGCGCCGATGCCGCGCACCAGACCGGACTGAATGTAACGCGCCAGTTCCCGCGATTCGGCAACGCGATTGGCGACAGCGACGCTGGCTGTGATGGTGTCTTCGGCGCTGGCGACAGCGGGCTTTGCCTCACTTAAATTAACCGCTTGCTCCTGTTCGGCTCTGGCTTTCGCTTTGTCCGGGTTGACGAAATAGGTTTCAACGCCGGAAGCCGCTTTCGCCGGACTTGAATTGGCGTGCACCGAAATGAATAAATCGGCGTGTCGGGCATTGGCAATCGCCGTGCGTTGTTCAAGGGCGACGAAAAAATCTCCATCGCGAGTCATCACCACATCAATATCTGCATAGGTGCGTTTGATGTAGGCTTTCAAGCGTCGCGCGACATCGAGCGTCAAATCTTTTTCGCGAAGTCCGTTCGAGCTGATGGTTCCGGTGTCGTGTCCGCCGTGCCCCGCATCAATTACAACGCATTTGATGCTCGCGCCGCTTGCGATTTTGGCCTCAACCGCCGCGCCGATGCCTGCGGCTTGCGCGTCCGCATTGGCTTTTACGGTTGCGGCGTCATTCGGATTATGCGGAATGATGGGTTCAGTAATTTCAGGAAGCGCCATCACCGGCGGTCGGCCTGCGGGCGCTGGCTTGTTGGCTTTGGCAATGGTATTGCTGCCTTCGATTTTGGGCGGCGTGGGATTCATCGTGGTATCGGCAGGCACGGTTGCCGCTGGCTCAACGGGTCTGGCCGGGCTGACCGCCTCATTCGATTTACCCGTTGGGGTTGTGACATCCTCGACCACGGGGTTTTCTTTTATCGCTTCGACGGTGGCGCGAGATTTGGTCAAGCCTTTGGCGGCATGAATATCAACGACGATGCGTTCCGGTTCAGTGAGTTTGAAAGTCGAATAATCGGCGGCTTCGCTGATTTCAAGTTCGATTTGCACGCCGGAGCTTGGGGATTCGCCGTCGTAAACCGTAATGCGTTTCAGCAAGTTTGAATTGCCGACGATGAACCGTCTGCCGAAAAGCGATGACGCAATAATTGAATTATTGAGTTTGATGGCAATCTTATTATCGCCAATGCGAGTCGGCGTAAACTCCGCGTTATTTGAAAGGTCAATGACGACGCGGGCATAATCGGCGCTCGAAAAATTGCGCACGTTGGTCAATTGCGCAAGGTTGGTCCCGGTGACCGCTTCAACAGCAGTTTTATGATTGGCGATAATGACGTCCGCCGACCGGTTGGCGAGTTGTGATTCAAAACGCGCAATCACGGCGCGCGCTTCACGCGCCATAACGGATGCCGGAAAATAGTCACTCAATTCTTTGTAAGCGGCAATTGCCCCATCAAGGTCTTGTAAATTCTCTTCATAAATCTGAGCGATATTAATTAAGGCGCTGCCGACCGATTCACTATGCGGATGCTCCTTGATGATTTGACGAAAGGCTTCAATGGCTTGTTGATAGAGCGCCGAATCGCCTTTCACGTCAGCCATCTCGCGCAAGAGTTCAGCGCGTTTTGACAGGGATTCGGCTGAAAAATGGTTGTCGGTGTTGAGGCGTATGACTTGGCTGTACAAATCCAGGGTGCGCAAATAATCGTTGGCGTTGCGCTCTTCGAGCGGTTTCGTATGCAAGGCACTGTTCAAGTCATTGGCGCGAATAAACAGGTCTTCGGCGAGCGAATGTGAGTTGACGGTGAGCGCGCTTGATGGGTCGGCGGCATTCAGCGTTTGTCGCGCCGAAAGACAGAAGACGAGTATAAAGACGATGGTATTAAAGGTTAAACTGCTACGCAAAAAATTACGCATATGCCGGGTAAAGCGGGGACGACTCCTAAAAGTCCTGGGGCGGGTTAAGCAATTGAACCTCGTGGGTTCGTTGAAGCGAAGCAACCGATTAACGACTCAATACCAAGGCTGTTGACAGGCGACCGGTCTGGGGTAGCCAACGGGTCGCGGCAGACTCAGCCTAATAATTATTGGAAAGCCGTCCTTTTGACGTGCTGATAGCTTCCGGTGCAATTGCGCCTGGGGCCGCGGCCGTCGGTTTCGCTTTCACAGCCTGTTTGGTGCGCGAGTATTTCGCCGAAATATTTTTCACGTAATTTTGCGTTTCGCGGTACGGCGGAACCTGATAGCCATAATTGACCACGGCATTCTCTCCGGCGTTATAACCGGCAAGCGCCAGTTTCACATCGCCATTGAACATATCCAGCAAGAAACGCAAATAGCGCGTGCCGCCATCAATGTTTTGCACCGGGTCGAAAATATTTTGCACCCCGAAACGTCGCGCGGTTGCGGGCATCAGTTGCATTAACCCGCTGGCGCCTTTGTTGGATACTGCGCGCGAATGAAACCCCGATTCCTGACGCATCAAGGCGAAAACCAGATGCGGGTCGACACCATATTTGGCGGCCGCTTTTTTGACCAAATCATCGTAATAAGGATTGCCTGTGGTATCACCAACCGGAACCGCAATTTGCGGTGACGAGAGATCCGCAACTTCAACCGATGGCGTTGTCGGAAGGTAAATTGGTGATGGCGTTGGCGCAACCGCATTGTTTTTTGTCAACGCCGTGGTTGGCGCATTCTTCAAAGTAGATTGAACTTTGGAGGGCGCAGCGAGGGTGCCATTTTTCGTTGGCGTGGTTGCGGGTTTAACGACCTCGTGAACCACCATCATTGGCGTGCGCGGTTGCGGCGCATTCGTCGTTGACTCAACACTCATGGTCATTTCCTGCGCGTTGGCACTTAGGCTGAAAAAACCTGCTAAGGCGACCAGGGTTACAACTCCCGATAATTTCATCTTTTCTCCGATTCGCGGGGCTAGGCTTTTCAAATTAAGAGACATCCGCATCGCTCAAGGCGAGCGTATCAGTTGAAGCGAATCACAAATGCGGGGAGCAGAAATGCAAGTGGAGTTGATTGATTTGGCAGGGAGCAGGGTTCAACTTCACTTCGGCAACCAGTCATCCTTTGAAGAATTTTGGATTTTAGATTCTGGATTTGCGACTGAGGTTTTGTGGCATCCAAAAGCTAAAAGCTAAAACTCCTAAAAGGCCTTGGTTTTGCGACCCGGAATCACTTCCGGTGTGCCTTTTCGGTGATGCTTCAAAAAACGGTTTAGACTTTGCCAGTCTAAGGCTTCAAATTATTGAAGTCAATAATAAGGTGAGGTGAAGCGCAGCATATCTCTGCGCTTCACCTCGCCGGTCAAACTGTGCCTGCTTAATTAATCGCAATCACAGTCATTATTGTTGATATTGGTATCACTGAGATTGACGGTCGTTGCCGTATTCGAGACTTTGACAGAAGCGACCGCGTGAGCCGTACAGGGGTTGATATCAATACTAATCTGACGGTCTGGACGTTTCGGATTTGGTCCTCTATCGAATATGGCAATCTTGCAGAATGCCGTTGACACAACACCCGTTCCGGTTAACACCACACCCTTGCTGCAATCGTGGTATTCATAATCGCCGGTCGTCGAGTTGACCAGGATAAAGCGACTCGGATTATTGTCATCCTGAACACAGAAATCGAATTGCTGACACAGGTTGCCTTGAATCGTTAAGGTGTAGGGACAACCCGATTCACCAGGATTGGTCGTATGAACAACCACAATCAGTGTCTGTCCGGCAGGCACGATAAACGACATATTGGTGGCGGTCGGCGGCACGCCGGTGCTCAGGCCCGGGTCGGCCAAATAGTTGGTGCAGATACTCGCCGGGTTATAAGAATTCAGATAGGCATTCGATTGGATGTTGCAGGTCGCTTTGCTGTCTTCGCTAAGATTGACGGCTACGCAAACATCGTCGCCGCTCTCGTTGGGAATGGCATAAGCGTCAAAGGCGCGCGCCCCAGTCGGGTCGAATATCAAGCAGGCTTTCGGAGCCGCGCAGGTGCTAGAGATGCCATTGCGATTTAAGCGACCGGTTTGAAGACCGGAAAATTGTGTGCCTTCAAAATCGACAGAACCGCTGCCGAGTGTGCCATTGATGACCAGGCTGGCGCACAGCAGGTCTTCAAAAGTAATATTCGTCGTGATGCTGCCGGTTTCGCCATCGAACCCGCCAACTTGAATTTTATAAGTGGTGTTGGGCGCGGCTGAAAAACTTACGGTTGATTGCAATCCATCGCCGCAGAAGTCATCGTTACAGGCGACCGCCGTAAAGTTAGCAAAGTCGCAAGCTGCGCCATTTACTTGCCATACCATAATTGCCGTATCAACCGCCTGGTTCGTGCAGGTGCTGACCGTTACGGTTCTTCCGCCCGGGCTGGTGCCGCCAGAGATGGTGTACCAGATGCTATTGGCTTGCAGGGTGCAGGTGCTCTGCGGTTCGTTCGCTTCATCGGTGGCCATCGTTGTATCTTTGGTATCGGTGAAGGGACTGCTGGTGACGGCAATCGCGTTGGCGCAATTGTCATTTGTCGGTGCGACGTTGATGACGTTCGGAGCCTGCGGTTTGACTCTTTTTTGTTTGGGTTTCACTGGCACATCAGATTTACTGGTATCTTGTGCGCTGGCGCTTGCTGCGACAGTTGTGCGATGAGCATTGTAAAGACCGGGAAGGGTCAGCAATGCGATAAGCATTAAAGCAAAAAATAGGATGAGATCTCGCGTTCTCAATTTCATAGCTTTCCTCCGTGATTTTTTAAGGCTTAGTCATAAACGGTTTTCCTGCTTGTCTGACATAACTGGCAATTGACAAGCGCTAGACCTCAAGGGAAAACCGGGTGAAACACATTAGAGCGTGCCATCAAGCGTTTTAAAATGGATGGCCGAATACCAACTGATTATAAAATCCCTGTATTGCAAATTAAGAATTAGAACTGCGTACTGCCCTGTTAGGTCGAAGCAATTAACCTAGACATCTACAACATCACTGTAAATAAAAACGGGCTTATCTTACGCGAAACCTTATCTTAATGCAATCAGTAAATCTCTTTTCCGAACCCTTCGCAGGTTATGGCAGCCCTCAGTAGTCAAGGCTTTTCGCGCTCCGCGCTTGGCGCGTTTCCGGCTCAGGCAGTTACAATGAATCGCGGCATTCATCAATCAAGGAGACTAACGATAATGAACTCTTTCCCTGACCTCGGACAAACGGTTTTGAATTACATTGACGGAAAATGGGAAGCTTCGGAGACCGGAAAATTCCAAGACCGCTATGACCCCGCCGATAACACCTTTTTGGTGAGTCGCGCCCCCGATTCGTCGCGCACCGATGCGCGCCGCGCCGTCCTTGCCGCCGCCGCCGCCTGGGAAACCTGGCGCCAGTTAGGCGGCGCAAAACGTGGACGCTTGCTGTTTGATTGGCTCGCCTGGATGGATAAACACAAAGATGAGCTGGCTTACCTGCTGACCCGCGAAGAAGGCAAAATCCTTGCCGAATCGAAAGGCGAAGTGCAGCGATCGTTGGACATTTTGGAATTTACTGGGGGCCTCGGCCGGCGGCTAAATGGCAGCGTTTATCAGGCCGAAGAGAGCGATGTCTTTTGTTATTCGACGCCGCAGCCGCTTGGCGCGGTCGGGCTCATCAGTCCCTGGAATTTTCCGATTGCCATTCCGGTTTGGAAACTTGCGCCCGCTTTGATTGCCGGAAACACCTGCGTACTCAAACCCTCGCCGCTCACCCCCATGTGCGCGGCAGCCCTAGTTCGCGGACTTGAAGAGGTCGGCCTCCCGAAAGGCGTTGTCAATCTGGTTCACGGCGACAGTGAACCCGGCGAAGAGTTGATTGCCAACCCGCAGGTGCGGGGCGTGTCCTTTACGGGGTCAACGAAAGTCGGAAAGCTGATTGCGCAACACGCAGCCGACCGTTTACTGAAATTGCAACTCGAACTGGGCGGCAAAAATCCGCAAATCGTTTTGGATGACGCGGAAATTGATAAAGCCGTCGCCGGGGTTGTCGCCGCCGGATTTGGCTCAACCGGACAACGTTGCACGGCAACCAGCCGCGCTCTGGTTCACGAAAAAATTTACGACGAGTTTTTGAGCAAACTTGTTGAACGCGCCAACGCCTTGAAAGTTGGAGCCGGAGCCGAAAGCGGGGTTGACATGGGACCGCTGGTTGACCATCGCGCCATCCAGGGGGTGACCCATTTCGTCGGTGTCGGGCGCAACGAAGGCGCGAAGTTTTGCGCCGGGGGTGACGTATTGACTGAAGGCGAATTGAATAAAGGCTACTTTTTTGCGCCAACCATACTGGAAGCCAAACAAGGGATGGAAATTACTCAAGAGGAAATATTCGGTCCTGTGGTAGCCGTGATTCGCGTGAAAGATTTGCAAGAAGCTATCGAAACCGCGAACGCGGTGCGCTACGGGCTGACTTCGACTATCTTTACGCGCGATGTCGGACGAGTCTTCAAATTCGCCGAATGCGCCGAGGCCGGGATTATTCATGTCAATCGTCCAGGGGTAGGCGGGTATTCGCACGCACCGTTTGGCGGCATCAAAGATTCAGGTTACGGCGGACGAGAAGTCGGTGATGAAGTATTGAACTTTTACAGCGAAACCAAGATGGTCTATATAAATTACAAATAAACGCTGCCCGACAACGAGCGTTTAAGGTTAGGGCTTGAAAAATCGTTTGCCATAGATGAACAAAAGTCATTTTGATATAGATGAATAAAAGTCATCTGACTTGGCTTCAAGTTGAATTGCCCTGCGGATATTGGGGATGCAGCTGATGGGCGCGGATGATCTGCGTTTATCTGCACAATCAGCCGCAGCGGCGGGGAAACGCAATCTTGATGAGGGACTCGATTGGCTTTCGCCCAGGCTTGGAATTTCCGTTTTGCTTTGACATTCGGTTCTAAAATGAGGATGGCTGTGAAAACATCTCATCGGTTGATTTATGGGCTGGCGATTTTGCTGATGGGCCAAATGATTGCCGGCGCGCAAACTCAACGACCGCGTACGGTCGCGCCGCAAACGCGCTGGCTTGAACGGCTCAACTCGCGCGCCGATTTCGATAAACTGTCGCGCACCTATTATCGCGGACGTTTTTACGCGCTGCCGCATTTAATGTTCGTCGTTGACCGGCGCTCGAAAAATAAAGTCTATTTCGTGAATTCAAAGCTCTATGCCTTTCACAAAGATTTCGTCAATGCCGAATATCTTTCGCTGGAACGCGGAAAAGTCTTTTACGAAAACAACTACATTAAAACTGACCGCAGATTTTTCCTGGGCACCGTGGCTTATCAAACCAGCGTTGACCAATATACTTTTGAATTCTGGGAAGGCGACAAACTGACGAAAGAGCTTTTAGCCGAATGTAACGAAGCCTTGAGCAAAAGCTTTTTTACCACCATCTATTTCAAACCCAACTCGCTCGCTCAGGAAGAGATTGCCAAAGATTTGCGCGACGTCAGGACCATCACGGGAAGTGAGTTGGCCGTCAGTCAAACCTATCAACCGCTCAATCTCGGTTCCGGTGTTGGACAACTCCGCGTCATCGAACGCATCACCCCCGACACCGTCATTGACCGCAATCAAATCGTTATCTTCAAAGAGGTGCCGATTCAGCTGACGCCGCTTTCGGGTATTATTTTAACCGAACCCGCGTCGCCGCTGTCGCATGCTAACTTGCTGGCGAAATCCTGGGGCATCCCGAATGCCCGCATCGCCAATGCCGATCAACTTTTCAAACAACTCGAAGGCAAATATGTGCGTCTTGAGGTGAATGAAAACACTTATAAACTCACGCCCGCAGATGTGCGCGAAGTCGAGGCCCGCAACCGCGAGTTCATCAAACGCGCCGATTTGGTCACGCCGCGCGCCGATTTGACTTACGACAAGCTGACCGATTTGCAAGACCAGCGCGCCAGAGAGGTCAATCGCTTTGGCGCCAAGGCGGCTAATTTAGGCGAACTCGCAAACGCGCACCATCCCGGTATCGTCGTGCCCGCAGGTTTTTCGATTCCATTTATGCATTACAAAACCCACCTGGTGGTCAACAAACTCGAAGAGCGTATTCAAGAGACCGTCGAAGAAGACCGCTTCGTCCATGACCCGGTTTATCGCAAAAAACGGCTGGCCGAAATTCGCAGTTGGATTCAAGCGGGCAAACTCGAAGTCGGTTTCAAAAAGCTGCTTGAAGGCAAAGCCTTTGCGCTGGGGTTATTTAAAACCGGTCTGTTCGTGCGCAGTTCGACCAACGCCGAAGACCTGCCAAATTTTAGCGGCGCGGGACTCTATACGACGGTCCCCAATGTGCGAACCTATGAACAACTTTATGAAGCGGTGAAAACCGTGTGGGCTTCGGTGTGGAATTATGAAGCGTATGAAGCGCGCGAAAGTTATGGCATGAATCATTGGGGGGTGTATATGTCTGTGCTCGTGCAAATCGGGATTGATGCCGAAAGCGCCGGCGTTGCCATCACCACCGACCCCTTCAACAAGCAAAATAAGGACGCCGTTTACATTAACGCAAAGCGCGGGCTGGGCATCAAAGTTGTCGAAGGGAAACGGGTTGCCGAACAAGTGCTTTACACGCCCGCTGCAAATTCCATTAAAGTGCTGACGCGCTCCGACGAAGATACCATGCTCAAGTTCGATGAAAAGGGCGGCGTGGTTGAACTCAAGATTGAAGAGCGCCGCGCCGTGTTGACCGACGACATGATTCGTCGCCTGGCGCGCACGGCTTTACAAATCAAACGCATTTTTGGCGGGCGCGACCAGGATATCGAATGGGTTTTCGTGAAAGGCGGGCTGTATATCGTGCAATCACGCCCGTATGTAGAGAACAATTGAGTCATCCGTCAGGTGCAATCAAACGTAGCGCAAACGGGTATCTTCCGCTATTTTCATTTTATAAATGAAAGGCAATCGAAATCATCCAGGTCAATTAATGATTTTTCGCAGCATTCTGCTGGTGGCCTTGATCAGTTTGAGCATCGGTTTTATCGCCACTTACAGTGGTGCCGTTCAAGTCCTGCAAACCTCAAAACCGCAAATTTTACAGCCGCAAAATGGCAGCGCCATCGTCAGCGGCGTGGTCTTGGATGACAAAGGCGTGCCGCTTGAAAAGGCGACCGTGTCCATCTCTTCGGCATCCTATACGGCTTCGGTCTTAACGCAAGCCGATGGCAAATTCGAGTTCAAAAATCTCGCGCCGGCAAAATACACGGTTACCGTGCAAGCGGCGCGGCTTCGGCAAAAACAGGCCTCTGTGACGGTCAGCAGACCGGACGAAGTGATGCCCGCCCTCACCCTTCAACTGGCGTCGGCGCCCTCGCTTCACGTTGCCGTGTTTGATGCCAACAACTCCGCTTTAAATGGGGTGACGGTCTCTTTGTATTCGCAAGAACGCAGCGCCGCAGAAGAACCCGCGGCGCGTTCGGTCACCGATAGAAATGGCGATGCTTATTTCGGAAAACTCGCGCCCGGCTCTTACAAACTTACAGCCGTGTTGCGCGGCTATGATGAATACCGCAACGAAGTCTATATTTCGTCCGACATCACCACCGAATTTCCCATACAACTTCTGGTCGCTCCGGTCATTCCTATCAATGCCAAAGCCATTGCCCGCTACAATATTCCGAACCTGCCGTCAAAAAATGTTCGCGCCGTATTTCAAGACGATGATGGGTGGATGTGGTTTGGCACCGACAAAGGGATCGCGCGGTTTAACGGCGTTGATTTCAAATCCTCAACCGGAGCCGGTTCAGCTTACGCCAATCTGGCGGGCGATAACATTGTCTCTCTCGGAGAAGATAGAAGCGAGCGCCTGTGGATGACGACGACCAACGGCGTGAAGCGCATCACCAAAGAAGGCGCCGATGAAGCGCGATGGCTGGAGGGTGTGGAGACGCGAAAACTTTTTGTTGATTCACGCGGCGATGTTTGGGTGACGGCGGCAACGGGGATTTTCAAATTTGATGGCAAAGGGTTCGAGGCGTTTGATGAAGCGCGCGGCTTGCCGGCAAATGAGGTGAATGCCATCGCCGAAGATAAAAACGGTAAGCTCTGGGTGGCGACCACAAAAGGAGTTGCCATCATTGATGAAGATAAGGTTTCGCGCTTTGAACTCAAGCGCGAGATTGCCGTGGTGCAAGCCGAGCCGCAAGCGGCGGCGCGACGAAGCCCGCAGGCGGCGCAACCGGCGGCGTCGGCCAACCTGTCGCAGTCTGTGCGGATGAATGATCTGGGCGCCGTTCAAGACCTCTTTGTAGATAAAAGCGGCACCCTGTGGTTTGCGACACAAAAGGGCGTGATGATTTTAGACAATACGGGAGGCTATGACATTGCTCAGTCATTGCATCAGGCGCAGTTGGTAAACAATCTGCTGGCGCGCACCATCACGCAAGACAGTTCGGGGCGCATGTGGTTTGCTTTAACCAGTGGCGGCGCGTTGATTTATGATGGCGCGCAACGCGAATCGCAACGCATCAACTTTCTTGAACAAGATAATGTCGCGCAGATTTATACCGGGCGCGAAGGCAATGTGTGGTTCGCCACGGAAAATGGCGTGGTATTTGCAGACCTCTATAGCTTCGTGAGTTTTTCAACCAGTCGCGGACTCCCGGATAATGATGCGCGGTTGCTTATCGAAGCGCCAAAAGCGACGGAGGCGGCCGAGCGCAACAATCTCTGGTGCATCACGGCAACCGGCGTATCGCAAATGCAGGGCGAACGCTTTGCGCCACTCGAAAGTTTTCGCGCCAAAGCCAATATCCGTTGCGTGGCGTTTGATAAATCGAGCGCCGCCTGGTTTGCGACTGAACGCGGCGTGGTTAAACTTGCCGGACAAACGCTGACCCAACTCAGCGAAGGCAATGGACTGGTTTCCAATAATGTTCGTTGGATTACCCGAATTGGCGACGGCGCCGCCATGGCGTTTGCCACCTCAAAAGGCGCCAGCATTTTCAAAGACGAATCCTTTCGTCCGCTTAAAGATTTAGACGGTTACGATACCCGATATATTTTTGACGACGGGGAGGGGCGTTTATGGTTTGCGACTTCGCGTGGCTTGATGGTTTACAATCTGCAAACCGATAACGCGATGATGATTGATTCGTCACGCGGCTTGCTCGATAACGACACGCGATGGATGACGCGGTTCAATGGTGAACTCTTAATTGCCACGCGCTCAGGCGTGCAATCATACAATGAAAAACAGCAAGGCGTGGCCGCCTTCAGTTCTTTTGATAGTGAACCCGCCACGACGCTTTTCGTAGATAAAGACAACTATTTATGGGTTGGAACCGAGAGCGGACAAGTAAAAAAATTTAATCTGGTGCAAGGGCATGTGGTCTCCAGCATCTATTCCGGCGAAGAGCATTCCTTGACCGGCAATCGCATCAATTCAATTTCAGAAGACAGCGAGGGATATATCTGGATAGCCACCGATAAAGGAGCTATCCGCCATCGTCCGGTTCGCATTCCGCCTTCGGCACAGGCGGCGCTCAAGTTTGAAGGGGGGGCGGGGGCGGTATTTAACGGCACGGCTTATGAACTGCCGAGCGGACAACAACGCGCCACGTTTCGCTTAACCGGGGTGAGCATGAGCGGGCAGATGCAATATCTCTATCGCAGCCATCCCGAAGGCCAGGAGAAGCGTTGGGAACTGCTGCCGATGCAATCGAATGCCGAACGCGAAATCACCATCTTTGACCTGGACGAAGGCTTGAATTCCTTTGAAATCATCGCGCTCAATCGCGATTTGTACGGCGCGAAGCTGCCTGCGGCAACCGTGGCGGTGCGCGTGCAAGCGCCATTTTGGAAACGCTGGTGGTTTTATACGATTGGACTAATGGTCTTGGGATTGGCTACAGGAGCCCTTTTTGCGGTTCGCAAGCGAAGTCAGCGCGAATATGTTTTACCGAAAGAGCTCAGAACGTTTTTGCCAATTGAGCGCAATCCTTACATCGTCGGCAATCCGATTCGCTCGGAAAAGATGTTCTTCGGGCGGGAAGACGATTTTCGCTATGTGCGGACGAAACTCGAAGGCGCTGCGCAAGGCGTATTGATTGTTTTTTGCGGCGAGCGGCGCGTCGGCAAAAGTTCGATTCTCTATCAGGTGATGAACGGCCGACTCGGCGGGCGTTTCGTGCCGGTCTTTGTTGATATGCAGGAGATGGTTATCGCTTCGGACGCAGAATTTTTTGCTCGCATTGCGCGATTGATTGTCGAAGCTGCAGGTCGTCTGGATGTGCGATTGGTAGCGCCACGATTTACCGATGGCAACCCTTACCCGGTCTTTACCGATTTTCTTGATGAAGTCATCGCGGCCATCGGCGACCGAACGCTACTCATCTTAATGGATGAATATGAACTCATGGAATCGAAGGTTGACGAAGGCAAGCTGTCGCAGGACTTCTTCACCTTTTTAGCCGGAACCATAGACAACAAAGAGCGCCTGTCGTTTATCTTCACCGGTTCGCGTCGTCTGGAAGAGCGCGACAAAAAGTATTGGCATGATTTACTCAAGAGTTCGCTGTTTCGTAAGGTTGGTTTTTTAACCGGCAAAGATACGGTGCGGTTGATTACGGAGCCGGTCGAGGGCAAAGTCGTCTATGGGCGCGGCGTCATGGAGGCGATTTGCCGGTTGACCGCCGGTCAGCCTTTTTATACCCAGGTCACCTGCCAGAATATCGTTGATTATTTGAATGAGCACGAACAAAACTGGGTGACGCTTGCCGATTTGCAGAAAGTGACCGGCGAAATTGTTGACAATCCGCTGCCGCAGATGATCTACACCTGGGAAGCGCTGTCGGGCGATGAAAAGCTGGTGATTTCGCTGCTCGCAGAAACCATTGAAAACGGCGAAGGGTTTGCGACGGCCAGGGATTTGCGAACTTCAGTGAAGCTGAACAGCTATCCGGTGAATTTGTCTGAAACGACGATTCGCATGACGCTTGAAGAGATGTTTCGCCGCGAATTACTGGATAAAAATGTGGATGATGGATTCAGAATTAAGATAGATTTGTTCCGCTTATGGATTCGCCGCTCACATTCCATCTGGCAGGTCGTCAAAGAAGTTCGTACACTGTGAGAGAAGATGATGACACGCAACCCCTACTTAAATCGTGTGGCCATCAAAGAGCCGGAGCAGTTTTTCGGCAGAACGCGCGAAGTGGCGCGCATCTTTTCGCGTATTGGGGCGCCGCGCCCGCAATCCATTTCGGTGGTTGGCGAACGGCGCATCGGGAAATCATCGCTGCTGCAATTTATCAATCATCCGCAAATTCGCGCGCGCAATCTCGACGCCGCCGAGACCTATATCTTCGTTTTCATTGATCTGCAACAGAAGCGCCGATTGACGCTCGAAGAATTTTTCAAAGGTCTTTTTGAGTTGATT
>JBIOWC010000469.1:0-6413 GCA_044868105.1 Blastocatellia bacterium
AGATTCGCCGCCGCGAAGGCCAGTTAAGGCACACGCCGATTATTGCCATGACGGCGCACGCCTTAGAAGGCGACCGCGAACGCTGTCTGACGGCTGGCATGGATGATTACATTGCCAAACCCGTGAAGGCGCAAGACCTCAATAAAGTTCTTGATATCTGGTTAAAACCGCAAGCCTAGAGAAAGGGGTGCCCAGGTTAACGAATCATCGCCGAAAACGGTTTCAACCTGGAGGTCGCGCTAACGGTGAATGGGCATAGAGACTCCGCCCATTCACCGTTAGCGCGAGCTGAGCAAACCTTACTTGATGCCGGCGGGGCGAATTGATGAATCACCCCTCTTTTGTGGCGATTTCAAAACCATTTTGAGAGCTTCTGCGTTTCTGATTTCTGGTTTTCACCCGGCACAAGGCATAATAACCGGGTATGAATGAACGGACTTTTCAAACCCTTGAACTCGAAGCCTTGCTCAATCTCTTAGCGAGACACGTTCAAACTCCGCTGGGTCGCAAACGCGCCCTCGCGCTCTTGCCTTCGACTGACCGCAACTGGATTGAACGCGAACTCAAGCGTACAAGCGAAGGGGTTGATTATCTGACGACCGGCGGCGCCTTCGGGCTTGGCGAAGTCCGCGACCCGGAAGGCTCACTGGCTGAACTCCAAATCGCCGGCACCACGCTTGAAGCGCTAGAGATTCTCGCCCTCCAAAGTTTGATTGCCGTCGGTCTGGATTTGTACGGGCAATTCAACAACCCGGAGATGAAAGCCCGCTACCGCGAACTCTATGCCATCGTCGCCAGCGTTCCCGACCTGCGCAGAATGCTCGGACAGATTCGCGGCAAGATTCTTCCGAACGGCGAAATTGATGATAACGCCAGCCCTGAACTCCGGCGCATTCGTCGCGAAATCAATGAACGTCGCAATCGCATCTATCGCAACCTGGAGTCGCTGATGCGTGACCGCGCGCCCTCTGTACAGGATGAGATCGTCACCATACGCAACGGGCGATTCGTGATTCCGATTCGCACCGAATCACGCGGGCAGGTTCCCGGCGTCATGCACGGGCTGTCATCGAGCGGACAGACGACTTACGTGGAACCCATCGCGGTCATCGAACAGAACAATGAAATGGTCAGATTGCGCGAACAGGAAGAGATTGAGATTTCGCAAATTCTCTTTCAAATCACCGAAACCTTGCGCGACAACTTGCAGGCCATACGGCAAATCGTTGAAGCGATAACTGAAATGGATTTCACCGCTGCAAAAGCTCGCCTGGCGCGCGAATATCATTGCACAGAGCCGAAAATCAAAACGGGTCGAGGGCTGGCGCTTAAAGAGGCGCGACACCTGTTGCTGGAACAGAATCTGAGAAGCTCGGGCGGGCAGATTGTGCCGATTTCCTATGCCATGGATGAAGAGCATTTAACTTTAGTCGTCAGCGGTCCCAATGCCGGGGGTAAAACCGTGGTGACGAAAACCACCGGGCTGATTGCTTTGATGGCGCAGATGGGTTTGCATGTTCCGGCTGGGGAAGCCGAGCTTCCGGTCTTTGAAAAAATTCTTGCAGATATTGGCGACCAGCAATCTATCGCCGCGAACCTTTCGACGTTTACCGCACACATGAAAAATATCTCTGAGATGATGGAGCAGGTCGCGCCGCCCGCTTTGATTTTGCTTGATGAAGTCGGCACCGGCACAGACCCGGATGAAGGCGCAGCTTTAGGCATTGCCATCATCAAACACTTTCAAACCGCCGGCGCAACGACGATTGCGACGACCCACTACAATCCGGTTAAAGTTTGGGCTTCGCAAAATGTCGGCGTGTTGAACGCTTCGGTTGAATTTGACGAGAAGACCTTAAAGCCTACGTTTAAACTCATGGTCGGCGTCGCGGGCGCCTCTTCCGGCCTTGAGATTGCCCGTCGCATGAATTTACCTGCGGAGGTTATCGAAGGCGCGAAGCGCAACCTCGACCCGCTGCACACGCAGGCGAGCGATTATTTAAAGCAGTTGAAAGCCGCGGTTGATGAACAGGCGGCCGTACAAAAGGCTTTAGAAGAAGAACGCCAGGCGACGGCGGAAAAATATACCCGGTTGGATTTGGAATTTGCCAAAAAGGAGAGTGAGCGCCGCAAAGAGTTCGAGTTTCAACTTTCCGAAGTCATCCGCGAATTTTCCGAAGAGAGTGAAAAGTATGTAAAGAGCATTCAAGATAAAGTGGTCGCGGCGCGACTCAAGAAAGAGGCCGAAGCGCGCGCCGCTGAACTCAAACGTTCGGCCGGGGTGAAGATTCGCAAACAGGCGGCCTCGAGCGCCGCGGTGACGGGCCCGCAACCGGCAACCGCGACGGTTGCGCCACCGGCGGAAACCAGCGTATTTGAAGCGGCGGCCGAAGAGATTAACGAGCGCGACCGGGTGCGCATCAGCTCACTCGGTCAGGAAGGCGTGGTCGAATCCATCAATGGCGATACCTATACGGTATTGGTTGGCTCGCTCAGGTTTCGCGCCCGACGCAATGAACTGAAATTGATTCAAGCGGCCGCGCCGTTGTCGAAAGCCGCCGCCAGACTGCCGCGCGGCGTCAGCGCGTCGATTAACATTGATGAAAATTTCATCCGCGAAATCAACCTCATCGGGCTGACGACTACCGAAGCCGAAGACCGCGTGGATAAATTTTTAGATGAAGCGTTTCTTTCCGGCGCCGACAGCGTCCGCATCATTCACGGCCACGGCAAAGGCGCGCTCCGCCAAGCCGTAGCGGGGCTGCTCAAAAATCACACCCACGTTCAAAGCTTCGGGGTTGCGCCGCAGAACGAAGGCGGCAGTGGCGCGACCATTGCGGTGTTGAAAAAGTGACCCCTCATTTGCAGTTTCGACGGCTCTGTTATAGGCTGTTTGCGAGTTCAATCCTTCGCTAACTCACGTTGCGCACTTGTTTGCTTTCGGCTTCCCGTTTTGCAGCAAACAATCTGGGGATGCGCCAAATTTTTAATCCGTATTGAGAGGTTAGAGCTATGATGAAAATCAAAGCCATCATTAAACTCGCATTCCTCATGCTGCTCGCCTTTCCGCTTGCATCGGCAAGCGCGAACCCACAGGTTTTGGGCCTCGGCAGAGAGTATGTCGAAATCACCAGAATGCGCCCGGCGGATGTTCATCTGGCAAATCAAACTTTACAAGTCAAAGTAACCAGCATTGACCCGGCGGCCAATCATTTGACCGAACGCCTGCAAAAAATCATCGCCAACGGGGTGTTGGGCGCCGGCAAGAATATGCGCGAAGTGCCCTCGGCTCCGCAGATTCTCGTCGAATGCACAGTCACGCGCTACGCTTACAATGAAAAGACCGAAGAGAAGAAGCTTTTATTAGTCAAAGACAAAGGCACCTATAAAATCATCACCTTTTCGCTTGAAGTTTCTTACCGGGTGTTGCGCACCCGCGACAATACGACGCTCTTTGGCAATACGCTCTCTTTACCTTACAAAAAAGAGTTTCAGGTCGGCGTCGAGACCACCCCCGGCAAAGCCGAGCTTGAAGACAATCTGATGCGTTTGGTCATACGGGCGGTTTTAGAGAAAGTGACCAATACCGAAGAGAAGCTCAAGGTGCGGTTAATGGGCAAAGGCGACCTCGATGTTTACACCAGACTCGCGCAAGGCGGACAGTGGTTGCAATTTATTGAAAGCATCAGCGCCCTGCCCGAGCGCAAGCCCGATAAAGACGGGCGCAGCGAATTTGAAGGGGACAGGAATTACAGCGTCGCCATCGCCTATGAAGCCCTGGCTTATGAAAATATGTGGAAAGATTATGCGCGGGCTGAAAAATATTTTGATTTAGCCGATACCGCGATTCGCAAATCGCAGCAATTCGACCCGCGAGAAAAAGAGTATGTCAATGCGCAAAACCGCATGCTGACCGGCAAAAAATATTTTGAAACCATTAAAGAGCGGTTCCCGAAATTTGAGACCACGGCAAAAGCTGAGCCTCAAGTCACACCGCGAGAATTGCCGACAACGCCGACCAACCCGGCGAATCCGCAACCCGCTAAACCCATCAATCCGAACCTGCCGACCGCCAATACCCTGGTGCCGGCAAAACCTGCGCCCGACACCATCACCAATGATGATGTGATTAAAATGTTGCAAGCCAACATGTCGGAATCCATCATCATGGATACCATCCGCACCACCAAAAACAAGCAGTTCGATACCACGCCAAGCGGACTCATTCAACTCCATCAAGCCGGAGCCAGCGAGAAATTGATTAAATATATTCAAAGCCTCAGGCCAGCCCGAACGCCAAGGCGTAAAGGAAATTAACCCAGGAGGTTGTCACCGTGAAAGTTGTGCGATTGCTGTTCGGCCTGGTCTTTATCTCGCAGACCCTCTTTCCCGGCATGGTCGCCGCCCAAACCACGGCTCAGCGCGAGCGTTATCATCAGGCGGTTGAAGCCGCACAGGCCAAGGATTATGAAACGGCTTATGACATAGCCATCAAACTGGTGAGCGCCGACCCGCTCTATTACGAAGGTTATATTTTGCGTATTGCGCTCGCCACCATGTTGAAGAAAAGCGGCAATGAAGACCCGCAAAAATTGATGCGGGTTGCGAAATCCTTTGCGCCGATTGGCAGCAACATTGAACGCGATGTCCAGAAGGTCTTGGCGCAGTTGACCAATCAACCGAGTCCCGCGCCCGCCAACCCGCCGGCAGGTTCGCCCTCGGCGAATACGCCTTCAACGAATACGCCCTCGGCGAATACGCCTTCAGCGAGTGCGCTGCCGACGATTTCGCCTTTTGTGCGACAAAAACTAGCGCTCGTCGTTGGCATCGGCGCCTTCAAAGATAGCAAAATCAATCCCCTGGGATTTAGCGCCAATGATGCGCAAACCTTCGCAGAGACCTTGAAAAATCAATGTCATTTCGATTACGTCAAAACTTTGATTAACGCCAATGCCACGCGCTACCAGATTCAAACCGAAATCAATAATTTGGCGAAGATGGCAACGGTGGAAGACCTCGTGGTCATTTACATTGCCACCCATGGGTCGCCGGAAAGTCTGGACACCGCGGGAATCAATTACATTGTCGCTCACGATACCGAGGTGGATAATCTCTATCCCACGGCTTACAAGATGGATGACCTGTTGAATGATATCGAAAAACGGATTGCCGCAGAGCGCGTGGTCGCCTTTATTGATACTTGTTATAGCGGCGCGACCTTTAAGGTTCCGCCGCCGGGATGGAACGCCAAAAGTCGAACGCTGACGGCCTCGAGTTACGGACTGGCTACAGAGGCGATTCAATCGCGGTTAGGGCAGACCAGTCGCGGTATCAAAATAACGCCCTCGGCGGGCAATGCTTCATCGAAAACCCCGCAAGGCATTGGGCGCGTGATTATTGCTGCCAGTCGTCAGGATGAACGGTCCTGGGAAAGCGAACGATTGCAGCACGGATATTTCACCTTTTATTTAATTGAATCGTTAAAACGCGCCGGACGGGTTTCCATTGAAGATCTCTTTGAACAACTGAGCGTCGAAGTTCCCAAAGCCGTTATGCAAGATACCAAAGCCAAACAAACGCCCACGATGGTCAAAAACATCAACGAACCGGTAAAGATTTATTTAAAAGATTAACGCACACAATGAATCTCTTGCTCTACAGATAAATCTAAAAAAAGACCAAACGGAGGAAAAGACATGATTTCAATTAAAGGTTCCGTCGGACGCGGCGGGGATAATAAGAAAGATGATGCGGTTATTGTGCAAGGTTTGCTCAATCAAAATCTGCCGATACCTTATGCGCCAATCAAAGTTGACGGCGATGCCGGTAACCGCACCTTCGATTTGATTGAAGGATTTCAACGCCAGATCATGAACCAACCCAGTCCTACGGGATTGATTGCGCCAGACAGCGCGGAGTTTACCAAACTGGCCGAGACCTGCCGATTACCCGCTGCGACGAGCGGCAATTTACTATCGGACCAAGATTTTGAAACCGCTGCGACGACGCTCGGCTGTGAAGTTGCCTGCATTCGTGCGGTCAACGAAGTCGAAGCCCCAAAGGGCGGGTTTTTAACTTCGGGGCGCCCGACGATTCTATTTGAAGCTCACATTTTTTCGCGTTTAACCAAACATCTTTATGACAAATGCGCGCCCGACATTTCCAGTCGGAAATGGAATAAGAGTCTCTATCAAGGTGGGGAAAAAGAGTATGACCGCATCGAAAAAGCCATGGCGTTGGACCGCGCCGCCGCTTTGCAATCGGCATCCTGGGGACGTTTTCAAATTATGGGATTCAATTACAATATTGTGGGCTATACCTCGATTGAAGATTTTGTCACGGCAATGTACCAATCGGAAGCCCGGCAACTGGAAGCTTTCATTGGCTACATCCGCTCGGCAAATTTGATTAAA
>JBIOWC010000470.1:0-9641 GCA_044868105.1 Blastocatellia bacterium
CGGAAGTTTTACTTCCACGTCTTTCACTCGAGGGCGCGGCATCGAAGGCGGCTTAACCAGGTTTGCCTGTTGTGCAGACGGCGGTTCGGAGTTCTTCAACTCGGGTTGCGGCGCTTGTTTCTCCTGAGGCTCATTCTTCTTTTCAGGTTGCGGGTTATCATCCGGCCTCACTGCAACAACTGGATTTGGCCGGGTTGGCGGCCTATTCATCTGCACATAAAAGGCAAGCGCGCCAAGCAAAATAAGCAACAAAAACGCTAGCCCATAGGCGGGTTTCCACCAGAGGGTGAACCATTGAAAAGCTGTCGGACGCGATTTACCGCTTTTAATCTCCCGCATGACGCTCTGTTTCAAGCCGGCAAAAAAAGCTTCATCAAATTCCGGCGGCGTGAGTGCCTGCAACCAGGCTTGACTGGCATTGTAATGATTGGATAAACGGGCGCAGCGATGACAGCCGCGCACATGCTCTGCAACATCGCGAAGTTCATCGGCTTCAAGGTCGCCTTCGACATAAAGCGGAATCAATTTTTCAAAGCGGTTGCAACTCATCTTTCACCTCCTCTATTGGAGAAAGACCCGACGCCAGCGGCAAAGCCTTATCGCCGCTTCTCCCGGTCACCCTTTCTCGCCCCGTCGCGCCCGGGTCATCAAACGCTCACGAAATTCGCGGATTTTGGAACGCGCCGAACTGATTTGCGAACGCACAGTGGTTTGCGATGAACCGAGTATGTGCGCCACTTCTTCTGTCGTCAGGCCTTCCAAATCTCTTAAGACAATGGCCGAGCGTTCTTTTTCACTAAGGGTTTTCAAAGCTTCAAGAACGAGGGCGCGCTCCTGCGCCTTGATGGCCTGGGCCTCGACATCATCGCGGCTGGCGAGCCGGTCAAAATTTCCGGCTTCGTTTTCCACTTCAAATGAAGTGAACTGTTCGGCGCTGCGGCGTTTGCGCGCAATATCGCGACAAGCATTCACCGTGATGCGATAAAGCCAGCCGGAAAAATCCTGCTCGCCGTCAAAACTTTTCAAATATTTATAAGCTTTCAAAAAAGTCTCTTGCGCCGCGTCGCGAGCATCTTCTTGATTGCCAAGCAATCGCCAGGCAACGCCGACAACCTTGCGTTGATAACAGGCAACCAGATGTTCGAAAGCCGTGGTATCACCGGCTTTGGCGCGTTCAATGACCAACGCCAAGGCCGTTTGCTGGGCCGGGCTTTCGCCGAGTTCAAAGCTATGGGTCATCAATGCGATTTCGCAAACCTCGCCGGTCATCTTTTGCCTTTCTTGCAATCTCATAAGTTACTACCTGTCGGCCGTCAAAAGCGTTGAGATTTTTTTTACAACTTGCCTAAACCAGCAAAAGAGGAATTTGTTTCAAGGAATATTGTGAAGAATCGGCCTGTTGAATCAAGGTAAATATGAATCGAGTGAAATAAGGGAACTGGTTAAGTTCTGAGGATGCCCTTACCGGCAATACTCTTCGCCGATGGCATCAATTTTGGCGACGCGACGTTTGTGGCGGTCTTCGGTGAGTTCGGTGGCAAGCCACGCGGCAACAATCTTTTTCATCTGTTCGACGGAAATCAGCTTCCCGCCGAGCGTCAAGACATTGGCGCCGTTATGTTCACGGCTGTTGCGCGCCGTCGCTTCGTCATAACACATCGCGGCACGCACGCCCGGCACTTTGTTGGCCGCCATGCAGGACCCAATGCCGGCTCCGTCAATCATAATGCCTAAGGCGCAAGTGCCGCCCGCGACCGCTCGGGCAACGAGGTGCGCGAAATCCGGATAATCGACCGCCTCGGTCGAGTGACAGCCGAAATCCTGATATTCGTGACCCAAATCGGCAAGCAGGCGTTTGAGTTCTTCCTTCATTTCAAAGCCGCCGTGGTCTGCGCCCAACGCAATACGACGACGATTGGCCGCAATGCGTCGGCGGGCGCGTTCCAGTTTGATGCCCCGCTCGCGCACGACATCCTCAGCCAGCGGCGTCAGTCGAGCCGTTTCATCAACCCGCAGCGTGTCGCCGGTTTTCAGATGGCGCAAATCCAACTCGGTAATTACTGCCTTGCCTCTTTCATCAATTAAACGCATAACGATAGGGGATTTTAGATTTTGGCTTTTGGATTGTCTAATTGAAAACGGTCAGCCCGTTGACAAGACCGAGACCAGTTTCTTATATTGCCCGCTCATTCAATAAGATTAACAGTTAAAAATAAGGAAGCGGTTTCGTCAGCTTTCTTGAGCCGGACTTCATCATAAAGTTTCAGGAGACATTTATGACCGCCAATCAATCCGCATCATTTATCAATCACCCCAACCTCAAAGTGTTACTCAGCGAAGCGCAGATTCAAACTCGCGTGCGCGAACTTGGCGAACAGATCACTCGTGATTATGCGGGGAAAAATCTTGAACTCATCGGCGTGCTCAAAGGCGCGTGTGTATTTTTATCGGATTTAATTCGCCATATTGATATGCCGCTGGCGATTGATTTTATCGGCATCTCGAGTTACGGAGCCTCGACCAAATCATCCGGCGAAGTGAAAATCACTAAAGATTTGGATAAGAGCCTGGCGGGGAAAGATGTCATCCTGGTTGAAGACATTATTGATACGGGTCTGACCTTGAATTATATGCTGACCAATTTTCAATCGCGCGAAGTCGCTTCGGTAAACATTGCCGCTTTGTTAGACAAACCCGAACGCCATCAAATCGAAGTCCCGGCAAAATATATCGGCTTTACGATTCCGAATCACTTCGTCGTCGGTTACGGATTGGATTTCGGCGAAAGATATCGCAACCTGCCTTACATCGGCATGCCGGAAAACCCCGATGAATTATTCAAAGCCTAAGCGGGTTGGGGAATCTACTTGAACGCCGTTAAAACCTGGTATAACAGCACAGCTAAAAATGCATGGGTTGCGGCCGCAAACGCCAGCAATGATTTTCCACGTTCGTACCCGGTCAATTGCCTGATTTTGTATAACAAATTTTTCAGATAGGCGAAACCTTCTTCCCGCGCCTCCTGATTTAGATATTTATAGAAGGCATGAGGAATGATGCCGTTTTCATAGGCTTTGATGAAATAGAGCGAAAGCCTATGTGGGCAGTCTTGCGCTTGAACTTTCTCAGCCTCTGAAACCGTCAAGTCCTCGCATCGCGATAATTCATCGCGCAATAGTTTTCGCGCTTCGGTTGCCCACCCAACCATCATACATAAGAAGACAAAGGCGCAGCCAAACCACAGGCATTTGAAAAAATCCAGGATGAATTTCGCGAACATCCACAGCGCACTCAGGTGAAGATTAACCAGAAAGCCAACGGTTTTTCTGGTCTTTTTCATCACTTTTTTCAAACTGGCTTTGCCGTAACGCACAGCGCGTTCGCTCAGTGTCAGCTTTGGTTTGGGTTTCGGCAGCGACGCCCAACCGGCGCCGCCATTCACCGTGCGCGTCGCCGGTTCCCAACCGAATGTGCCAAGCGGGAAGCGGTAATCCGGGTAGGCTCGTTTCACATCCCTGTAAGTTACCAGGCGTTCACCCGCGTGCCCGCCATCGGCGTAAAGGTCACGCCAGTAATTGTTGTATTCCGCCAGGCGGTCGTGACACACAGCGGCGGTATAGAGCGCATCGCGCGCCGCCCGCGTGTTCGGATATTTTTTCACCGTGTCCAAATAGATGCCGAGCGCCCGCGAAGCCATATCATGGTTTTGCATATAATCGAATAAGACTTGCGATTCATCGCCTCGTCGAAACGCCCCGCGCAGGTAGAGGTCATAGAGCAGGTAATGCCGGTCTCCGCCCCAGGCCAACGCATTGTAAAAGAGCAAACTGTTTTCATAGATGTAACTTGCCAGTTGATACAAGGCTTCGGCTTTCGCTTCATCACCTTGAGCCGCGCTGTAATCGCGCTCCAGTCGTTCAAGCTCATTGGCGGTTCGTAAATCCATTTCAATCCACTGCGGACGAAGGCCACGGCTTTTCTCGTAAATCCCGCGTTCTTTGGGGCTGAGATCGCGGTCTTCCCGATACGCTTCGTCCATTCCATCTCTTGGCAGATAAGGATAGTCCATCTCTCGCGGAAGCGGACGAAGCCCGGCATATATTTGTCGCGCTTCATGCCAACGAAATTCCCGCAAATAGCGCACGGCGAGGGCGTACGTGAGTTCATCGCGATTTTTCAGGTTGGGATGCCGGTCAATGAATTGTTTTAACTGTTCAGGCTTCATCAGCACATCAACGAAGTAAGCCGTATCGTAGCGATAATCGAGGGCGAGATATTGTTCAAGCGCCGCCTCCAGGTTGCCGGCGTCCTCTTCGAGCCGGGCGAGGTTGCGGCGCGCCCCTTCGGTGTACTGATTGTTCGGGTTCTCTTGTATTAAGGTCGTCAAGGCTTCACGCGCACTCTTATATTGCTTCAAGCCCTGTTCGGCAACCCCGGCTACCCATAGCGCCTCGGCGCGATGCGCTTCTGTCACCTTCATCGTCAAAGCTCGCCGCGCAAGCTTTGCGGCATCCGCGAGGTTATCTAATCTGAGGTTTGCTTCGGCAACCCTGAGGACAAACGCGCCGCCCGTTGCATTGTTCGGATAACGCTTCATCAGGCGTGTGGCAAAGGCGACGATGCGGCGAGAGGTCTCTTCTTCTGTCGCTTTAAATTCCGGTTTACTCCGATAGTCGATAAAATAATCCAGGTCAGGAGCCGCATAGTTATAGATTTCATAATAAGCGTAAGCCTGTGCTGCCGCCGGTTCACTTTCGAGAATTTTTTCAACCTCCAGCATTTCTCCCTCTTCGGCTTTGGCTCGAATGAGCCGCAGGGAACAGACCGCTTCCAGTCGCGCAGCTTCAACGGGACTGCCAAGCATTCGGAAATATTCGGCAAGCGCTTTGACGCGGTCGCCGACGCGAAGCCAAAGATGCGCCAGCCGCCCTTGGGCTTCAGAAAAATATCGCCCCTGCGGGTAATCGCGCATTAATTGTTGAAACCCGGCATAGGCTTTTTTCCAATGTTCATCCTGGTTATAAGGTTGCGGCATTTCCGGGTATCCGGTTGTTGGGTCGCGATAAGCTTGGCTCTGTTTCATCGCACAGAGTGCAGCCATCAATAAAGCCGCTTCGCGTTTTTCGCTATTGGGATATTGACGACACAGATGCAAAAACTCCTTCTGTGCGCCAGCATAATCTTCACGGAAATAGGTAAGGGCGGCTTTGAGATAAGCAGTATTATCTTTTAGATTTTTATCCTGGGTAGCGACCTGAAAGTGAGGGTCATCTTCTATATCTGAGTTGGCGTTACCGAAACTCATTCGAGCCATTAAGTAGGCTCGCACACTTTCGACCGGTGAACCTTGCTCAAGCGCCGTTAACGCATCAAGCATATCGAAGGCCGAATTGCGTTGTTTTTGAAAATCGTTATAGCGGGAGATACGCTCAGGCGAGCTTTGCTGCAAAAATTGTTGCAGGTCGTTTCGGGCGGCAATAAAATCGCGTTTTCTTTCGGCTTCCATCTCCGCCCGATTAAATAATTCCTCAATGGCTTTTGTTTTATTCTCCCCTTCTTCATAGTCAACCCATCCAACATCTTCGTTCCATGAAAAGAGGCGATTGACTTTGGCGCTCTGCCATCTGGGGAGCCGCGGCAATCGGCCAAAATCTTTTTCCATGCGATACGGATTAAAGCGCACGGAATGTTCGGTCCCGACATCCCAGCCGCAAGCCCATACGGTTGCCGCAACTGCTCCGCTGATGATGAAGGCAAATAAAATTGAACGCCACAGGAAGCGCCGGTTAAAAGACCAGCGTTTCCCGCCCCCCGTGTTTTCATTCATGGCATCACCTCTCGTTTGACGGCGATGACTCGTTGGTCGCGCCACTCACGATGGTCACCCGTCTGCATGGAAACCGATGTTTTTAAGGAATCCGGCATTCCGCCTTCGATTTCCAAAATTACCTGAGCCCGCGCGCCGACCGGGAAGCACCGCGCTTGCAGTCGCAGGCGATTGGCGCGGCGTTCGGCGCACGGTTGCAAATCGAAAAAGCTTTCCGTCGAAATCTGTTCATCCGCCTTCACGGCGCGCAAACGGTTTTCCGGCAGTTGGAGGTCAATCACCATCGCCGCTTCGCCCAGAAGCGTGGCGGCTGTGCCGGTATTGATGATGGTTAGCTTGAGCTGCGAAGGGTGTTCACTTGACTGGTTCAAACTCGTTATTTGAATATCGAGTTGCGGGGTTGGTGGGCTATCACCAAACGCGCAGGCAATCTCTGGCAAACTCAAATTGGTTTTGTCAGGTTCACCCGGCAAGCGAAAGAGACAGAGGCCGAGCATATATTCTCTGCCGGCTTCGCGCGCAACCTGCGCGCACTCGCGCAACGCTTCAACCGTCGGCACCTCGAGCATGATAGATTCGCCCGCTCGAATCATGAGCCCATCAACAACCGTGTCAGCAACTCCGCGATAGACATAACGCCACGGGCTGGCCTTTCGATGGGTATCAAACAAACGGCGTTCAACAAGTTCAAGCCGGGAATGATTGGCAACCTTTTCGGGGTCTAAATCGCCTCGCACTTCAATCAACTGTCCATCACGCGAGTAGTGAATGGCATATCCATAAGCCGCAAGCCCCGCATAAAAGGGATGCTTAAGCTTTGCGGCTCTTTTAACCCACTCGGCAACCGCTGAAGGCGAAGCGATGGGCGCCAGGACATCGAGCCTTGGCGGAATCATTGCGCCATAACATTGCGGAATCCAGTAAGAAACTTCGCCAAGTACCTGCGCCAAATCACTCGATCCCATCCAGGTCGGCAGTCCGGTGATAGAAACCTGAGCGTTCGATTTCAACTGCTGGCGCAAGACGCGTATGAGTTTGCCATAGCGCGCCAGCAATCTGGTCGGCACATCAAAATCGAGTTGCAAACCGACAACCGTTGCCCGGTCGTTTAAGGCGCGCCCGCAATCCTGTTGAAAGGCGGCGGCAATCACGACGGCGAGTTCTTCTAATTGCACATGCTCGAACTCGGCAAGCAGGGCCCGTGTCGCGTTATAAACCAGGTGCAAATCAACGCCCTGCGGCAAAGACCCCGTAACGGCTCGAAGGCGTTGGAGTCGGGCTTTTTCAAAATCAATCTGCCCGGCTCGCATAAATAGAATATGCGCGTTTAAGGATTGGGTGGCGGCGCGCACATCGTCTGGCTTTGGAGAGGCGTTTTGCCAGGCCCAGAAAGCGAGCGGCATTTCCTTGATCGGCCGAGTGCGAGGGTTGTAAAAGCGGGAAATCAACCCAAGTGCAATGCAGGAAACCGCGCCAATCAAAAGCCACACACATACCGCTTGCCAACCACTTGTTCTTTTAAAAAAGCCGCTGAACATATGCGGCGATTATCTTCTACCAGTGAAAAAGCGGTTACGTGAACTTCAACACTTGCGCTGTTGGCAAGCCGCATTTTCAAGTAACGGCTTATACGCCCTGGCAACCTGTGGATAACCACAACAGAAAAGCCGAAGACAAGATTAGAAATTGCGAAGCGCGTTTTCGGGTTGGGCAGCAGCCAGGCGAATTTTGCAGGCGGGGCAAAACCCATTCGCCTTATCTGATTCGCCAGCCTTTATCAATGTAGCGGTGCTTACCGACATCGGTTATTTGAATGGCGGCGCGGTAAGAGCCTACCGTTTCGCTATGCAACACCCTGGTTGCGGATTCAATCTGCTCTTCATCGGGTCCTTCACGCAACCCTTCTGTGAGCACACGACCATCCAGGCGCTCGCCGCCGGATAGGCCTTTCAGAGCCAAAATGGTAGGTGCAATATCAACGTTTCCGGCCGCGGTTTGAACCGAAATCCCGCGCTTAAAATCTGGTCCCCAAAGTAAGAGCGTGTTACGCACCAGCCAGGGGCTTAGCCCTCCATGTCCGCTGCCCGAGCCGCTGATGGGACCCGTGTTCCCCTCTCCGTCAAGGTAATGCCGGCCCGGCATGCCGAACGCATTGGCCGCAGAACTCCACGGCAAAGTGAATAAAATATCTGCGCCGCGTTCGACGTTCGCCTGGTGAATCAAGCTGAGCGAAAAGGTTCCGGCAATCCAGCCCAACTCGTCTCCGCTGGTGTGTGCGCCTCTCGATTGACCGGCACTCGCAACAGTCCGTTGTCGCCCGGCAGTGAAAATCACATCAACCCAGTCATGGGTCTGTAAAAAGCGCACAATCTTTCTAATGCGTAGCGGGTCTCGGCCCTTGACGTGTACAAGAACGGACTGCCCATTTGAGGCTAACACCACATCATCAGAATTGGCGGCCGTCTTGAGCCCTGCTTGAATCAAGGCTCGCGTTGCGTCAACTCTGAAGTTGTGCAAACTGAAGCCGTGATCGGAGAGCACGATAATATCCGTGCGGTCTGCAAGCCCTAGCTCTTGCAATTTCGCAAGGGTCAGCCCAAGGTTGCGGTCGTTGTTGGCGAGCGCCTTGCGGGCCTCCGGTGACCCGGTGCTGTATTGATGCTGAGAGCCATCGGGCTCGGTCTGCCAATCAATCACCACCTCGGGTTTTAACTCCGGCAGAACATATTCGCGTAGCACGCGGTCTGACCAATCAACAAACGTGCTGTCTTCCTCTTTGGGTGCCGGCCCGAAACGCGAGAGGATGGCCGCGTTTGTATCATCTGGATAAGCAACGCGGCGGCCCGGGTCGAAGTTGCCGTTAACCAGTACGCCAATGCCTTCCGGCGCGCGATGACTGAGTAGCAAGGCGTTACCGGTTGAGCCTGAACTGACAGCGGCGAAGCGGAGGCCACGCTCGGCTAACCGTTCAGCCAGGCTACGAGCAAAGAGCAAGCGCCCGTTACTGGCGTCTCGCAATTTCAAGAGCTGGCGATAGTCGCCGGTGTTGAAGGAGCGATTTGGATTCACTCCGGGCACAAACATTGAGTTGCTGACCAACCCGTTGACCTCCGGGTAGGTGCCCGTCGAGATGGCGGCGGCGTTTACCCGCGTAACGGTTGGGAATACCGAATGTGAATTGGTATAACTCACACCTTCCTCGCGCAATCGGAAAAGTGTGGGCGTATCTTCGCGGTTAATCGAATCGGGGCGCAACCCATCCATAACTACAACCAGGATAAGACGGGCAGCCGGTTTAGCTTGCCCGCGCCCTGCACCTGCGCAAGGCCAGTTTGCCGTGCTGGTGAGCATGATACTCAAGGTCAATGCCAAACCCGCTACAGAACCTCTCAATCTTCTCAGTGCCTGATATTTTCGGCGCATTTTTTCGCTCCTGATTCAAATGGCGACCAACCATCAAGCGCGCACTTCCTCTTGACCCGCGCCCTCGCAAAGTGGACAGGCATTTTATTAGAGTCTATTCAGCAGATTGTCAAACCCGCTTCCTGGAAAATCATGTTAAAAAAATTACCGGCTCGGTTACAGCGCGCCCCATCCTCGAATTCCTTTAACTTACCATGCGCATCTCTGAGTAGGGATTGGTGGTTGATGCACATCACATCAGATTGCGCGCCGAGCGTTCAGGCAGCGGCCGTATCTATACCATCACCTGCACCGACAATATGAGCGGGACGGCAACTCAGACCGTGACGGTGAGTGTGCCGTTTAATCATTGAGGTCTGATTTTAGTTGTCTACAAAGTAGGCTGTGGAGT
>JBIOWC010000471.1:0-2202 GCA_044868105.1 Blastocatellia bacterium
AGATTCGCCGCCGCGAAGGCCAGTTAAGGCACACGCCGATTATTGCCATGACGGCGCACGCCTTAGAAGGCGACCGCGAACGCTGTCTGACGGCTGGCATGGATGATTACATTGCCAAACCCGTGAAAGCCGAAGCGCTCAGTAAAATGCTGGAGTGCTGGTTAACCAACCCTTTTGTCGAACCGCTCAATCCTGTTGAAGAGACAGCCAATACCCGCACCTAGAGGGAGTCTGAAAAGCCAATGAAAGCCCCGCAGGGGCGCGGGTTCAACGGCCCGGTGCAACGCGCCGGGTAGCGCGACCCTTGAGGCCGCAGCCCTGAAGGGGCGCCATCAACACGATTATGGCGCCCCTTCAGGGCTGGTTTACCGGCGGCCCGGGATACCTGGGGCTGCAGCCTCAGGCTATCGAATGGCGTCCGGCTTTTCAGACACCCTCTAGCGCCATTGGTGATTGAACCTAGGGGCCGGGCGAGTGAGTACACTTACCGTCGTGAGTACACTTACCGTCGTGAGTACACTTACCGTCGTGAGTACACTTACCGTCGTGAGTACACTAATAAATGTACTCATTCGGGTGACCCTTACAGTTATCCCTACATTCCTTGGCAAGCCGCTATAGATCTATCGCCCGCTCCGCGGGCTCAGCCACCTATCAGGCGCCTGAGGCCCGTGGCTTAGGCTCTCACCCGCTACGCGGGTTTCATAAGAACACTGCTACTTTAGGTCAACACCTTTTCCCCTGAGAAGGTGCAGGATAGAGAGATTCTCTTACCGTCAGCATCACCCCTCATCGTTCCAGGACACGGGTTGAGTCCCGGCGCTTGCAGCGCAATTTTAATCACCCGCAACTTAAATTAACCAGCAACCCGTTACGCTTCTTTCTTCATTTCGCAAAAAACACTAAGCTATCGCCATTCTACAAAGACGAAAGGGAATCGTATGAATGCAGAGATGTGGAGCAATATGTTTTACCTGGCGTTGCCGGTGCTGGAAAAAATTCTCCGACCCATCATTGTTTATATTTTTATGGTGATTGGCATTCGCCTGGCGGGCAAAAGAGAGTTGGTACAGCTTAACCCATTTGATTTAGTGGTTGTGCTGATGCTATCGAACACTGTGCAAAATGCCATCATCGGCGATGACACGTCGGTAAGCGGCGGGTTCATTGGCGCAGCCTCCTTGCTCCTGTTTAATCATCTGGTGGTGCGCGTTCTCTACAATAATAGAAAGCTGGCTAATCTGATTGAAGGCAAAGCGGAACCGCTCATAGAAAAGGGCGCGATTCTCTGCGATAAATTAAAGGAAGAGTTGATTCCGCTTGAAGAGCTTGAAGAGGGCGCGCGTAAACAGGGAATCCTCTCACTTGATGATTGTGAACGCGCCGTGCTTGAAGAAGGCGGCACCATCTCGTTTATCGAAAAAAAGCCCTCGATCAATGATGAACCCTACAAGCACTTGATTGAACGATTCGATGCTTTGTCTGCTGAGATAGCCCAGGTGAAAGCCTTGTTACAACAAAAGGGTTGAGCGGGGTTTGATTTTGCGTGAGCCGGGGGCAAACTATTTTGCCAAAGCCGTGTCGCATCTGGAAATTTTATTTTTTATGGCTTCCGGCACGTTGGCATCGAGCGAACTGAGGGTTCCTTTATTTTGCATATCGAGAAAAATATCTAAACTTTGCTGGTAAAGCCGGCGCGCGGCTTGCAGATGTTCGCGGCGCTCGCTTGCGGATATTTTTTTGTCATCCCAAAGCCGGGCATAGCCGTCGGCGACCTCCAGATAGGCCGTCGCGCGGGCCGTGCGAAAGTCTGCATTGTCGGATTCATCGGGAGTCTCTTCAATCAAGGTCAAGGTTTGTTGACCATATTTCAAAGCCTCAGCCGCATTACCGGATTGCGCCAGACTGCTGACGGTTTTGGCGGCCGCTTCAATCATCAACCAGCGCTTCCAATAATTGTGCGGGTCGCGGCTGAGCAAGGCTTCGCGCAGTTGCAGGGCGCGGCGAAAATTTTCGCTGGCCTCTTGGGCCTTACCCAGATCGCGCAAAATAAATCCGATGCTCAGATGAGCAATCGAAGCGTCGGCAGCCAGCGTCGCGTTTTCCGGGTCTTTAGCGGAAAGCTCGGCGGCGATTGTCGCGCTCTTACGATAGCTGTCCAGCGATTCGCTCATCTGTTGAGACACCGAATAAATCACCCCG
>JBIOWC010000472.1:0-30150 GCA_044868105.1 Blastocatellia bacterium
CGGGACTTTCCTTGTTTAGCGCCAACCGATTGCTAACCTATTTCAACCTGACCCACTACTCCCGATTGAATCCGCGAGATAACTGGCAGCGGATAGGCTTTCCTATAAAGTGCAGTAACCTTATAAGATTTTTATATGGAGTGCTTAGCTTAATGTTCGAGGTACAAATGCGATACCAAAATCTATGAGCGGCCATTTGTTGAAAGACCGATTTGCGCCTCGCCCTTCACGCTTGCCCAAAGTCTTTATTTTTAGCCAACCCGATCGCTTCCCTCCCCTGAGGGTTCGGGGTAATCTGAGAATTTTAATTAAATCTATAAACTATTAAAAATTAACTTGACACGTTTTTCAGGTATGGCATATAAGGAGTTTTGTATTTCCCATCCTCAAGGGATTCCCGCAAGGGCAGGCATCAGTTAAGGATACGTGTCGCATGAGCAGCAAGCGGTCAGCCAAAGTCATCTGTAAAGAAAAGTGCTTCTGGACAACCCCCAAACAATTCTGGTTGTGGGTTCAAGAAGGGATTATTGATTTTGTCGGTGAGCAACCTCTCACTGGAAGATACCGAGGCCGGCATAAAGATTTTCTCGTGCGCATAGATAATATGATTTTAGACACCGCTTGCCCCGAGCACTTGCGCGCGGTTTTACAAGTCAAACACCGGCTGAAAGGTCTCAAGTGAAAGGCGGCCAGCGGTCATGATTTGGTGCGCGGTCAGGGCGAAGAGGAGTTGAGCAAGTGTTGACAGGCAATCAGGTTTTCAAACAACTGGAACCCATTTCCAAAAAGGACCGGGTTGTTGCCCTCCTCAAGGAAGCCATTGTTTCCGGCGCCATGAAACCCGGCGACGCCATCGTCGAGAATAAAGTCGCCCAGCAACTTGGCGTCGGTCAGCCTTTGGTGCGCGAAGCTTTAATTGAGCTCGAACACCAGGGGTTCGTGCAGAGATTTCCTTACCGGGGAACTTACGTTACCAAGTTGAATCAGGAAGACATCGAGCAAATATTTAACCTACGCATCAAACTGGAAGCCCTCGCCGCCGATTGGGCGAAACAGCACGCCCGGCCTGAAGACCTCGAATCTTTAAGAGAATACGTCGGCTTGATGAGGCAGGCGGCTCAAGCTCAAGATGTCGCTCAATTTTACAAAAATGACCTGGCTTTTCACCGAAAAATCTGGGAGCTATCGGGCAACCGCTATCTTGTGGAAGCGCTCGAACGCGTGGTTGCCCCCTTATTCGCCTTCTTTGTTATGCAAACCCTTAAAGATCACAAATCATATGAAGCGAGCGCGGCGATGCATGAAAAGATAGTCGAAGCCCTTCCTTCAATGGAATCGGCCGATTTGCGCGAGTTCATGGAAAAAACCCTGGATGGATGGAGGGACGAAATGTTAATCAACCTCCTTCCCGAAAACCAGTGACCGGGCAGCGGATTTGATCGTTCTATTTCCGCCTTCCGCGCTTTACCGACAGAACTGTTACACGGCTTGCCCTCACCAAGCATAACGTCTTGAACGAAAACTCATAAACTAACGCTCAGACGGATTCGCCCAGTTCAGGCTTTTCGCGTCGAGGCAATGGCCTTCGTTGCAAGCCAAAGGCCGCCGGAAAACCGCCGCGACGCCATTACGATGTATTGATTATTAAACCATCTTCAGGCCGCGTGTTGGCTCCCCGCTGCGCGGTCAAGTGCTGGCGCGCTATAACCAATCCGGAAACCAATATCGGAATGAACAGAGATTCTATGGGTATATCCAAACGATACCTGGAGGTAATTTATGCGACAGATTCTCGCTCTCACACTTGCTTTATTCTTCGCTCTCCCAGTCCCTGCGCAGACCAACAGGGGCGGCATCAGTGGAACCGTCTTTGATTCGACCGGCGCCGTGATACCGATGGCCTCAGTGACCATCACGAATCTGGGGACCAATCAAAAGGTGACGCTTAAAACATCGGAAGCAGGCGTGTACACCGCCACCTCGCTGGAACCGGTCACCTACAGCGTTACGGTCGAGGCGACCGGCTTCAAGAAGGCCGTGATACACGACGTGAAGGTGGATACTTCCACTACCGCCACCATCAATATCACGCTCGAACCGGGCGCCATTGATAATATGATCAGCGTAACGGCTGACACGCCGGTGCTGAACGCGCAAACGGGCACCACGACGCAGACGATAACCGAACGTCAGATTCGCGACATCCCCCTGCTCAATCGCAGCGTGCTCGATCTGGCGCTGACCGCCCCCAACGTCACGGGGGACGCCGGCAGCGAAGACCCTGAAGTAACTTCCGGCCAACCCGTGCCGGGTTTTAACCTGAGCTTGAACGGGGGCCGGCCCGGGAGCACCTCGATACTGGCCGATGGGGTGAATAATACGGGCGTCGGAATCGCGCGCGCCGTCGTGAGTTTCACGCCGGAAACGGTACAGGAGTTTACCGTTCAAACCTCGGCCTACTCTGCCGAATTCGGGCAGACCGGCGGCGGCGTCATCAACGCCACCACGAAGTCCGGGACCAACGAACTTAGGGGCGTGGCGCTCTGGTATACGCGCAACCCTGTGACCAACGCGCGCCCCTGGCGCATCGGCACAGGTCCGCGCCCGCCCAACAACCTGCGCTACAATCAAGTCTCGCTGACCTTGGGTGGCCCGGTGTTTGTGCCGAAAGTCTATGACGGGCGCAATCGCACCTTTTTCTTTTTCGCCTACGAGCCGCGATACCGCAGAGATTTTGTAAGCCAGTCTACGATTCTGCCGACCGATGCCGAACGCACAGGCGATTTCAGCAATCTGGTCAGAACCAGCAGCGGCTGGCTGCCGGCCGCTGTCGCCGCCCGCTTTAATCTGACCTCGGTCGGACCCACAACTATTTATCAGCAATTCAATCAGGTGAACGGCAAGCTGGTGCCCATCGTTTTAGGAACCGGACAGACTTTCCAACCCTTCCCCGGCAACAAAATCCCGGCCAACCTGATTGACCCGACAGCCTTGAAGCTCCTGGAGTTCATGCCCAAGGGCGGCGATTACTTCATTGATGACGCCGGCCTGGTCAGGAATTATCTAGTCAACCGCTTTGTCAGACAGGACGAGACGCGCTACACATTGCGCCTTGATCACGCCCTTGCGGCTTCAAACAAAATCAACTTTCGCTTAACCGTCACGCCGGCGGTCGGTATACGCGGTTTCGGCAGTGACGTAAACGGCAACACCGCAGCCTACAGCGATGCTAAACAATTCGTTGTCGGCGATAACCACATCTTTTCGCCGACCGTGATTAATGACTTGCGACTCAGCTATACGCGCGGCGTCTTCAGCGAAGATTTTTCGCCCGAGTTTTCAATTAAAGGCGGGCGCAATCTGGCCACCGAACTGGGGCTACCGAGCCTGACTACGGGCGGCATCCCGCTATTTCAAATCAGCGCCGACACCAACGGCTACAACGCCTTTAGCGATGTCGGCTCGTCAGGCTCGACCAATAACTTCAACGTCGAAGAACGCTTCAACATCAACGACATCCTCTACTGGACGAAAGGCAACATGACGTGGAAGTTCGGCACCGACCTCGGCTATGCGCGGCTCAATGTTATCCCCTTCTTCGCAGCTTCCGGCGGCCGCTGGGCGTTCCGCGTGTTGAATACCAGTAACAACCGCTCGACGAACCTGGGCAACGGCGGGAATCCTCTGGCCAGCTTGCTCCTGGGAGTGCCGAACGCGGTGGATGTTCGACCGCTCCTGCTCAACTATGACTACCGCTGGAAGAGCGCCGCAGGGTTTGTGCAAAACGACTGGAAGGTGCGCCAGAACCTGACGCTGAACCTGGGGTTCCGCTACGCGCTACAGTATCCGCGCACCGAGAAGAATGACCTGCAGGGCGTCTTCCGCCCCGACCTGGCAGAGACCAGAACGCTCACCGAGGTGCAACGCCGCGCGACGGCAACCGGTCTTGGCGTGCCAGCAAGTCAGCCTATCCCTAGCTATGTGCCGACTACGGTGGCGATCCCGCCGTTTGCTTTCGCGGGTCGCGGCGGGCGCTCGCGCTACATCGTGCCGGTTGATTATTGGGGGTTGGAGCCGCGCTTCGGATTTGCCTACAGCCCGAAGATGTTTGCCTGGATGGACCAACACCACGCTGTCATACGCGGCGGCTACGGCCTCTCACATGCGCCGCTTACGGGCAACAACCGTTCGCCGAATCCTGACTTTGGCGCTTTCACGACCGTCAGCACACTCGCCAATGGCTCGACCGCTGGCGGCACGGCTGATCCGACCCAGCCGATTCGCCTGTCCGGTAATCCGGTACTCGTTCAAGGTCGCCCAATCGAACAGCAGTTAAGTATTTCACCCGACGGCCTGGTCTTTTTAAACAGCCTCGGCGTTCCGGGAGTTGCAGACGCCGGGCCGGGCAGCGGCAAAGTTTCCTATTCCCAAAACTGGAATCTGGCCGTACAGATGGAACTGTTTAGAGGAACCCTGGTTGAGGTGGCTTACGTCGGTAATAAGGGGACACATCTCTACATGCCGCTCGTTAACATCAACCCGCGCGACACCGACTTTGTCGAATTTCTGGAGGCCAATAATCTGCCCGCGGAAACCACCTTTCCCGATCCTTTAGGGCGCACGAATCTCTTGGGCGCGGTCATTGCCATTCAGCGCAATAGCGTGACGACACCCTATTTCGGGTTTAATAATCTCAACCGCTTCTTCGACCCTTCGGCCAACAGCATACGCCACGCCGCCTACGTAGACGTGCGCCGCCGCGTCGGCCAAGGCTTAACCTTTACGGCCAACTACACCTTCGGCAAATCTATTGATGATGCTTCGGACGCCAGCCCCGACACTCGAGTGTTGACGACCTACAACACGCAGGGGCAGGTCTCTTACGGAGCGCCGCGCAAATCAGACCGCGCCATTTCAACCTTCGACATTAAACACAGTTTCAGCGCCACCACAATTTATGATCTGCCGTTTGGCCGCGGACGCCACTTTCTGAACCATGCCTGGCTGCCGATCGAACTGGTGGCCGGCGGCTGGTCGGTCACCAGCGTGCTGCGCTTGCAGGGCGGTTATCCGTTCCTGCCTTTCATCACAGACACCAACCGGCTCGGCGGCGTCAACCGTACTGTGCGTCTGGACATCGTGTCGGGCGTGCCGCTCAAGAACCCCAAATGGGATCGCAATTGCCCGGTTGGGAATTTGTGCGAACCCTACGTCAACCCGTCAGCGTTTATACGCCCCGTAAAAGGCGCGCTCGGCAACGCCCCGCGCACCATTGATCTGCGCGCTCCGATGCAAGAATACTTTGACCTCTCCATTCAGAAAGATTTCCCCTTCCCGTTCCTCGGCAAAGACAGCAAACGTCGCATTAACTTCCGTGTGGACTTGCTCAATGCATTTAACCATCCCAATTTCCGTTACAATCAAAATGGCAATACGCCGCCGGGCTTTGGCGGCTTGCCGACGGAATTAACAGCCGAGAACGAAACGGTCGGCGGCGTGACCCGACCGGCAGTGATTACCAATGCGGAATACACCGCCTGGGCAGCTTTCAACGGCCTTACGCCGTCAACCGCCCAGTTAAATCAGATACGCGCGATGGTGAATGCCGAGCGGTTGCCGTCGAACGCTTTACCGCTGGACTTCTTTCACACCCAGATACCCGAAGGCTTCGCGACCCGCAATCTGAATTCCTTCGATATCCGGACGCTGGAAGGCTTCAAGCTCTACCGCTTGCGCCAGGCTTATGACACCAATTTCGGAACCCTGCGCGAGGTCCAGCAGCCGCGTTATATTCAGTTCGGAATTAGAATATTCTTCTAATTTGATCAGGCGGTGATGCGAAAATTAAGTTGTGAACTTTGTGCGCTTGGGGTCTTTGTGAGAAATCCTCGCTGAAATCGCGAGCCTTGAATTACCGGATGGGTTCTCACCAAGCTCACCAGGGTCACAAAGTTCACTGAGCTTTTTTTGCTTCACCAAAGAGCTTCTGAGCGTCCATTCTGATTCACCACCAAAGCATCGGTGGCCAGGATTCTACGTCCGCGTCGCATGGAGGAGCTAGTTTCATGACAGGCAAAATTGTTTCATTGCTTTGCTTTGGTTTCATCTTGTTATCGTCTCTCTCAATCCAGACCACAGCCATCGGGCAAAATGGAAAAGAACTGCCGCGCGAATGGATAGACCCTGATACCGGCCATCGCGTCATTCGCCTGTCTGATGAAGCGGGCAGTCAGTGTCTCTACTTTCATCAGAACGCCTATACGCCGAACGGCGAAAAATTACTCATCACTTCGCCCTCAGGGCTTTCAACAATCAACCTCAAAACCCGCGCCATTGAGAAGATTGTTGAAGGCCGAGTCAACGTGCTGATTGTCGGCAAAAAAACCGGGCAGGTCTATTACGTCAAAGACCGCACCACGGTTTACGCGACTGACCTCAACACGCGCGTCACCCGAGAAATCTGTAAGCTTCCGGCTCGCGGTTCTGTCTCCACGGTCAACGCGGACGAGACTCTGCTCGCCGGTACGATTGACGAAGGCCCGGTGCCGACTCAGCCGAATAATCCAAGGCCTGAGGCGCCGCCCGCGAATCAGCCACCGGGGGCCGCGCGTGACAGTTATCCGGGCAAAGGCGAGATGATGGAGCGCCGCCTGGCCGAGCGCCGGCCGCTGCGGCTAATCACCATCAGCACGCAAACGGGCGAGGTCAAGACGCTCCTTAGCGGCACTGACTGGTTCAACCACATCCAGTTTTCGCCGACCGACCCAACGCTCCTGATGTTTTGCCACGAAGGCCCCTGGCACAAGGTTGACCGCATCTGGATGATTCGCACCGACGGCACGAGGCTCACCAAAATTCACACGCGCACCATCAATATGGAGATTGCCGGCCACGAATTCTTCAGCGCCGACGGGCGCCTGATCTGGTATGACTTGCAGACGCCAAAAAGCCAGGTCTTCTGGGTTGCCGGCTATAACGTGGCGAGCGGCGAGAGAATCTGGTATCACCTGGAGCGCAGCGAGTGGTCTGTACATTTCAACGTGTCACCCGACGGGAAACTTTTTGCCGGCGACGGCGGCGGCCCAAACAGCGTGGCCGCGCCCGGCAATGGCCAGTGGATATACCTATTCCGCCCCGTTATGGTGCAGGATCGTACGGACGGAGCCCTGCCAAATTTGAAAGACCTCGTCAAGCCGGGCTTCTTTCAAGCTGAGAAATTGGTCAACCTTACCAAACATAACTATAGTCTGGAGCCGAATGTGACTTTTACGCCGGACCAGAAGTGGATTGTCTTTCGGTCAAACATGCTTGGGCCGACCCACGTCTACGCCGTCGAAGTACAGAAGGCGGGAGGGCAGTAGTCGCTGCGCCGGCCAGCAGTTTTGTCGCCTAGTTTGTTGCGGTGGTGCCGCTGGAAATATTTATAGATATTCGGAACTCGACGTTTCAATCCGCCTGTCTCGACCACAGAGAGTTAAGAGAACCATTTTGAAACCAACCTCAATTTGCGAAATCCTGATTGCCTTGATCATAGGCTTGCTGGCTGGTTCTGCCGTCAACGCCGCGCAGCCGGTTATCAACCGACAAACCCGAATCGTTCAATCTTTCGACAGCGATTGGCGTTTCCTGAAAGCTGATGCTACGGGCGCCGAGAAAGCGGACTACCCTGACGCGACGTGGCGCAAGCTCGAGGTGCCGCACGACTGGAGCATAGAGGGCCCGTTTGATCAAAAGAATCCGACCGGCGGGGCGGGCGGTTTTCTGCCGGCGGGAGTCGGCTGGTACCGTAAGCTATTCACCTTGCCTGCTGATTACGCGCGCCGCCGCATCGTTGTCGAATTTGATGGAGTGATGGCAAACAGCGATGTGTGGATCAACGGCTTTCACCTGGGCAGGCGACCTTACGGGTACGTCAGCTTCGGCTATGAACTCACCGGCCATCTCAACTTTGGCGCGAACCGAACCAATGTGATTGCTGTGCGCGCCGATAATTCCGGCCAGCCGGCCTCGCGCTGGTACACGGGCGCAGGCATCTATCGCCACGTTCGCCTAATCGTAGCCGACCCGGTTCATATAGAGCAGTGGGGGACGTTTATCTCGACGCCGAGCGTCGCGAAGGCGCAAGCAACGGTGCGCGTCCGTAGCACCGTCATCAACCAGTCGGCTACGCCGCACAATGTTCGACTGCAAATCCTGCTTCGCGACCCCGGTGGCAAAGCCTTACAGACAGTAGAGACGCAACCGCAGACGATTGAAGCGGGCCAATCGTCAAGCTTCCAACAAGAGTTCTCTATCAAATCTCCAGAGCTTTGGCAGCTTGAGCATCCCAACCTGTATATAGCAGTCGTGCGTGTCCGAGTCGGTCAAACAACCCTGGACGAAGAAGCCATCACTTTCGGAATACGTGAAGCCCGATTCGATGCCGCCACGGGCTTCTGGCTGAACGGTCAAAACTTGAAGATTAAGGGAGTCTGCCTGCATCACGACGCCAGCGCTTTCGGCGCGGCGGTGCCGCTCGCGGCCTGGGAGCGCCGCCTTGAACTCCTCAAGCAACTGGGTGTCAATGCCATCCGCACGGCGCATAACCCACCGGCGCCCGAATTCCTTGATCTGTGTGACCGCAGGGGTTTGCTCGTCATGGATGAATTTTTCGATTGCTGGACGGTGGCGAAGAACCCGTATGATTATCACCTCTACTTCCGCGAGTGGTCGAAAAGGGATGCGTGCGACACGGTGCAGCGCGACCGCAATCATCCGAGCGTGATCATCTACAGCGTCGGCAATGAAATCCGCGACACGCCGAAAGCCGACCTCGCCAAGCAGATTCTCGCCACCCTGGTCGCCGCCTGTCATGAGCTCGACCCCACGCGGCCCGTTACCCAGGCGCTCTTTCGCCCGAATGTCAGTCACGATTATGACAACGGTCTGGCAGACCTTCTCGATGTCGTTGGTCAGAACTATCGCGAGAACGAGATTCTCGCGGCGCATATGCAAAAGCCCGCGCGTAAAATTCTCGGCACCGAAAACGGTCACGACCGCGCCGTTTGGCTGGCGCTGCGCGACAATCTGCCTTACGCAGGGCAATTCCTCTGGTGCGGCATTGATTATCTGGGCGAGTCGCGTCGGTGGCCGGTGGTTGCTTTTGGCTCCGGCCTGTTAGATCGTACAGGTACGCCGCGCCCCTTAGCTTTCGAACGTCAGAGTTGGTGGAGCGCCAGGCTTATGGTTTACGTCGCGCGGCGCGTCGCCCCGACTCCAGTCCTTCCGACTGACCCCGGCTACGACCCTGAACAGGAACGCCGACCACAGGTGCTGTTCAGCGACTGGACGCCTCGTACGCTTACTCCTCATGAGGAGAATGTCGAAGTCTATAGCAACTGCGAAGAAGTAGAACTTTTTCTCAACGGTAAATCACGGGGTTCCAAATCGCGTCCAAAGGATGATTCGCCGCGCAACTGGCAAGTCTCCTTTGAAGCCGGCACACTCAAGGCTGTCGCAGTGACGGGCGGTAAAGTGGTTGCGACCCATGAGTTGAGAACCGCCGCCAAGGCCGCGCGGATTGTGCTTCAGGCTGACCGCACCAGCCTTGCATCAGCCTGGGATGATGTCGCAACCATCACGGCAACGGCCGTGGATGAAAACGGCGTGCTCGTCCCGGACGCTGACAATTTGATTACCTTCAAAGTCACAGGGGCCGGGCGTATCGCTGCGGTTGACAGCGGCGACAATGCGAGCCACGAAGCGTTTCAAACCAACCGGCACCGCGCTTATCAGGGGCGCTGCTTCGCCCTGCTCAAAGCCACCCGCGCTTCGGGCAAGATCACCCTGGTTGCCTCGTCTACAGGTTTGGCGGACAGCTTCATTACCATCCAGACCACTTCTCCGCGGGGAAGCAAATTTAGGAAGTCCCAATGACCTTCTCAAAATCATTGATGACAACCCGCTGGTTGATGCTGCTGGTTTTTCTTAGCCTGGCAAGTGCCGTTGAAACTACTATCTTCGCGGTGCCGAAAGCGACCTTGCCGACAGCAGATAGCGATTTGCCCGCCTGGGTTCAGCAAGCCGGCGCGCGGCGCGAGCCGCAGCGTAAACGGGTCTTTTCCGCCGGTGCCTTTGGCGCAGTGGGTGATGCGGTTACGAACTCAACGGCCGCGATTCAACGGGCGGTTGACGCGTGCGCGAAAGCCGGCGGCGGGGTGGTGACTTTTAAACCGGGCAGTTATGTCACCGGCGCTCTCTTCCTCAAGGACAATGTCCACCTGCGCATAGACGAGGGCGTCACGCTGCTCGGCAGCCAGACGGACGCGGACTACCCAACAGTCCGAACGCGCGTCGCCGGCATTGAGATGAAATGGCCGGCCGCTCTACTCAATGTCAGCGGCCAGAAGAATGTCAAAATCTCCGGAGGCGGGATCATTGACGGTCGCGGCAAGAAGTGGTGGGACAGGTACTGGGAGCTCAGGCGCGAGTATGAGCCGCGTGGCCTGCGTTGGGCGGCCGATTACGACGCGGAGCGGGTTCGCCTGCTCGTGGTCTGGAAATCATCGGATGTGAAGGTCGAGAACCTCAGCCTCAAACGCTCAGGCTTCTGGACCGTTCAAGTGGTTTACTCGGACCACGTGACGATCGGCGGCGTCCGCATCAGTGAGAATGCCGGCCCCAGCACGGACGGCATTGATATTGATTCTTCTGCCTATGTGCTTGTCGAAAACTGCGACATTGACAACAACGACGACGACATCTGCCTGAAAGCCGGGCGTGACGCGGACGGGCTGCGCGTTAATCGTCCGACCGAATATATCGTCATTCGCAACAACACGACGCGGCGCGGCGGCGGCATTCTCTCTTTCGGCAGCGAGACTTCGGGCGGCATACGCCGCGTGGTCGCTTACCATAACCGAGGAATCGGCACCAGTGAAGGCATCCGTTTCAAATCCGCTAAAACGCGCGGCGGTTATGTCGAAGACGTGCTCGTCCGCGACTTGAAGATGGAGAATGTGCCGCTGCCCTTTACCTTCACGCTTAACTGGAATCCCAGCTACAGCTATGCGACGATACCGAAAGAGAGCAAAACCATCGCGCCGCATTGGATCATTTTGGCAACGCCGGTCGTGCCTGCCGAGCGCGGCCTCTGCGAGTTTCGTAACATCACCATTGAGAACGTCGAGATAATTGGCGCGCGGCGCATCTTTTCCGCAAGCGGACTGCCCGCCAAACCCATCCGCGATGTGAAATGGATAAACATTACGGCCGCAGGGCGCGAGGCCGGGTTTATCGAATACGCCTCTAACTGGACAATGACCAATGTCACGCTGCACATCGCGGACAATGAGACCTTGAAAATAACAAATTGTGTAAAGGTTGAGGCGCCCAAAATTATTAAAGAATGAAAAAGGTGTGTTCATGAAAATGCCATCCAAGATTTTCACCCTGATGACAATGTTCTTGCTCATCCCGACTTCAAAAGCTGTGGTCTTTCGCAGCCCCCTTCAAGCACAGAATACGGGAGCCGCACCCGCGCGTCCCGCCGAACAGCCTTCGGTGAACCCGAAACTGCCGACCCTTTTCATCATCGGCGATTCTACGGTGCGAAACTCTACGGCCGGCCAGCAAGGCTGGGGCGAGCCGATTGCCGCCTATTTCAATAAGACGACCATCAACGTGGTGAATCGCGCCATCGGCGGTCGCAGCAGCCGCACCTTCCAGACCGAGGGGCGCTGGGACCGGATTTTGACTGAGATGAAACGGGGCGACTTCGTCCTCATACAGTTTGGCCACAACGACGGCGGGGCGATCAACGACACCACCCGCGCCCGCGGTTCGCTTCGCGGCCTGGGCGAAGAAACCGAAGAGATTGACAACCTGCTCACCCAAAAGCCTGAAGTCGTTCACACCTACGGTTGGTATATGCGCAAATATATCACCGACACCAAAGCCAAAGGCGCCACCCCGATAGTCCTTTCGCTGGTCCCGCGAAAGATTTGGAAAGACGGCCGCATAGCCCGCGCTTCAGCCGACTATGGCAAGTGGGCTGAAGCCGTGGCCCAGTCACAAGGCGTGATGTTTGTTGACCTCAACGAAATTGTTGCCCGCTATTATGAGGAACTCGGCCCAGAAAAAGTGAACGCCTTGTTCGCCGATGAGCACACTCACACCAACGCCGCCGGGGCCGAAATCAATGCGCGCAGTATCATCGCAGGGCTAAAAGGGGCTAAGAAATGTAAGCTGTGCAAATATTTTTCCGCGCCGGCTAAATCAGTCGCCCCTTATCGAGCAGCGCGGTGAAGGTAAAGGAAAAGGACCAGGTATTCCGATGCAGATTACTTTCCAATACAGGAGGTAGTAAGTCAGATCAAAGGTTAAATCTAAGAGATTAGTATAGGTGGACAGGTTGACGTGAGGCGCCAATAAGGTACAAAAAGCCTGGCTTGAGAGCCAGGCTTTTCTGCTTGCCTTTCACCTGTGGCTTAGGCTTATGGGCACTTGACCGGGTTATCGGTCAAGTTCGAGTCATTCAGCGTGTGGGGGACTCCGGCGAAGGTGAGCGTGGCGTTGCCTTTCTTAGTGCACGGGTTGGCTTGCGCCAACAGATTGCGGTCCGGCTTCACGTCGTTCAAGGTCGTCTTGCAAGCAATCATCGTCACCGTACCGCGACCGCTCAGGCTCTGATTCTTACGACAGTCGAAGAAATCATAATCACCGGTCGTCGACACGAAACGCAGAATCTTGCCATTCACGTCATCGACAATCACGTAATCGAACACCTGCACCGTGAAGGCACAATTCGCTTGATTGGTACTCGCGTCGGTTGCTGTGCAGTTGACCGTTGTCACCCCGCGCGGGAACTGCGAGCCTGACGGCGGATTGCAGACCACGCTCACGCTTCCACAGTTATCAACGGTCGAAGGGGTCTCGAAGCTAACGGCATTGCTCGCCTCGCCCGGATTGATGGTCGCCGCAATCACATTCGGCGGACAGGCGATGGTCGGTGGTTGGGTGTCAACGACGGTCACGGTGAATGCGGCGTTGGCTTGATTGTTGGCCGCGTCTTTGACTATGCACGTGACGGTTGTTGTGCCTTTGGGGAATGAGGTGCCCGATGGTGGCGTGCAAGTCGGGACACCGATACCAGGGCAGTTGTCGCTCACTAAGGGCGCATTAAAAGTAACGACCGCTGAGCACAAGCGGGCTGTCGCGGGCACCGAGATATTCTGCGGCGGGATGATTGAGGGCAACTGCGTGTCATTGACCGTGACGGTGAATGAGCAAGGCGCGGATTGATTGTTGGCCGCGTCTTTAACGGTGCAGGTGACTGAAGTCGTGCCTTTGGGAAATGACGTGCCCGAAGGCGGTGTACAGGTAGGTGTGCCGACGCCTGAGCAGTTATCGCTGGCCGTTGGCGCGAAGCTGACGACTGCCGCACATTGGTTTGGGTCGGTTGATTTAGTGATGTTTGCACAACTGAGGGTTGGCGCGGTCGTGTCGTTGAGCGTGAAGCCCACTGTGCAGGTTTGCGAGTTGTTAGCCGCGTCTTTGACCGTCACACTGATTGGATGCGAACCAGTGCCGCTGACGGTGCTGCCGGCGGGTGGGTTCTGAGTAAGAGTCAACGAAGCGCTGGCTGTGCAGTTGTCGGTTGATTGCGCTCTGACCAGGGCGGTGACATCCGGCACGGTCGCCGAGCAGTTACCATCGGTGCTTGTGGATTGCGCGGCGATGTTGGCACAAGTGATCTGTGGCGCCTGGTTTTCTGGGGTGACGGTGACGGCGAGCGTGGCGGTGTCATTGGCCGAGGCAGCGTCGGTCACTTTCAGTGTGAAGCTGGCAGTAGAAGCGGTGCAGGAAGCAGCGACGTTAGCCGTGACTTTGCCTGATGAATCAACGGCGAGGTTGGAGAGGGAGACGCCGTTGACGGAGGCCGAAGAGGAGAAGGTGGTGCCGTTGGAGCTGATCGTGACGGCGAGAGTTTGTTGTGTTTGATCGGGATCGCTGACAGTAGCGATGAATATATTGTTGGATGATGTGTCAGCGGTCTGTGATAAGGATTGCGCGGAGATGGTCGGCGTGGTGTTGCAACTGTTGAGTAAGATCGTGACGTTGTCGGAGCCAGAGTTCGCGGTAGCGACATCTTCCCGTCCATCGCGGTTGAAGTCGCCCACCACTATTGATATCGGAAGAGTGCCTACATGAAGGGAGGAAGCGAGCGCGGTGAATGTGCCTGTGCCGTCACCCAGCAGGATCGTCACGTCATTGGAGTCGACATTCGCCACCGCTAAGTCCGCTCGCCCATCGAGGTTGAAATCGGCTATCGACAAAGAAAAAGGTCGCGCGCCCACGGGAGTCGCGGATGTTGCCGGAGTGAAGTTGCCGGTGCCGTCGCCGAACATGATCGATACATTGTTGGAATCCGAGTTTGCCGTCGCCAGATCTGGTTTCCCGTCGAGGTTGAAATCACCGACCGCTACTGAGACCGGGCGATTGCCAGTGGCGCCTTCGGGCGAGGTTGCAGGTTGAGTGAAGTTGCCGGTGCCGTCGCCGAGCAGAATCGACACGTGGTTGACCCGAGTATTAGAGCCGAAGCACGCCGTCGCCAGGTCTGGTTTCCCGTCCAGGTTGAAATCGCCTGTCGCGATGCCCTCGGGTTGAACGCTCACGGATTCGGGTGAGGTGGATGTCGGGGTGAAGTTGCCGGTGCCGTCGCCAAGCAGAATAGTTACATTGGCGGCGGATTGATTGGCCGTCGCCAGATCCGTTTTTCCATCGAGGTTGAAATCGGCAACGACTACTGACCTGGGACCAGTGTTAGCACCCACTGCTTCGGGCGACGTAGCTGCAGGGCTGAAGTTGCCGGTGCTGTCGCCGAGCAGGATGGTAACGTTGTTGGAGTCATGATTCGCCACCGCGAGGTCCGGTTTTCCATCGTGGTTGAAGTCGCCCACCGCCACTCCTTCAGGGTGATCACCAACAGTTTCGGGAGAGGTAGATGCCGGGGTGAAGTTGCCGGCGCCATCGCCGAGTAAGATCGTCACCGTGTCGGCTTCGAGGTTCGCCGTCGCTAAATCCGGTTTCCCATCTAGGTTGAAGTCGCCTACCGCTACCGCGAATGGCCGATCGCCCACGTCTTCGGGGGAGGAAGCGGCAGGGGTGAAGTTGGTTGAGCACGCCGGCGCCGAGCAGTTGTTGAGCAGGACGGTCACGTTGCCGCTTTGGTTCCGCCTCTCATTCGCCGTTACGAGATCGAGTTTGCCGTCGCCGTTGAAGTCGCCGGGCGTCACGAAAGCGGGACGATCGTCCGTGCCGAAAGTGGTTTCCGTCCCGAACCCGCCCGTGGCATTGCCGAGCAGAATCGAGACGTTGTCGAGGCTCGCGTGCGATAACGCGAGATCAAGCTTACCGTCCGCATTAAAGTCCCCCGTCGTGATTGAAGAAGTGCCGTTGCTCGCGCCGAAATTGGTGGGAGCCGCGAAACCGCCGCTGCCGTTCCCGAGCAACACCGAAACGTTGTGCGAATTGGTTGAGCTGGAATTCGCCGTCGCGATATCAAGCTTGCCGTCGGAGTTGAAATCACCCGCGGTGATGGAAACCGGAACATTGACTACGTCTAAATTCGTTGCGGCCTCGAAGCTGCCGTTACCTTTGCCGAGCAGAATCGAGACGTTGTGGGTATTGGTATTGGCCACCGCCAGATCGAGTTTACCGTCGGCGTTAAAGTCGCCGGTCGTGATGGACCTGGGAAGAAAGTCGGCTGCGAAGTTGGCGGCGTTTACGAAAGTGCCGTTGCCATCGCCGAGCAGCACCGAGACGGTGCCGTCGTTGGCGTTTGCTGTCGCAAGATCGAGTTTGCCGTCGCCGTTGAAATCACCGGTGGTGATACCCTGCGGTGCTTGGCCCACGTCGAAGGGGCCGCTCACAGTGAAGCTGCCGTTGCCGTCGCCCGTAAGGAGATAGAGGTTGCCGAAATTGAATGACGAGGTCACAGCCAGATCGAGTTTGCCGTCGCCGTTGAAATCGCCCGTTGTCACTGCGAGTAGTGAAGAGACTACACTGATATTTGTTGCGGTTGCGAAGCCGCCGGTGCCGTTACCAAGTAGGATCGACACGTCGGCAGATCCGTTGTTCGCCACGGCCAGATCGAGTTTGCCGTCACGGTTGAAATCGCCGGTTGTCACGCACTCAGGGTTTCGGCCGGCGGTGAAATTCGCTGCATCGGCGAAACTCGGTGTCTCACAGCCGAAAGATGGAAGGCTGTCGGTCATCAGGTTGGCAGGCAGCGCATTAGCGGGTAGCGCATTAGCGGGTAGCGCATTAGCTTGCGGCGCCATCGGGGTCGCTTTGGCTTTCACCCTCAGCCCTGCGCTCGCCAGCGCGACAATGAGCAATAGACCGAGGGCGATAATCATCGTTGTAATTCGTCGTTTCATTAGGTTCGTTCCTTTCCTCGCCAGAGGCGTCCTTGGTTCGTGAATGATGCTGGTGAATGAAAACTGCCATCGCCGTGCAAGCCACTTTTCCTTAATGACTAATGCCGCCGTCAGAACGTGGCTGACGGATGACTATCAACAGAGATGCTTTACTTTGTAACCGCCTGCAGCCGACTCCGAAGTTCGAGAAGGTTGGCCTTGAGCACATAGCCGCTCGCCCCGGCCTCGGTGGCCGCGGCCCGCCAGTGCGGATCGTCGTATTGGGTGACGATGATGATGTGAGCATCGGGAAAGGCGGCGCGTATACGCCGCGTCGCTTCCAACCCGCTGAGGCGCGGCATCTGCAAATCCATCAACACCCGGTCGTCACCGCTCATCTGCTCGGCCGCATAAGCCGCAACCGCGGCTTCGCCGTCACTGCATTCACAAACGGCTTCAGCCAGATCGGCGACGACCGCGCAGATCATCTGGCGCATTTGAGGATTGTCTTCGACAATGAGGAGTTTCATGTTCATCGCCACACGGAATTGCTGTTGACGGCGCTAGTATGCGAGAAATGGCGGGCGGCGTGAATGGAGGGGTCTGCGAAAAATTTATCCGTAGGTCTGCGAATTATTCTAGGTAGTTCTACGGGTACGACGATTTTAGATTTTGGATTTTGGACACACTTTTAACCCTCTGCAATCCAAAATCCAAAATCTAAAATCCAAAATTCACAGTTCGGCCTGATGCTGAATAGCGAATTTGACCAACGCGTGGCTGCCGCGCAGGTCGAGTTTGGTGGTGATATTGTTGCGGTGATGTTCGACGGTGCGAATGCCGATACCCATGGCGGCGGCGATTTCTCGGCTGGTCTGTCCTTCGGCTACCAGTTTCAGCACGCGCCGTTCGGTGGGCGTGAGTTGTTCAAGTGCGGGTTTCTCGGCGGCCAATGACGCGGCTCGCGTATGGCGGCGGATGAGGTAAGAAGAGAGCGCTGGGCTGACATAATCCTGCCCGGCAACGACAGCTTTCAGACAATTGACAATCTCGATGATGGCGCTGTCTTTCAGCACATAACCTTTGACGCCCAGATCGAGCGCGGCTTGCAGGTAATGCTCGTCCTTGTGCATGGTCAAAAAGACCAGCGGCACGGCAAGGCGGAGTTCACGAACCGCCCGCGCCACGGCGAATCCATCTTTGAGCGGCATACTCAAATCGAGCATCGCCACATCAACCGGCGTGTCCTGCAAGCGGGCGAGCGCCTGTTCGCCATCAGCGGCTTCCGCGACGACCGTGAGTTGCGGGTCGGCTTCAATCGTCTGGCGCAACCCTTGGCGGAAGACCGGGTGGTCGTCAGCGATCAGAATGCGTATTGGATTGGTCATCATGTTGTTACCTTCATGTTCGTATCTTTCCGTTCAACCTTCAACATGACAGTTGTACCTTGACCCGCCGCGGAATGAATCGTCGGTACGGCGCCCAGAATCGCGGCGCGTTCGGTGATACTCTGCAAGCCCAGCCCGGCGCGTTCGGGCGCATCTCCATTCTGCGTAAATCCTTTGCCATTGTCATGGATGTGGAGCAAAACTTGATTTTCGTTGACGGTCAGCCGGATCTCGGCCTGCGTAGCGTCGGAATGTTTGAGAATATTATTGAGAGATTCCTGCACGATACGATAGAGCAGAATTTCGTCCTGGGGCGAGAAGATACCATCCAACTCGCCAATTTCACAGGCAAACCGGGTGGTCGAACTGGCGGCGACCTTTTCAATCATCGCCACCAGGGCCGTTCGCAGCCCAAGCTGGTCGAGGTGCGGCGGGCGCAGGTCATGAGAGATCGCGCGCACCTCTTCGAGGGTTTGCGCGACGGCGTCACTGAACTCATTGAACTGCGTCCGACCCTGCTCGTCGGTCGTGGAAAGGGCGTTGAGCATGGCGCGATTTTTGATGACCAAAAGGTTCTGACCCAGGCCGTCGTGCAATTCGACGGCGATGCGTTTGCGCTCGTCTTCCTGCGAGGCCAGCAACTGCCGGGCAAACCTCTGCTGCTGCTCGTTTCTACGGCGGAGTTGCGCGACGCGGTAACGAAATGCCAACCACACCGTCAGGCTCACCGCCATAACACCCAATAAGCGAAACCACCACGTCCGGTAAAACGGTGGCCATACGATAACGGTCACGCTCCGGCCTTCCTCATTCCACACGCCGTCGCTGTTGGCGGCAATCACTCGGAAGGTGTACTGGCCTGGCGGCACGTGCGAAAAGTAAGCCGTGCGCCGCGTCCCCGCTTCTACCCAATCGTGGTCGAGCCCTTCCAGTTTGTACTTGAAACGCAGATTCTCCGAATTGATAAAACTCAGCGCCGTATATTGAATTTCAAAATTTTCCTGTCTCGGGGTTATCTGGAGTGCCGATTCCCAGGTCGTCGCCGCTACTGTTTCGTTGTCAATTTTGACGCCTTCGATAACCACCGGCGGCGGCTGTGCATTCGTTGTCAGGGTCGCCGGATCAATCACCGCCACGCCGTCCATCGTCGGGAACCACAGCTTGCCATCACGCGCGCGGATGCCGGCGGGCCAGCGACCACCGTTGCATTCGACACTCAGCATGCCATCCGATTTGCCGTAGCCGATGGACGTGATGGCTTTGATTGTGCCCTCCGCGAAATCGTTCAACTCCTGCTTGCGTACGCGATAGATGCCGCGATTGCAACTCATCCAGAACCAGCCCGCCGAGTCTTCGAGAATCTGAAAAACGCCGTTCCCATACAGCCCGTCCTTCATGGTGTAGCGGGTGAACCGCCCATCCTTAAAGCGCCCCAGCCCGCCATCATAAGTGCCGATCCACAATGCGCCATCGCTGTCCTGATAGAGCGCCCGCACGGTATTGCCGGGCAGCCCGTCGCCTTCGATCCAGGCGGTGAAGCGACCATCTTTGAAATGCGTTAGACCGCCGTAACTGCCGAGCCAGAGCCCGCCCGCCCCGTCTTCGATGATGACCTTCGTATCATCGCCCGCGAGGCCGTCTTTTGTCGTGTAGCGGGTTGCCGTGCCCTGTTGATAGCGCACGACTCCGTTCTCCGCCCCGAGCCATAAGGCTCCCTCACGGTCCTCGCACATGGTCCAGACAGCACCAAGCGAATCCGGAAGAACATCGTTATTGATGCCGCGAACAAAGCGTCCGTCCTCCAAGCGCCACTCCCCGTTGATCCACAACTCTCCGGCGCGATCCTGATAGATTGTGCTAAAAATATTACCAGTGGTGTCGTTGGGATAGCTGGTGAAGAGACCGTCCTTGAGACGGAACAATCTGTCAGCGCCGACCCAGATAGTTCCATCGCGATCTTCAAAGATTGGATACACTTCGGGATTCGTCAGCCCTTGCGGTTTGGCGTAAGTGGTGATGGATTGACGGCGCGCCCGGTACAGTCCGTTATAAAGGGTGCCCATCCAGATGTTGCCTTCCCGGTCGGCATAGCTGACAAACGGAGGAAATTCCCGCCCCTCCGGCAGTCGTTGCACCACCAGATGACTTTGCATCGAATCAAGCTCGGTAAGCCAGAGGCTGCGGTCATCACGCATCGACAAGACCTGCGAAGGCCCTTGCCCGTAAACGAACCGCACATACTTGCCCGGCAGCCCATGATTCATCGTGTAGGTCTTTATCCCACCTCCGGTCTCAACTTTGATCAATCCTTCATCGGTACAGAACCAGGTATTGCCCTGATGATCCTGCACTGGAGGTTGGTTGGGGATAAGCGGAAGGTCAGATATGGCCCACGAACGCAACGCGCCATTCACGAAACATAATATTCTGCCATGAGGGTTGAGGTTATCAGGAAGGTCGGTGGAGTAGGCAAGGCGCAACCCCTGGTGCTGTCGCTCACCCGGCTCTCTGCTGACCGGCAGGCGCAAATCATCGGCAGGCTGAAATTTGCCATCGAGCCAACGGTACAGATGAATCCCGCAAAACAGCAGCAAATTATCCTGCCCATCGCCGCCCATGTTCAGAACATAATTTCCCGGCAAGCCGTTCTCGGTCGTGTAGGAGGTAAAGCGACCCTGGTGCAGTCGCGTCAGTCCGCTGTTTTCTGTGCTCGCCCACAAATCGCCCTGTCCGTCTTCATAAAGACGGACAAACCGATTGGTGATAATGCCTGGCGAATTGCTCTTATTAAATACCGTAAAGCGCACGCCATCAAAACGCACCAGCCCGTCAAAGGTCGTTAGCCACAGATAGCCATCGCGCGTTTGCGCGATGTCGCGCACCGAGTTTTGCGGCAAGCCGTTATCCGCCGTCCAGTGGTCAAAGCGATATTGAGCGTGCGCCGCTTGACTGCCAAACAGGAAAAAGAGGCAGAGAAGAAGTCGGGTTGTAGGCAAGTATCTCTTCATCAGGAACCGTCCCGGTTCAACCCTGTTCGACAGATCAGCAATGCTTAGGCGTTGTGAAGTATAGGAAAACGAGCAGACCAATTATATGCAGCGATAGTCTATCTGCAAAGCAAGGCGGGTGATTCAGCTGTCCCCTACCTCAAAGCAGAGGGCGAGTTAGGTCGCTCTAGGCAGTCATCCAGAAACGGGTCAGAAAGAGATATATTTATAACGAATAGTTTGGCTGGTGCAGCAGTCGCTTGAAGTTTTCCAGTGTGGCATCCGGTTATGGCAATCGCACCTTGACTATTCCTACAACTTTCCCGATTGCGAGTTAGACGACTTGCTTGAAGGCAATTGGAAACTTAAAAAGCGTAGGCTCATCTCTACTCCTTTGCTCTCTGCAAAAATGTTCAGACAATCAGACAGTTTATCGGCTCACTACTTTCCCACGCAAAAAGTGGAAAAAATTTGTCCGAGTATATCGTCTGTTAAGGTTTCGCCGGTCACTTCACCAAGCGCCGTCAGCGCCCCATGAAGCTTTAATAAAATTATCTCTTCGAGTTCACCTTCGATGATTAACCGGCGGGCGGCTTCGGCCTCGGCGAGCGCCGCGCCAATTGCCTGTTGCTGGCGCGCATCGGTTACTAAGATGTCGTCGCGTTCAACGCTAAGGTCACCGGAAAGCTGATTAAAAATTCGCGCTTTCAACTCATCAAAGCCCGCGCCGGTGAGCGCCGAAAGAACAACGGCATCTTTGAAATTTTCATTTGCCTCGGCTTCCAGATGATGAGCGAGGTCCGATTTATTGAGCGCGATAATGCGATGCTCACCAGGGATATCTTCAAGCAACTGATGGTCGTCTTTACTCAACGCTTGAGAATTATCCAAGATCAACAGCACGATGTCAGCTTCGGCAATTGCCGTGCGGCTGCGCGTGATGCCGAGGCTTTCGACCACATCTTCGGTCTCCCGGATGCCCGCCGTATCAATCAAACGCACAGGAATACCGGCAATCGAAGCGCTTTCGTATAGGGCATCTCGCGTGGTGCCCGGAATCGCTGTGACAATGGCGCGTTCGCTGCCGATGAGTTGATTGAAGACCGAAGATTTGCCGACATTGGGACGACCAACAATGGCCAGGTCAAACCCTTCTTTCAGGAATCGCCCCAGCTCAAAGGTCGCTGATACTTTATTGAGTTCGGAGGTGACCGCTTCGAGCTTTTGTGAGAGCCGCGCCGTGGTTTCAGGGGCAATATCGTCTTCGACAAATTCAACCGCCGATTCCATCTGCACGATGATGTCAAGAAGCGATTGTTTGAGCGGCGCTAGACGCTTTGAAAATGCGCCTTCGAGTTGGCGCGTGGCGATGCGAGCTTGATAGGCGGTCTGCGCGTTAATGATGTCGCGCACCGCCTGGGCTTGAGCTAAATCAATTCGACGATTGATGAAGGCGCGAAAGGTAAATTCGCCGGGTTCGGCGATTCTGGCCCCCCGCGTAATTAACATATCCAACACGCGCCGCAAAACCACCGGACTACCATGACAACTGAGTTCCACGACATCTTCGCCGGTATAAGAATGCGGCGCTTTGAAATAGGTCAAAATGGCTTCGTCAACAATCTCTTGAGTGGTTGGGTCAACCAGGCGTCCGAAGCGTGCAAGATTAGGGGTGAAGGCGGGCGTTGGGGCGGAAAAAATATAACCGATGAGGTCAAGCGATCGCGCGCCGCTGAGTCGCACAACGCCGATGCCGCCGCGCCCTGCAGGCGTTGAAATCGCTGCAATGGTATCGTCTCTTATCATAAAGGACTGAGGACTGAGTTAATATAACGATGAAGTATGAAGTATGAACGATAAACCACGGAATAACTTCAAAACGGTCCTAAAGTTCATCGTTCATACTTCATCGCTCCTACTTTCTGAACCTTAACCCTCAGCACTTTGTTAAGCGGGAAAAACCACGAGGCGGCGGTCTTCGCCATTGCCTTTGCTTTCGGTGCGAACGCCTGTTTCATTGGCCAGCGCGACATGAATGATGCGGCGTTCATTTGAACTCATGGGGTCGAATTTGAAAGGAATCTTGGTCAACCGAACCTTTTCGGCAGCTTTCTCAGCCATCAGATGCAACTCTTTTTCACGCCGCGCCCGATAGTTCCCCGAATCAAAAACAATATGCGTCTCTTCTTCGCGGCCTTTTGACAACACACGATTGCCCAGATATTCGAGGGCGTCCAAAAGCTCGGCATTATGCCCAAGCAAGATGGCAACATCTTCGCCGCGCACCTGCACTTTGAACTCGTCTTGCGCCGTCTCGGCCTCGGCCTGCAACTTCAGCCGGCTTGATTTGAGCAATTCATTGGTAAAATCAACGATTATTTTTGCGTCGTCTTCTGTCATAGCTTCATACCATCACTTTGAATAAGCGCGCGAGCCGGTTCAGTCTACGAAAGCAATCTAAAAGTTAAACGCTAAATGATGCTCTTCAGCGAAAATCTTTCTCTAGGCTTCGGCGTTGCGGCTTCTTCCCTGAGTGGGCTTGTTACCTTTTTTTTTACCCGCATCAACGGTTTGCGGTTGGGGTTCGGCGGTCAGTTTATTGATGACCAGTTGAATGCCGACGCCGACAATATTGCTGACCATCCAATACAACACCAGCCCGCTTGGCGCGCTGATGAAGAAGAACCAGGTCAGCATAATCGGCATCACCCAGGTCATCAACCGGCGCTGCATCTTCATTGCCGGGTCATCAACCTGTGGCTGCGGCATCAGCGCCGTTGAGGCAATCATGGTCACGCACATGACAATCGGCAAAATGTAAAGCGGGTCAGGTTTCGATAAATCCTTCACCCAACCGAGCCAGCGCGCATGTCGCATATCGAGCGAGATGGTTAAAAAGATAAAGAAAGACCAGAAGATGGGCATCTGCAAAAGCATGGGCAAACAGCCGCCCATCGGATTTGCCTCTTTCATAATCGCCATCTGTTCGCGTTGAATGGCTTCCATTTCGCGCGGCGAAGCTTTCGGATTCTCCTTGAGCTTCTTCATCTTTTCCTGCAACTCTTTAATGCGCGGTTGATGTTTGGCGGCCTGCTTCATCTTCTTGGAACTGTACCAGCGCAGCGGGAACAGCAAGAGGTTGACGCCCGCAGTGATCACGACAATAGCCCAGCCGTAGTTTTTAAATAAATTATTTAAGCCGTCGAGCGAGGGACTTAAAAGCCCGACTATCGGGCGCACGATGGGGCGAAACATTCCATAATCAATAATATCTTCAAGGTCAGTCCCCAGCTCTTTGCTTAAACTGATGAGTAAATCTCGGTCTTTGGGGCCAACGAATATTTTTGTCGGCAATTGGGCATCAACGGGAACCGCAACCGAAGGGTAATCGTGCGCCGCTTGCTGCTGCTCGCCGTTTCTCAGTTGCACATTGCTGAGCGTGATTTCATTTACCGGCTGCGTCGGAATCGCCAGCATGCTGAAGTAGTGATCCATCACCCCCGCCCAGGCATAGTTGTGACGCAGGGTATCGGTTCCCTGTCCGACACCGTTGCCCGCGACCGTGCCTTGCGGCAAATTATCCAGCGTCAGCGTGCGGCTATCGGCGCTGCGGTCAACGACGTGCGCAAATCCGACCAGCGAAATGTAATTCTTTTCGTCGCCGCCGATAATTTTCACCTGATCAACATCGCCGGCCAGCGGCTTATCAAGTTGAATACGTTTGGTCGCCTCGTCAACCTGGGTGATTTTCGCAAACTGATGGGTGATGCGCGACCCATCCACTTGAATACGTGAGCCCTCTTTGGTGTAGGCAATGGCGTTGTAATGATTGGCATAGCTGCCGCCGGTTTGCACATCGGTCTCGTCGCCGATGCGCGGTCCGAGGACGAGTTCGACAGGTTGTGGCGAACCATTGGCGAGCACTTCGGCGGTCGCATCAAATACAAATTTGCCGCCGTCAAACTTAAACGTCTTGCGCGCCGTAAAGGCCGGCGATGAATAGGTGAAGGTGATTTCGCGCTGCTGACCGGTTGCCAGGTGGATCTCTGATTCAGTCGCGCCTTCAATTTGAAAGGTCGTTTGATTGACCTGGTCGGCGAGCGGCGCTCCCCAGGGAATGCGAACGCGAAAGGGCGCGCCGAGTTGCTTGATCTCTTGTTGAGGAATCAACTCTAAAGGCTTACCGTTTGCTGCGGTGATTTCCCGTGTCGTGTCTTTTTTGATAATCCAGGAGGTCGCAACGGCGCCGCGATTTGAAAAGGTCGCGCGCCAGAAGGGTGTGTCAATGACCAGATCGCGCTCCGCAACCTGAGTTTGTACGGCTGTGGGTTGAGGCGTTGAAGCAATTGCAGAGGTGGTCTTTTTATCACCGCCGGCGTTGGCTGCGGGCTTGCCGGGTTCCGGTTTGGCTGGTGGTTCTTGAACGGGCACGGGTTCTTGAACCTGCGGCATTTCGACAGGCTGTTCAGTTGGTTGTGACATCAGACCGAGACGCTTCATGATGAAAGGCCAACCGATCAAAATAATTGTCGAAAGAAAGATTGCCAGGATTACTCTGCTTCTTTGTTCCATCAAACCACATCAAGCGCCAGTCGTGCGCTTGTCCTTTTTTTGTTACTGAAATTATTTCACCGGGTCGTAACCGCCCGGATGAAATGGATGGCAACGCAACAGGCGCCGCGCCGCCAGGTAAGACCCTCGCAAAGCACCATACTTATTGATTGCTTCCAAAGCGTACTGTGAACAGGTAGGCGTAAAACGACAAGCGGGCGGCAGAAGCGGCGAGATGCAAAGCTTATAAGTCCGAATTAGAAATATCAGAATAGACTTCACTTCGATGGCCCGCCCTTTTCAAAAAAGAGATAAAGTCGCTTTCCAAATCCCCGTAAGCAACTTCAATAATAGAATCCTTTGCATTGAGGACGATGTCAATGCCGCCGGGCACTGACCGCTTATTTTTTCTAAAGACCTCGCGCAACAAGCGCCGCGCCCGATTGCGCGTTACGGCATTGCCCATCTTGCGCGTTGTGGTAATCCCCAGCCGGGACTCACAACCGCCGTTTTCAATCACAAAAGCGTTGAAAAAATTTGCTCGGAATTTGCGCCCCTTTTCGTAAACCTGACGAAACTCACTGCGCCTTAAAATCCTGTTTGATTTCGGAAAAGTTTCGTTCATCAGAGTCTGGCGTCCGGTGTTATGGAGTCCTCAGAGTCAACTTTCCGCTTTGACGCCAAACTCCAGACTCCAGAACCGAGACGCGTTATTAGTAATGCGCGGGGGTTAATTGTTTACGACCTTTAGCGCGGCGGCGTTTCAGGACAAGCTGTCCGCCTTTGGTCTTCATGCGAGCGCGAAAGCCATGCGTTTTGGCGCGACGGCGATTATTCGGTTGAAAAGTTCTCTTCGACATACAGTTCCTCTCAATATTTGTTTCTATAGAAAAGGGTAAGCGTACTCGGCGCAACTGCTCATTGTCAAGATTAGGTTTACCCCCCCTTTGGTTTTGTAGACCGGCAGAGGTTTTTACGCCGATTGACATTGACGGGCATTCGGTGAATCTTCAAAATCACTTGGCAGATGAGGAATAATGATGAATAAATGGCCCTGCGTTTTGCTTTTATTGACCTTCATCGCTTGTACGAGCGATGCCCCTAAAGAAAAACCGCGACCCGCAGAACCCTTTGTTATCGAAGCCTCTGCGGTTGACCCTTCGACCAATAGCCTGATTGTAAGCATTAAACTCGATCCGCCATTTACCGAAGAGACGGCAAAAAAAGCTGCTGAAATCGTGGTTGAGAGAAATAAAGCGCGATTCAAAAACATCACCGTGAAGTCATTTACCAGGCATTTGGGAGAAAACCCTATGCCGTTTGGAGTTTCCGTATTTGATGGCACCAACTTGACCCATCAGATTAATGCCCAGCTGGGGCCCCAGAAAATACCGAGCCATTGAAGCATCTATGCAGAGACTGACAGACGAAGAGATTGACGAAAGAGTAAACCGACTCCCGGGTTGGACGCGTAAGGTCAACGCTATCGAAAAAACTTATCACTTTAAAAATTTTCTTCGCGCCATGTGGTTTGCAAACGCCGTCGGTTATATCGCCGAGTCAATGAATCATCACCCGGACATCAATATTCACTACAACGAAGTCAGGCTGACCAATTGGACCCACGTCACCGGTGGTTTAACGCAGTTGGATTTTGTGCTCGCGGAAAAAATAGACGCCCTGCTGGACCAGGTATAGGAAGCGGCTGGCCGAAGCACAGTTATACCCAGTCGGGTTCCCTTTATTGCGGCACACCACTTCCATGTGCCCGTTGCGGCCCCCGAGCACAGACCCCTCAACGCTCAGCAAGTCCGAAATAAACCGGATTCGCTCTTCGAATCATTCAAGGAAGTTAAAAAGAGACTTTAGCCAGGCTGTCTACGCGCAAAACCGATTCTTGTTGAAACATCTGCTTGTAATCTCTGCGAATCTCTTCAATCTTTTGATTCGCATCAGACCGCTGCAAGGGATAGAGCAGAATCAGTACCATTGAACGTTCCTGAACAATGATGCCTTGCGAGTTGCGGAATTGTCCGAATCCGGTTAAGAGCGTTAAGCCATCGGGAAAACGCGGCGTAATCGCCGTATCAAGAAATTGCTTGAACTCTTCTTCGGTGACGACTGTGCCATCCGGTTTGTTGGAGCCGAAATATAATTCCGTGCGCCCCCAGACTTCACCCGGCGATTTCTGTTTCGCTTCATCAATCGCAACCGTCGTGGCTTTCTTGATGTTGACAAACAGCGGACGGGCAACGCCCGGAACGGACGAGGTGTAAAAAACAAGTAAGCTCAGTAATACGATTTTGTACGCAAAAATTTTTCTCATTCTCTGTTTCTCCATTTCATTTTTTGAAGGTAAGGTTTTGGGTGAGGGATTTTGCTAGTCAAATTATCATGTTGGCTAAATGAATCGAGCGTAAGCCTTCGACGCGCCCGATATTCTAATCGTTGAAACCTCTGCAATACAACTGAACTTTTCAGGCCTTCAACGACGCTCAACGATGTTTCGTAAAGCCTGCTCCAAATTCAGAAATTGAAAGCGAAAACCGGCGTCAAGAAATCTTTTCGGAAAACATTTTCTGCCGGTTAAGGCGAGCTCCGCTTCTGTACGCAGGAACCAGCGCGCACCGATTTTCACGAGCGGCGCAGGAACCGGCGGCGACCAGGGGCGATGTAAAACCCGGCGCAAGGTTCTCATAAACTCGCGGTTGGTTACCGGACTGGGCGAGGTCGCGTTGTAAATGCCCGTCACTTCTTCATGGTTCAGGGCAAATTCAAACATCGCGTTCAAATCATCAATGTGCAACCAACTGATATACTGTTTGCCGCTCCCGACCGTTCCGCCAAGAAAAAACCTGGTTAACTTAATGAGCGAGGCTAGCGCGCCACCGTCTGTGCCAAGCGCAAAACCGATGCGATACATACACATTCGCGTCTGCTGATGCGTGACTTTGAAAAATTCTTCTTCCCAACTTTCACAAACCGCTACGGAAAACCCTTTGCCGTGCGGCGCGGATTCGTCGCCATCTCTTCGGCTATCTCCGTAAATCGCCAGCGAGCCGGTTTGACAAAACAGCGCCGGCGGTCGGGCGCACTCTTTAATGGCTTGATGCAAAACGCGGACGCTCAGGGTTCTCGATTCTACGATCTCTTGGCGATTGCGGGCGTTATAAATGCAATTGACGCTTTTGCCGGCGCAGTTAACTATGGCATCCGCGCCATCAATTTCGCTCACCCACGCGCCGAGCGTTTTGCCGTCCCAGGGTACTTCGCGTAGCGCTTTGCCGCGTGGCCGCGCCGCGCGGCTTAAAACGACCGCCTCATGACCTTGCGCGACAAGATAATGACCAAGCGCTTGACCCAAAAAACCGCTGCCTCCCGGAATGACAATTTTCATAAGTCTTTCTCCCGTCACTTACCCGAAAAGCGCCCTGCCCTTTAACTTTCATGAGTTGTATAGCTACAGAGGCTTTGCAAAGCAATAGAGGTATTATTACGAGGCGAGATGGGAAAACAGTTTGTCAGAAGCTATTTTTTGTGACCCCAATCGGGTGCCGTTGATTGATGGGCGGTTGATTTTTAGAAACCCCATTAACCGCTCTTACGCATTCTCGGAATGAAGCGCGCTTCGGCCGTATCGGATTGACTTTGTTTGAAGCGTTTCTGTTCATACATGGCTTTGTCGGCTTTATCTATTAACTCATCAATCGAATCAGGCGAGTGTATATCAACCGGAATCGCGCCGATGCTTAAAGAGAGGACATAGCTGCGGCTGCTCAAGGCGTTGTAGGCATCAATTTTCGATTGCAGACGCGAGATGATGGATTCAATATTTTCGGGCATCGAATAGGCTGTTAGAATGACGAACTCATCGCCGCCGGTGCGCGCCACAATGTCGGCTTCGCGGAAGGTCTGTTTCAAAATCTCTGCGGTCTTTTTGATGGCGAAATCGCCTTCCTGATGACCATAGTTATCGTTGACCTCTTTCAATTTGTCCATATCAGCGAAGAAAATCAACGTATTGCCGCCGGCTCTGCGCATCAGTTTCAATTCTTCTTCGGCAAGCATCACGAAGCCTCTGCGATTATAAAGCCCCGTCAGTTCATCAACCAACGAGAGAAACAGCAGTTGTTCTTCCATCTGCCGATGGTCGGTGATGTCTTTGCCCACCGCGTAAAAAACCCCTTCATCAGGAAAGGGCATCCCGCTCCATAAAATCCAACGATAACCCCCTTGAGAAAGAAAACGCGCTTCGAGTGAAATCGCCTTTGCCCCTTCGACCATCTTTTCTAATTCTTTAAGGGCTTTGGGCAAATCGTCAGGATGAATAAAATCCGCCGCGTTTTTAGACAACAGCTCTTCAACCGTAAGACCGAAAAAATTCGCAAAGGATTGATTGATTTTCTTGAACGAACCGTCCAGACCGGCGATGCAAAGCAGGTCTGTAGATAGGTTAAAGAAGCGGTAATAATCCTTGAAGTCCTCAAGGTCTTCAGGAAATACCGATAAATTTTTTAATGATTTCGGTTGCGACTTTTTCATAGTTATCATCTGCGCAGAGAAGCAATTTACGATAGAGTCAGGTGAGGCGGAATCGTCGTTTCTCTATTTATGCGGTTGCTTTTCAGGCATTCGCAAATTTTTCTCTGCTTCAACTCGGCAATCTGCTTTTATTCATTCAAAAAAACAATACCTCAAGGTGCTTATAGCTTATCACCGATTCAGAAATTCTGAAAATCAATAATAAGGGAGTTTTTACGGCGCCGAAATTCAAGAATTAACTCAGGTCTTTTCATTTATTTGATGTCAATGAAGGCTGCGTTT